>JAUSCR010000050.1 GCA_030651175.1 Dehalococcoidia bacterium
AAATATTTCCGCGGCGGAACAGGCGGCCCTGTTTCAGGTGGAAAAGCTGGTGCTCTTTTATCTGCCGCGGATCTGTAATCATTGCCTGAATCCTGCCTGTGTGGCGGCCTGTCCCTCTGGTGCTATCTACAAACGGGGCGAGGATGGGGTGGTGCTGATCAATCAGAACAAGTGTCGTGCGTGGCGGATGTGTGTGACTGCGTGTCCCTACAAGAAGACCTACTTCAACTGGTCCACGGGCAAGTCGGAGAAGTGCATCCTGTGCTATCCACGCCTCGAGAGCGGCCAGCCTCCTGCCTGCTTCCACTCGTGCGTGGGGCGCATCCGCTACCTTGGCCTGCTGCTGTATGACGCAGACCTCATAGAGAAGGCAGCAACAGTCCGGGATGACCAGCTTGTCGATGCCCAAAGGGACCTCATCCAGGACCCCTTTGACTCGCAAGTCATAGCCGCCGCCAAGAAGAACGGCCTATCGGACGCAGTCATCGAATCTGCCCAGAAATCGCCTGTGTACAAGTTTGTGAAGCAATGGAAGGTGGCTTTGCCCCTCCATCCCGAATACCGGACTGTGCCCATGCTCTTCTACGTCCCGCCGATGCTGCCAGTGCTGGCGGCCACAAGGAACGGGCAGTACGAGACAGTTGACCATGATGTCCAAGGGTCTGCGCCCATCATGAGCTCGCTGGAGCAGGCGCGGCTGCCCCTGCGCTACATGGCAAAGCTGTTCTCGGCCGGCAACGAGGAGATTATCAATGCCGTCTATCGGAAACTAATCGCTGTCCGGCTGCACATGCGCGCCAAGACGGTAAACGACGTGCCGGAGAGCCAGGCGCAACAGGCGCTATCGCAAGCGGGCACGACCCCAGAGGAGGCCGAGGCTATCTTCCGCCTGACATCGCTGCCTACATATGATGAGAGGTTCGTGGTGCCACCCATGGCGCGGGAGATGGCAATTGAGGAACAGCTTCCACCTCCGGGCCCCTCTGCCCACAAGAGTGCGGCGGGCTTCGGCTTCCGCAAGGCTCCCCAACGCAGGTGGTAAACATGTGGACTGTAACGAAAGAAAAGCGTGTATTGGGGCTCCTTGCCGATATCCTGGACTATCCTCGGCCCGGGCTGGCCGAGAAAATCCTGGAGTGCGAGACCCTGCTCTCCGCAAGCACCCCCGGGGCAGCAGACCTGCTGGGACGCTTCAGGTCCTTCGTGGAGGCGACCCCTCCAGGGACCCTGGAGGAGGTCTACACTGGCTACTTCGATCTCAACTCTGTGTGCCACCCGTATATTGGCTATCATGTTTTTGGCGAGAGCTATAAGCGGAGCGCCTTCCTTCTGACACTCAAAGAAATGTACCGCTCCCAGGGGTTCCAGGCGGACGAGATTGAGCTACCGGACCGGCTATCTGTCGTGCTGCGTTTCCTGGCCATGAGCAAGGATGAGGAGTCGGCTCGGGAGACGCTTGCGGAGGGGGTTCTTCCCGCCTTGGAGCAGATGACGAAAGAGGAAGGGACGGCTTCCCTGCCTGCAGCCGCCTTGGACCTGGCGACCCCCCAACTTGAGGGACACAGCCAGGGTGAGGTTCTTGCGGGAGGGTTTGTCCTCGAAATGACCGAGGTTGCTGGCATCAAGGTCGGCGTGCAGTCAGAGGAATACCCTTACCGACAGGCCCTGAGGGCGCTGCGGGCAGTGGTGGAGGCCATATGCCAGCCACAAGTGAGCGAACAGGGGGCACATCCCTCGGGAGGCAAGAATCATGGTTGATGTGATGCTATTCGCGGCCTTCCCTTACGTGGCGGTTGTCCTTGCGGTGGTGGTAGGCATTTACCGGTACTTCAACGATCGCTTCTCCTACTCCAGCTTCTCATCCCAGTTCTTGGAGAACCGCGCCCTGTTCTGGGGATCGGTGCCCTGGCACTACGGTATCATCCTCATCCTGCTGGCCCATCTGGCGGGGTTGCTGGTCCCTGGGTTATGGGCCCGCCTGATTGCCGCCCCGGTGCGCCTGTACACCCTGGAGATCATTGGCCTGGCCCTGGCCCTGGCGGCGCTGGCGGGGCTTGTGCTTCTCATCATCAGGCGGCTGCGGAACCCGCGAATCTTCACAGTCACGTCAACCATGGACTGGGTGCTGCTGGCAGTGCTTCTGGCACAGGTGGCCTTGGGGTTCTGGGTAGCGCTGTTCTTCCGCTGGGGCTCGGACTGGTACCTGCACACTGCGGTGCCCTGGATCATATCCCTGGTCAAGCTCAACCCACAGACCCAGTTCGTTACTGCTTTGCCGTGGGTAGTCAAGCTGCACATGCTGGGCGGATTCGTGCTCATTGCCCTCTTCCCATTCACTCGCCTGGTACACGTCGTGGCCTTCCCAGTCATGTACCTGTGGCGGCCCTACCAGGTCGTAATCTGGAACAAAGGGACCGCCAGGCAGCGCAAACAAGGTTAATCCAGAGGAGTATACGTTGAAGAGCCGCGGGAGTCCTGAGATAGCTGTAGCTGGCAAGCCGGTGGAAGCGCGCCAGCCGGACCAACGGGGAACGCCGCCTGACGGGCGGATGGGCAAGACCAGAGTGCTTACCCTCTCCACCGTTGGGTTCACCCTGGCTTTTGCTGTTTGGATGATGTTTGGGGTCCTGGGTGTACCCATCCGCAAGGAGTTGGGGTTGAGTGATGTGGAGTTGGGCTGGCTCCTGGCTGCCAGCGTCTTGAGTGGTTCACTCCTGCGCCTCCCCTTCGGCGTTCTAACCGACCTTTACGGTGGCCGGGTAGTCTTTTCTTCCCTACTCCTTGTGGTAGCTGTGCCCACCTTCCTGGTGAGCACGGCGCACTCTTATATGGCGCTGCTGGGGTACGCCCTGCTGTTTGGCCTGGCGGGAAACACCTTTTCTGTGGGGATCGCCTGGTGCTCCGCCTGGTACCCCAAAGAACGGCAAGGTTTTGCCCTGGGGACCTTTGGTGCAGGCAACGTAGGAGCATCGGTGACAAAGCTCATCGGCCCGGGGCTGATTGCTATTGTCCCAACTGCTGGACTGCTGGGTGGTTTACTTCCTGGAGGATGGAGGATAGTGCCGGTCATTTACACCCTTCTGCTGGTCATTATGGCAGCCGCCATATGGTGGATTTCGCCGAGCCCGGACCGGAAGCCGGGGAGTGGCCGCAATTACATAGAAATGCTAAGGCCATTGCGCCGTGTGAGGGTATGGCGGTTCGGCCTTTACTACGTAGTGGTATTCGGCGCCTATGTTGCCCTGGCGCTATGGCTGCCCAAGTACTACGTGGATGTCTTTGGGCTGAGCCTTCAGAGCGCCGCCCTTCTGACTGCCCTCTTTATCTTCCCAGCCAGCCTGATGCGTCCTCCGGGCGGATGGCTCACAGATGTGCTTGGAGCGCGGCCGGTGATGTACGGCGTCTTCGTCGCTATGACAGCTTCCACATTCATACTATTTCTGCTGGGGGAGGGAACCTCTCCATGGACATTTACAGCACTGATGGTGGTCGTTGGGGTGGTCATGGGTGTCGGGAAGGCAGCCGTCTACAAATACATACCTGAGTATTTCCCGAAGGATGTGGGCGCTGTGGGTGGCCACGTGGGTATGCTGGGCGCTCTGGGCGGGTTCTTCCTGCCCCCGCTCTTCGGCTACATGCGCGAGTGGACCGGCCAGCCACAGAGCATCTTTCTGGTCCTGTTCCTTCTGAGTGCAGCATCCCTGATCTGGTTGCATCTGGTGGTCTTGAGCATACGCCGTTCCAGGGTCAGTCAACCACAACACGGCTTTGAATCTGTTGCCGACCCCCCGGATCCGTCTAAGGCCCCACCTATCTACCCTGCTGCTGCCCAGCCGGATGTGCCGCCACCGACGGCAAAGCCCATTGGTAGCATGGTGGTCGAGAAGCACCCAAACTAAGAGGAACGAGTAACCGCCATGCGACCAAAAAACATCGTTACCGAGTGGAAGCCTGAGGATGCCCAGTTCTGGGAAAGTGTGGGCCGGAGGATAGCCCAGCGAACCCTGTGGCTTACTACCTTTGCCTTGACCCTCTCCTTCAGCACTTGGTTCGTCTGGAGCGCCGTGGTTGTCTACCTGAACGATGTCGGATTTCACCTAACCGTTGGCCAGCGTTTCTGGTTAGCCGCAGTGCCGGGCCTCTCAGGAGCCACATGGCGAATCGTCCACACCTTCCTCATCCTGAAGTTTGGCACCCGGACAGTGGTCACACTCTCAACGCTGTCTCTGCTGGTGCCCTCTATTGCTCTCGGAGTGGTTGTCCAGCACCCAACGACACCGTACTCTATTCTGTTACTTCTGGCAGCTACGGCAGGCTTTGGTGGCGGCAACTTCTCTTCCTTCATGCCCAGCACAAGCCTTCACTTCCCAAGGGCGCAACAGGGTACGGCATTAGGTATTCAGGCGGGGATTGGCAACTTCGGGGTGAGCCTTGTTCAGTTCCTGGTCCCCATGGTCATCGCCGTGCCTATCTTTGGCGCCCTGGGCGGCTCGGACCAGACGTGGATAAGCGGGGGGACGAGCAAAGACCATTGGCTCCAGAACGCCGGCTACATCTGGGTCGTGCCCGTGCTGGTTTCAACGCTCCTCAACGGGTTGTTCCTTAAAAACCTCCCTGTCAGAGGGTCTGTAGCCGCTCAGTTCGTCATCTTCAGAAGAAAGCACACCTGGATCATGGTCGTCCTCTACGTGATGACCTTTGGCTCCTTCTCTGGCCTTTCGGCGTCCTTTCCTCTCCTTATCAAAGAGCTGTTCGGCGGTTTACCAGGAGGCCCCAATCCTCTGACCTATGCCTTTCTGGGGCCCCTAGTCGGGTCTGCCATGAGGCCCATAGGTGGCTGGCTGTCTGACAGGATTGGCGGAGGTGTTGTTACGCTGGCTTGCGCAGTGATCCTGTCTGTGGGAGCAGTTGCCATCACATTCACCACTCATCCCAAGGCGGCCTCGGATTTCGCACCATTCCTGGCTTTGACGTTGCTCCTCTTCTTTGCCGCAGGGATTGGGAACGGCTCCACCTTTCAGCAGATACCATTCATCTTCCCGCCCAGGGAGGCCGGGCCGGTCTTGGGTTTCACTGCGGCCATCGCGGCATACGGCTCTTTCGCATTCCCAGCCCTCTTTGGCTGGAGCTTGAACAGCTATGACTCCCCCAACGTCGTGTACTATGGGCTCTTGGCCTTCTACCTGGTGTCCGCTGCTCTGGCGTGGTGGTACTACGCAAGGCCGGGCTGCGAGAAGCCGTGCCGACCCGCCGCACGCTTGCCACAGGGGGACGTTCCACACCCATAGCACAAGCCTCGGAAGGAGCATTCCTTTGGTCGGCTTTCCTCCGGCTCCGGTCGCCGCAGCCTCCAAAGGCGACTCTGCCAGCGCCATAATCCCAGACCCAGACCCAGACCGCCGAGGCGGACGGACGTCTCCTAATCGCTGGGCCGCGTTTCGTGGGCAGGTCACACACCGTCTTCCAAAGGGACGACAAATCGCTCCCCAAGCGTCAGCCTGATTCGCTCGATTTCATCAGGGACGTTGCCCCTTGGATAGTATCGGCCATCTTGTATGCCTACCCTTGCCTTTTCAAAGAGAACAGCAGCAAAGTCAGCATTGCTGGGCCAGTCCATCCAAGCCCCTGACGGCGATGAGGTTCTGCGACAACGGCGAGAGCGTTTCCCCGCTGCTGGAACCCCCTGCAACGGTTGTGGCCAGAGGCATAACCGTGTCACTCCTCCGCTACCGGGCTCGCTCTGCCAGGTTCTTCACCACCCGGTACGCCTCCTGAGTATCCACGTCCCGGAAGGACAAAAGTTCAGGATCAAGCGCCATCAGCGCCTCAGAGCCTATGGTGCGGACATGACAGCGGTCCAGGAGTGCGTGCATAGATTTCCCCCCGCCGTCCAGGAGGTCTCTAGCCAGCGGAAGACATTCGTGAGAGTAAAAGGCATGCAAAGGCTGTAGGCGGCCATTCACGCTGGGCACCACCACTTCGTACCCTTCCAGATACTGCGCCATGAGGCCAATGACCGCCGGATTGAGGAAAGGCATGTCGCACCCTGCCACGAAACACCACGGCGCATTGCTGGCAGCCAGTCCCCGGGCCAACCCCACCAGAGGCCCCCTCTCCGGACGGTCGTCCGTGAGCACCTCGACATCCAGCCCCATCAGGGCATCGCGGTCCCGTGTCACCACCAGCACCTGTCGAAACAAGGGCCGCAGTCGGTCAATGGTAGCGCCCAAAAGGGTAGTGTTTCCGACGGGCAGCAGTGCCTTTGGGCCTCCCATGCGGCTGCTTTCGCCCCCCGCAAGCACCAGTGCATCCAGGTTTTGCAAAGCCAGTGGCATGGTCAATGACAATCAGCCTCGCCGGACGGCGCTTTACCTGCTCCGTGGCGTCGGGGGCACGCTTATCCACCAGATAGGCCTCCGAACGCATGTCCCCAAGCGCCGCCTCCAGTTCGCGGTGGACGTCCCTGCTGTAGTATACCAGGAGCACTCCAGCATCGGCAGTATACCTTAGCCGCGCCGCGCCGCGTCCAGGATGTCGTTCACCTGCTGCTTCTCCTGGGGTGTAAGGTGCCACGGGGCCGCCTTGGCATTATCCACCACCTGCTCCGGCTTGGTTGCTCCGGCTATAACGCTGCTCACCGCAGGCGTGGCCAGAAGCCAGGCTATGGCCAACTCCACCATGGTGTGCTCACGTTCCACCGCAAAGGCCGCTAGCCGCTCCAGCAGATCGAAATTGCTTCCGGTTAGGGTCCGCTCCTGGGCCCGAGAGTTGCCAGACAGCCTGGTGCCTTCAGGGACAGGTTGGCCGCGATGGTACTTGCCAGTAAGGAAGCCGCTGGACAGGGGGTAGTAAGGCAGAATGCCCAGGCCGTAGGCCTGGCAGCATGGGACCAACTCCCTTTCCGCCCTCCGATCCAGCATGTTGTACTCCGGCTGGGCACTGACGAATGTTTCCAGGTGCAGTGCCCTGGAGGTCCATATTGCCTCGGCAACGCGCCACGCCGCATAGTTGGAGCAGCCAATGTACCGTACCTTTCCTTGCCTCACCAGATCGTCCAGCGTCCGGAGAGTCTCCTCTATTGGCGTGTCGTAATCAGGATAGTGTATTTGATACAGGTCAATGTAGTCGGTCCCCAGCCTTGTCAGGCTCTTCTCTACCTCTTCCATTATGTGCTTGCGTGATGTGCCGCGCTGGTTCGGTCCATCGCTAGTAGAGCTACTCACCTTGGTTGCCAGCACCACCTTGGAACGCATGCCCTTTATTGATTTCCCAATGTGCTCCTCGGATAATCCCCTGCCGTAGCTGTTGGAGGAATCCAGCAGGTTGATACCCAACTCTATCGCCTGGTGAATAACCTTGTCCGCTTGTTGAGCGTCCATACGCCAACCGAAGTTGTTGGTGCCCAGCCCCACCACGGACACCTCCAAGCCTGAGTTGCCCAGCCGACGGTACTCCATAGAACAACCTCTTTCTAGGTAGAGACGAGTTTTAGAGTATCTGCTACTGTACCAGATAGCGCACGAGCCCGACAATGACAATCCCTCACAAGCGCTCAGTACAGCAGGCGGCGCAGCTACAGCGTATTGGCCCAAGCACTACGCCTTCTCACCCACATGGATTGCCACCAGGCCCATCCCTACGCTGCGGTAACTCACGTTCCGGAGGCCCGCCTCCTCCATAATGTGGACCAGCTCTCCGGCCAGAGGAAAGGCATCCACCGATCTGGGCAGGTACGTGTACGCCTCCCGCTCGCCCGCCAGGACGCGGCCCAGCACAGGCACCACGCGGCGGAAGTACAGGTTTAGCAACCAGGGAAATAGCCCCTTGCTCTCCCCGGGGACTATCTCCAGGATAACCACCCGTCCTCCATGATTCACAACCCTGACCATCTCCGCCAGTGCCTTGGACACGTCTTCCATGTTCCGCAGGCCGAAGCAACAGGTTGCGCAAGCAAAGGCGTTGTCTGGGAAAGGGAGTGCCAGGGCATCTCCCCGGAGGAATCCAATTGCTTTGGACGAGTCCCGGCGCAGCACCTTTTGCCTGGCCAGGTGCAACATCTCTGGCACAAAGTCCAGGCCCACCACCTGGCGCATGCCTGGCCGCCGGGCCAGGGCAATGGCCAAATCGCCCGTGCCAGTGGCCACGTCCAGGGCAACGCCAGACAGGTCCCGCGTGCCAAGCAAAGCCGCCTGCCGTCGCCACCGGTGGTGCATGCCACCCGTCATCACTGTGTTCAGCAGGTCGTACCGGCGGGAGACGCGGGCGAACATCGTCGCCACGTGGTGGGCCCTGGCCTCACCCCGCAGGCCCGGCAATGGGTCCACTACATCCAAGCGTTTCCTCCCATGATAGAGGTGGTTGCCTTAGGCAATAAGGAACGATACCCAGCTACTCGCTGCGGGGGTGATAGGTCAGCTTGTCGCTCATGGCAGGCAGCACGCCCACGGCCACCAGCGCCCGCTCCACCACGAACTCCACAATGTCGTCCACCGACTTGGGGCGCAGGTAGAAGGCAGGCTCCGGCGACAGCACGGTTACGCCCAGGCGGGCCAGGGTAAGCAGGTTCTCCAGGTGAATGGGGGAAAGAGGCGTCTCTCTTGGCACCAGCACCAGCCTTCGACGCTCTTTGATGCAAACGTCGGCTGCGCGGTGCAGCAGGTTGGTGACCAGCCCGTGAGCCACGGCAGCCACGGTGGCCATGGAGCACGGGACAACTACCATGCCCCTGGTAGCGTAGGTGCCGCTGGCCAGGGGAGCTATCAAGTCACCTATGGGGTAGTAGGTGAAAAGGGGATGCTCCAGCCACGTCTCCAGAACGTCGCGGAAAGGCTGCTCCATCTCCTCCTGCCACACCTGGCGGGCGGCGCTGGAGCAGGTGGCCACAACAGGCACCTCCATCTCCAGCAGCCTGTCTATGGTGCGCCGCGCCATGGCGGAGCCGCTGGCCCCGGAGATGCCCACTACCACAGGGAGTGCTTTCTGCGCCGGCATAGCCATGCAAGTATCTTACTACGGAGGGGGCATGTGCTGCACCCACACCTTGCGCTTGGCCGTTTCTTGCGCCAGCAACGCACCTCTGTTATATTTGATTTCTGTGGGGCTGTAGCTCATCTGGGAGAGCGCTTCAATGGCATTGAAGAGGTAAAGGGTTCGAGTCCCTTCAGCTCCACCACTTCACCTCAGCAGACCGATGCCACGAACTCCCTGGCCTGCTCTGCACGGCCAATCCTTTGTCATTGCGAGCCCCGATGAGTTTACGAATCGGGGCGTGGCAACCTGGCGGGGCGGCGCGGCTGGCTGCGCCAGCGGCGGCAAAGCTAACCCCTCAAGGTGGATTCACCGAGAGGCTATCTTCCCGGGCTCTCGCTGTGGAGGACGTTGACCAGGGCGCGGCTGATCACCTCGTGCAGGAAGCGCAGTTGTGCTTCCGTGAAGGGGAGCAGGCGCTCCGATGGCACAGCCTCCTTGCGGGCCGAATCCAGGGCCTTTGACACTTCTTCGCTGATCTCTCTGGGGGAAAAGGCCTGTTTCATAGCTATACTCCGCTCCTTACCGTGAACTCCTCGGGGCTTAGCTCGCGCAGCCCTTTGGGGTAACGAAATGGGAAGGTCAGATAGGAGTTGGTGCCGTCTGGACCTTCTCCCCTGCGTGGTGGCGCATCCCCCACAATGGCCGCAGGAACGCCCATGACCATTTTGCCCGCAGGCACCTCGGCGCGAGGGGCCACCACCGCCCCCGCAGCTATGACGCACCCATCGCCTATGATGGCTCCGTCCAGGACGGTGGCGTGGATGGCCACCAGAACGCCCACTCCCAGGGTAGCGCCGTGGATCACCACAGAGTGGCCCAGGTGAGAATAAGGGCCCAGGGTAGTGTTGCCATGGAGGACGCTGTTGTCCTGGACGTTGGATTTTTCGGCAATACGGACCCAACCGTTGTCGGCCCGGATCGTAACGTTGGGGCCGATCCAGCATCCCTCCCCAATCTCCACGTCTCCAATGATGACAGCGGTGGGATGAATATAGCTGGTAGCGCCGATACGGGGACGCTTTCCTTCAAACTCGTAGACAGGCATTAGGGCTTCTCCTTTCGAGAAATTTTCTACGGCTGACTTGCGAGTACGGGATACCGTTGCTTCAACGTGGAGTGGGGCTTGACCCTGTCACCCAAGGGAGGCTATGCGATATCACTCTGCGCCACACCAGGGAGACCCACGTTAGCATCCGTTTCCCAGACCGCTTTCCGGGGTCGGAACCATCTAAGAGGGATGTTGTTACTTTCTGTTAGTGGTTCCACGGCGGCCCGGCTGTTTGGCCGGCGATTCTTTGCTGGACAGCACCACGGTGGCCTTGCCACCCACCAGACGGTCTCCGTGAGCGTTCTGGATGTAGACGTCGCACTCCACCTGGTTCTCCCCGCCCACCTGGTTCTTGTCTGTAACCACACCCACCAGGCTTATGGTCTGGGGATGCACCACGGGCTGGCGGAAGACCACGTCCAGCTTCTTCACCAGCCCGCCATCCGCCCAGCCAGCCAGGAACTGGGCCATGTAGTTCATGCTCATGATGCCGGGAACAATAGCCTGGGGCAGCCCCTCCTTCCTGGCCGCCTCGTGGTCAGTGAACCGGGCCGTGCCGCCACCACTACCCCACACCGCACAGAAGTCCAGGACCATCTGGTCCGTAACCTCCTTCTCCGCGGGGACAAGCTCATCACCCATCTCAACCTGGTCGTAATCGCGCGTCACGTTCACGCCCTCCTCATGAAGGACTCTTGGACATCGGCCACCTTCTGGCCGCGCTGGTTGGTGAAGGAGGTCGCCCAGACGACGAACACCATGGTGCCAGTGCGTCCCGTCTTGGCGTACACATCCTTCAACGATGTCTTGGCCGTCAGAACATCCCCAGCATAAACGGGCACAAGATTCTCAATAACCTCGCCGGCGTGCATTCCGCCGCCGGCAGCCTTCAGCTTGATGTCCGGCCTGCCAAAACCCCTCACGAAGATTCCGCAGAACGCCGGTGGAGCTACCAGCCCAGGATAGCCCGCAGCACGGGCTGCCTTCTCATCAATGTAGATGGGGTTGCTCTCTCCCAACGCCCGGCAGGTCTTTATGATGGCATCCGCCTTGACCGGGAAGATACCTGCATCGTGCTCAACGCCCAACTGGCTACGGTCGAACTCTATCTCCTGTGTGGTCATTGCGCCTCCTTACAACTGCACTACTCCAAATGGTTTGATACAACTATCCCAGCTTAGTGGTGGTTGGTTTCCTCCAGTCGGACAGCCCTGAACTCCCTGGACAGAAGGGCCTCCACCAGCTCCTGCTCGTTGCGGATGGCCTGGTGGAACTCCGT
>JAUSCR010000057.1 GCA_030651175.1 Dehalococcoidia bacterium
CCGGTCGCAACCCGCACACCACTGCCTTCCAGCAGGCCCACGTTAGGAGCGACCCCCGTGGCCAGGATGGCTACCTGGGCCTGCACGCGGGTACCGGAGGCCAGGGACAGAGACAGGCGACCACGGCGCGCCTCAATTCCCAGGAGTCTCTCGTTTAGGTGCAGCTCCACTCCTTGCTGCCTCATTCTCGCTTCCACGATCCGCGATCCCTCGGTGTCCATAGCCTGGGGCATGACCTGGTCCAGCATCTCAATCAGGATGACCTTCTTCCCCTTCCCCATCGCAACGTTTACGCAATCAATTCCAATCAAGCCCGCGCCTACGATTGCGACAGTTTCAGCGCCTCTCATGGCGTCCCCAATCTTTCGAGCGTCTTCCGCCGTCCAAAGTGTGAACACGTTAGGCAACTGTGTTCCCGGGATGGGTGGGACCCGCGAGGTGGAGCCAGTGGCTATCAGCAGGGTGTCATAGGAGACAGAGTCGCCATCGTCCAGAGAAATGCTCTTGGATTTAGGCGTAACCTTCACCACCCGCTTCCCCAGAAGGGTGTCCACCTTGTTTTCTTGGTAGAACGCCTTGTCACAGAAGAACATCCCCTCATAGGGCATACTGCCGGATAGATAGCATGGGGTCAGCATTGGGGAGTAGGCAAGGCAGTCCTCCCTGGAGATTAGGATGACTTCATCCTCACCATTGACGCTGCGAATGGCCTGGACAGCGCTTATGGCCGCGTGGCTGTTCCCGATGATGACGTGTCGTTTCATCGAGGTCTTCCTCTAGTGTCCTGGTTGCTAATCCATTGAAAAAGCCTACTGGATGAGCACGCCATTGCTCTGCGTCCCACAGATACCTCATCCCCCTTTATCCCCCTTCTCCTGCAGGAGAAGGGGGAGGAGAAACTGAAACCAGGGGACACCCCTGCTACCCCGGCAGGGGGCACAGCCCCCTGCACCCCCAAGGGGGGGAAGGTTGTTCAACGAACTTCGGACTCAGGGCGCGAGGAGCAAAGGCAGCCTATCTGCCTGGGGTTGCTCCGGCCAGGGATGCCTCCTTGAAGCGCAGCGCGGTCAGGAGCCGCTTGTCTTCCGCCAGTTCCTCGATTTCACCGTACCGGATGGCCTTGGTTTCGCAGAACTTCACGCATGTGGGGTCTCCACCGCAAAGGTCGCACTTGACGGCCTTTCCCGCCCTTACAGTTATGGCGCCAAAGGGGCAACTCACCACACACATCTGGCAGCCGATGCACCGCTCCGAGTAGAAGTCCACCCAGCCGGTGGTGTGGTTTTTCACCAAGGCCCTGGTGGGGCAGGGCAAGGCGCAGTAGGCCGTTTCACACTGGGCGCACACCAGGGGATAGTAGAA
Source organism: Dehalococcoidia bacterium (assembly GCA_030651175.1). Lineage (GTDB taxonomy): Bacteria > Chloroflexota > Dehalococcoidia > Lucifugimonadales > SHYF01 > SHYF01. The sequence goes on from JAUSCR010000057.1 coordinate 1,363, forward strand.
GTAGGCCTCGGGGAACAACTGCATGTGAATACGGGATTTGTCCCGGCTGATCTCTCCCTCTTTCACCAGGGAGCAGGCCGCCTCACAGGCCAGGCAGGAAGTGCATTTGGAAGCATCTATCAGAAGGCCCTTGCCCATGGCATTCCTCCTTTTCTAGGACTCTGTTGGACGCCGGTTCCTTCCGCGCGGGCCACCTGGAGGCAGGTCCTTCACAATGTCTTGCAGTCCCAGTCGCCTTAGGGTCTCAGGAAGCGGTCTGCCCGTCTCGCGATCCCACCCCATGGCCTCGTAGAACTCCTCCACCCCCTCTTTAAGGTAAGGGGCCAGGGACAGCCCGGCGGTGGGCCCGACCTTTTGCGGCTCCAGTATTCTTGGGCTTATGTCCATGTCATCGGCCTTGGTCAGGCCTCGGCGCATTGCGTATACCTTTTGGAGGTTCATCACCCGTTCGCCCACCTCCATAATCTCCTGTACGGAGAAGTCCGTCCAACCCGTGGCTGCGGCAATGGCCTGGGCGAACCAGGTCAGAGAGCCGGCCATGTCACGCCCGGCTGCGAACCAGCATACCCCCTGGCAGTCCTCAAAGGTGGCTCGGCGTTGTAGCTTGGATACCATCTGCCCTTTGCCCTCAAACTTCCAGGGGTCCATGCCCTTCTCGTTCCCCACGTCGGGGTTCGGGGCTTCCGGAGCCGGGCCGCTCTGCCAGGAAGGGCCAGAAACAGATACCGCCTGGGCCAGGAACAGGCCCGGAGCGGGTCTCCAGTCGTGGAGGTTGGGCGAGGTGCCTTTGACGTGGACGGCCATGCCCAGCGCCTCCTCGCCTATGTACTCCGCCGTCGCCCTGGGGCCTTGGGCCAGGATTGCACCAAAGCCCTCTTTCTTCACAGCCATCCGCCAGAGCTTTTCCACCATCTCGGCGTCGCCCCAGTGGAGCTCCAGGCCGCCGGTCTTCTCCTTGGTGAGAATGCCTGCCTCGTAGGCTTCAAAGGCTACTCCCAGGGAAGCGCCGATGGGAGCCGAGTCCATCCCCAGGCGGTCCACCATGTCCGTGAGGTAGTGCACCGTTCCGGGTTCCTTGACGCCTGCCATGCCCGCGGAGCCTTCCTGGTTCTCGCCGCCGCCAGCCAGGGTAGCCACGTAGCCCGCATGGGGGCCGGTGGTGACCACGGAGCGGTAGGAGCAGGAGATGGGGCAGGCCCAACATCCCTTGGGATTGATCTGGAACTTCTTCGCCTCTTCTACAATTCCCACAGCGTATTCCATGCCCCACTCCGGGTCGGTGAAGTTCTTGCCGGCGATTCGATACCCCCTGCCCATGGTGGCATAGCGCCCTTTCGGTATGCCAGCGTTAGCAATGCCAACACGGCCGGAGAGGGCGTTGCGCCATGTGAGGGCGGCCTGGAGAAACTCTTGTGGCCTGGAGATGGGGACGCCGTATGGGCCGCGCGTTATGGCGATGGCCTTGAGTTTCTTGGCGCCCATGATGCAGCCCATGCCCTTGGATGCGGCGTGATGCTTGTCGTTTTCAATTGAGGCGCTCTCGACAAGGTTCTCGCCGGCGGGGCCAATGGTAGCCACGCTGGTATCGCCCCCAAGCTTGGCCTTAATGGCGTCCTCTGAGTCGTGGGTGTCCATTCCCCAGAAGGGGCCGGCGTCTGCCAATTGTGCCTTGCCGTCGTGGATCCAAAGATAGGTGGGCCGGGACGCCCTCCCCTGAACGATGATGCCGTCGTAGCCGTTCATTTTGAGGTACGCGCCCCAGTAGCCGTGGGAGTGGGACCCCAGGATGGTCCTGTCTTGAAGCTCGGCGCGGATGCTGGTGACTGTCCAGTCTGAGGAGGCGGGTACCACCGTGCCCGTGAGAGGGCCTGTGGTGAAGACCAAGCGGTTCTCAGGATCGAAGGAGCTTACCCCTGGAGGCACCTCGTCGTAGATGATCCTTGCTCCCAAGCCAACTCCGCCTATGTATTTGCGGTAGGTGGAATCGGGGAGGGTCTCCTCGGTGATGTTCCCAGAGGTGAGGTCAACTCGCAGCAGTTTTCCCATGTAGCCACCCATGGCCACCTCCTCTGTCTATTGTCTATGCGGAGTCAGGCTGGCGACATCCTAATACTGGCTGTAAAGGAAGTCAATTTTGTTGGTAGTTATTGGACATACGCACCAACAAAAAAGTCAAGGAGTGGTTAGCATCGTTGGCTTCCGGCGGAAACAGTTCAGGAACATGGGCACTGGAACGAAACACAGAGCCGCAAGAGATGGTGGAGAGCGGGGCGCCATCAACATCAGTTGTTTTCTCCCGCGTGCCCTGCACTGCGTCCGTTAGTGCCCCGCTCCGGGAACCAGAATCAACGACCAGCTATAGGGCGCGCTTTCGCATGATGTTCCGAATCTCTTCCCGGATGGCGGTCAGTTCACGATGCAGTGCATCCATAGGCTCCAAACGTTTCTGCATGTCTTGAACGGTCTGCCACAAACTTTCCATCTGGCGCTGCAGGTCCAGAAAAGGCTGCATCCTTTTTTCCAAATCCTGGGCCTTGTCCCACAGTGGGTTAAGCTCTTTCTCCAACTCCCTGACATCTGTCACGCCCTGGGTCAGTACCCGTATGGTGGACAGCGATTCCTCAAGCATTCGCAAGGCTTCCCGTTGTTGTTCCAAGAAACACCTCCTGTCCCGATGTGGGTGCTAGTGTGATGATAGCGTTTGGTGGAATTGTATTGCTGCCCCCAATTACAGTCAAGGCAATTGGCAGGCTCAGAGAAGGCAAAAACAAACCAACAGGCTCTTTACATTCATCAGCCGCCCTCTAACAGGCTGCTGAAAAAGGGGAGTCCAGAGGGGCATCGCCCCTCTGCGGGGGAAAACGGGGGTGTCCCCCGTCTTTTTCTTCATTCCCCCTTCCTGGCCAGAGCTCCGACTTTGTCGAGAGTCACGACGAAGTCGGACTTGTCCTTGAGCGTAGCGAAGGCAAGGGGGTAGGGGGATGGTCGATGGAGTTTTCCGTTACCCTCTAAGGCGTGTGCTCTTCCGGGGCCTCCCACAGAGTCCGCTGGGCTGCCTCGGCGCTGCCTTTGTAGGGAAGGCCCAGGTGCTCGTAGGCCAGGCGAGTCGCCACGCGACCCCTGGGGGTGCGGCTGATGAACCCCAGTTGCATCAGGTAAGGCTCGTACACGTCCATGATGGTGTCGGCCTCTTCGCTGATGGATGCGGCAATGGTCTCCAGTCCCACCGGGCCGCCGTCGAACTTCTCCACCAGAGTCCGCATCACCAGGTGGTCCACGTCGTCCAAGCCCAGGGGGTCTATCCCCAGCTTGGACAGCGCATCCCGCGCCAGCTCTCCCGTGACCACGCCGTTGGCCATCACCTGGGCGTAGTCGCGCACCCGCTTGAGGAGCCGGTTGGCCACACGTGGAGTCCCACGGGCTCGCCGCGCCATCTCCTCCACGCCGTCGGGCTGCACCTGGACTCCCAGGATAGCAGCGGAACGCCTCAGAAGGGCCTGGATAGCATCCTGGTCATAGAAGTCCAGCCGGTACACCATCCCGAACCTGTTTCTGAGAGGGGCGCTGATCATGGCGTACCTGGTGGTAGCGCCTATGAGTGTGAAAGGCGGGACTTTAAGGTTGATGCTGCGGGCGCCCAGCCCTTTGCCCATGACCCAGGAGAGGAAGAAGTCCTCCATAGCCGGATATAGGACCTCCTCGACGACACGGCCCAGGCGATGGATTTCGTCAATGAATAGGATGTCCTGGGGCCGCAGGCCGGTGATGATGGCCGCCATGTCCCCTGGGCGCTCGATGGCTGGGCCAGAGGTTACCTTGATGTTGACGCCCATCTCCGCCGCGATGACGCTGGCCAGGGTGGTCTTCCCAAGGCCGGGCGGGCCGTATAGCAGCACGTGGTCCAGGGGCTCTCCCCGCTGTTGCGCCGCCGTCATGGCGATGCGCAGATTCTCCTTCACCTTCTCCTGGCCCACGTACTCGTCCAGCTTGCGGGGACGCAGGCTGGAATCCAGAGGAAGGTCCTCTTCTCTAGGCTTGCCCGATACCAACCGCTCTGTCATGGACTTCTTTTGCTCCAAGAGACACTATGGGCATAATAGCATGGCTGGCGGGGTACTGCCTCTAACAGGCTGCTGAAAAAGGGGAGTCCAGAGGCCCGACCTGTCGGGACTTTGACGGGGGTCTGGGGGCGTCCCCCAGATATAACTTTCACCCCCATCCTCACCTTCCCCCATCAATGGGGAAGGGATTTTGTCCTCTCCCCCGTCAAGGGGGAGAGTTAGAGTGGGGGTGAAGCAAGCGCCAACTTAATTAGCTTACGACCATAAGTCGGGGGTCTGATCGTTGATGCTGCGCAAGCTACGGCTTAGGCGCATCTGCCTTGGCTCGCCGGAACAGCATGGGCCAAGCGATGACTAGAACCAGGGCCACCACGCTGATGATGAGCAGGATTAGGGCCTGGGTAGCCAGGCCGCCGACAATGTCGTTTATGGCTGTTTGGGCCACAGACGTGCCTTTTTCAATCATCAGGAGGCCCACTCCCGTGGCGTCCGCTTTCGCCTCTGCAAAGGCGTCGTCCAGCATAGGCTGAACGATGGCGCTATATACGGGCCCAGAGGCCGCATAGGCTAACCCCGCCGCAAAGAGCAGGGGCACGGCTGCCCAGGCCAGCCGGCTGCGCCACCGCCTGCCGCCCAGGAAGGCGATGGCCGCCAGAAGCATCGCAGGCACCAGGTAGAGAAGGGGCCGTAGTTTACGCTCCAGGCCAACGTACTGGCGCACGGTGTCAAGATTCGCCAGGGCATCCTGGCCTCCCTGGTTATCTGAAATCGCCTTTCGCAGATCAGCCTCAGTGAACTTGGCCCCGTTGCGTGTCTTCTCCAGCACCTGGTCCAATGTCTTCTGGTTCTCCGCCCCCAGGTTCTCTCGCAACTTAGCGTCGGTGTAGGTCACTCCCTTGCGTGTCGCATCAAGGAAGCTGGCCCAGGACTTCTTCTGGTCGTCGTTCATCGCCTTTAGCAAGTCGGCGTCCGTGAACTTGTAGCCGATGCTCGTCACGTCCAGGGCCTTATCCAGCTTCTCTTCATCCTTGTCACTCAGGACCTTGCGCAGGTCAACGTCGGTGAACACGAACTCGTTGGGGATAGCGTCGCCTATGACCTTGCCTACCTGTCCCGCGATGTCTATGCCGAAGCTCTGCTTGATGGTGTCTGCCGTGACTCCATTGATAAGGATGTCAAGGCTGATTCCCAACTGTTGCTCTATCTGCGCCTGGGTAATGCCTGGAAAGTTGATACCCAGGGCCTGTTTGACCTCGTCCAGGGTGTAGCC
>JAUSCR010000066.1 GCA_030651175.1 Dehalococcoidia bacterium
GGGGCAGGAGAGGGAAGCGGAGGTGGAGCCGTTTTCTGGCCGCCCCAGTGCAGGTTTGATCTGAGAGAAAGGCTCCGCAGGTAGGACTCGAACCTACGACCCGCCGGTTAACAGCCGGCTGCTCTACCACTGAGCTACTGCGGAACGAACACGCAACAAGCAAGAAGGGATAGGTAGCTACGGTAATTCTAGCAGCGATGGCCGCGGGTGGCAACGCCTTCGATGCAACGGTGGCGGTTGCCGCTGTAGAAGCCCCTACTCCAGAGGCACGTACACCACCATCACTACGGGGGCAGTCTGGCTGTGCGTCAGGTAGAACTCCACCAGCGACTTCTTGGACCCGGTGGTCAGGAATCCGTTGACGTTGGTGGCAACCTCGCTTGGACTGGCTCCAGTGAATATGCCTACCCGAAAGCGGTCTGCTGGTAGCGCCGCTCCTTCTAGTGCCATGGCGTGGCCTCCTTATGTCTTGGCTTGCTGACACTATGGTAGAGGGCAGGTACGGGTTGCGCTATGAGAATGTGGCAGTGGGAAACGGCTCTGTTTGCCTGCGGTTATGCTCCGCTCATATGGTTCGACAGGCTCACCATGAGCGGGCGCTTTCAAACCAACGACTTAAGTCGGGGGGTTGAATCCATAACCGCTCACCCTGACTTTGCCGCAGGATGTGAGTAGCCCCCTCGGACCAGCACAGCCCGCGACCTCGTAGCCGCCGCGCCCTGCTATAATCCTCATACTGTGCAAGTAGACATTCTGGATGGGTTGAACCCAGCTCAACGAGCGGCCGTAGAGACCGTCGAAGGGCCGCTGCTTATTGTGGCAGGGCCTGGTAGCGGCAAGACCCGCGTCATTACCCACCGCATCGCCTACCTGGTCCGCGTCTGCGGCATTGCCCCTTACCGCATAGCGGCGGTGACATTCACCAACAAGGCAGCCAGAGAGATGCGCAACCGCCTGGACCGTCTGCTGGGCACTCGCGCGGAGGACCTGACCTGCGGGACCTTCCACTCCTTTTGCGCCTCCATCCTGCGCAGGGATGGGCAACACCTGGGCTTGGACCGCAGCTTTGTCATATATGACGATGATGACCAGGCAAAAATCATTAAGCGCGCCATGGAAGAGGCCAAGATTGACCCCAAGCGCACCCCTCCCGGCGGTATACGAAGCGTCATCTCCGGTGCCAAGAGCAGTCTGCTGGACCCGGCGGGATTCGCTCCAACGGTGCATAGCTACTACGAAGAGGTAGTCCTGAGAATCTATGAGCGCTACCAGGGCCTGCTGAGCCAGAGCAAGGCCGTGGACTTCGACGACCTCCTGATGCTGGCTGTCCACCTGCTCCAGCGTGTCCCCGATGTCCTGGAGCGTTACCGCTCCCGCTACCTCCATCTGCTCATAGACGAGTTCCAGGATACCAACGTGGCCCAATACACCCTGGCCAAGCTGCTGGCCAGCAAGTACCGGAACATCTGCGTGGTGGGCGACCCAGACCAGTCCATCTACCGCTGGCGCAACGCGGACATCCGGAACATCCTCTCCTTCCAGAAGGACTACCCAGATGCCAAGGTGGTCAACCTGGCGGAGAACTACCGTTCCACCCAGACCATCCTTGAGGCTGCAAAGCACCTCATTGCAACTAACAAGTCGCGGCTGCTGAAGGACCTGTGGACCAGCAAGGAGCAGGGCCGTTCCATTGTTGTGAAAGAGGCGTATACCGAGGAGGAGGAGGCCCAGATGGTGGTGCAGGAGGTGGACCGCCTGGTCAAGCAGGAGGGGTTCAAGCTGGGCGACTGCGCCGTCATGTACCGTGTCAACGCCCAGTCCAGGGCAATGGAGGAGGCGTGCCTGCGCTACGGAATCCCGTACCGGCTGATTGGCGGTGTGCGCTTCTACCAGCGCCGGGAGGTCAAGGACATAATCGCCTACCTGCGGGTCATTCAGAACCCCTACGACGAGGTTGGCCTGGCCAGGGTCATCAACGTCCCTCCCAGGGGAATTGGGACCAAGACCATTGAAGAGGCAACCCGCTGGGCACGCTCCCACAACCTGCCCTTGTATCCTGCCCTTCAGTCCCTGGTGGCCGGCGAGGGCGATGTCGGTGTAGGAACCAAGCCGCTGCTAGCACCAAGGGCGCTGGCTGCCGTGGAGCGGTTCCTTCAGTTGATGGGCGGGCTTATGGAGGAGGCGGCGAAGGTTGGAGTGGGCGACCTGGTAGACCTGGTGCTGGAGCGCACTGGATACCGCCGGCACCTGCAGGAGACGGAGGACGCGCTTGTAGAAGAGCGGTGGGACAACGTGCGAGAGCTGCGGGGCCAGGCCGCCGAAGCTCAGGAGATAGCGCCGGAGGGTGGGCTGAGCGCCTTCCTGGAAAGGGTGGCCCTGGTCTCCGACGTAGACAGCCTTCCCGAAGCTCCAGACGCATTGACGCTGATAACACTTCACCAGGCCAAAGGGCTGGAGTTCCCAGTCGTGTTCATCGCCGGCATGGAAGAGGGGCTTCTTCCCCACTCCCGTTCCATGGACGACCCGGAAGAGCTGGAGGAGGAGCGCAGGCTGTGCTACGTGGGTATCACGCGGGCGGAGCGGCGGCTATATTTGTTCCGCGCCTTTCGCCGACGCCTCATGGGGGGTAGCCTGCCCAGCGTGCCCTCACGCTTTCTTGCGGAGATACCACAGCATCTCATCGCTACGCCGGAGCCTTCCCGTGCGTCCCCCGCAACCTGGAACATAGCAGACCGGCGACTGTCATCAACGCCTACCACACCGGTGCCATCTCCTGGGTCGCCAACTAGCTTGGTCACGGGAGACCAGCGTCCGTCGCCCATCGTCGCTCCAGCGGCTCCGCCACCTCTGAGGGCAGGAGACAAGGTGAGGCACGCCAAGTTCGGCGAAGGCATCGTGGTCAACTGCGTGGCATCAGGCGCGGACCACGAAGCGACGGTTGCCTTCAAGGGCGATGCCGGAGTGAAGCGGCTGCTGCTGAGCCTGGCGCGGCTGGAGAAGTTGGAGAGTCGCAGAGGCGGGGTGTAGACGGCCTCCCGCTCATATGGTTCGACAAGCTCACCATGAGCGGGCGAGATGACAGGCTGACCATAACCGGGAGCAAACAAATCCGCTCACCCTGAGCTTGTCGAAGGGAGTGAGCGGTACTCAGCTCCGCTCGCATGGTTCGACAAGCTCACCACGAGCGGAGACTTTGAAACCCCCGACTTAAGTCTGGGGTTTGGATAAATAACCGTTCGCCTGAGCACAACTGAAGGGTCGAAGGGCGGCCATTGATATTCCAGGTCTCTTCTGAGTCCGGATGCCAGCAACTGTTGGAGAACGGTGGCGTTTCGTGCGGGCGAGACCTCCCCGCCGCTACCCCAGAAGCCGTCCACCCACGCGGGCGCCAGGCACAACCACCTCGTCCGTCAACTCTTGCACCACGCGCCGCCCGTCCACCCCCTGCATCCTGGCGGCTGCCGTGAGCACCAGGCGGTGGGCCATCACAGGCTCCGCCAGCTCCTTTACGTCGTCCGGCAGAACATAGTCCCGTCCCTGGAGCAGCGTCATGGCCTGGCCGGTCCGCTGGAGGGCCAACGACGCCCGTGGAGAGCATCCCAGGGCCACATCCCGATGCTTGCGGCTGCCTTCCACCAGGGTAGCGATGTACTGCTTCACCAGGGGGTCCACATATATCTTCCGTGTCTCCTCCTGAAGGGCCAGCACCTCCCGGGGTCCGACTACGGATGCCAGGTCCTCAAAGGGGTGATGGAGCTGCTGGCTGTCCATAATGGCAATCTCCTGTTCAAAGGTTGGATACCCCAGGCGGATGCGAAGCAGAAAGCGGTCCAACTGTGCTTCGGGGAGAGGGAAGGTGCCCTCGTATTCTATTGGATTTTGCGTGGCCATCACCATGAACGGCCCAGGTAGCGGATGGGTTACACCTTCCACGGTAACCTGGCGCTCCTCCATGGCTTCCAGCAGCGCCGACTGGGTCTTGGGCGTGGCGCGGTTGATCTCATCGGCCAGGACTACCTGCGCAATGATGGGCCCTGCGCGGAACTGGAACTCGCTGGTCTTCTGGTTGAAGATGGACACGCCGGTGATGTCGCTCGGCAGCAGGTCTGGAGTGAACTGGATGCGGCTGAATGAGCAGCCGGTGGAGCGGGCCAGACTCTTGGCCAGCATGGTCTTGCCAACGCCAGGAACGTCCTCTATCAGGACGTGCCCCTGGCACATCAGGGCGATGACACCCAGCCGGATGGCCTCGTCCTTGCCCAGGATAACCTTCTTGACGTTATCCATGATCCGTTCAGCAATGGCCCGAGCACCTGTGTCTGTCGCCATCTAAGCTACCCCTCTTTCCAGTAGTGGTGGGCGATGGAGGACTCGAACCTCCGACCTCCTCCGTGTAAAGGAGGCGCTCTAACCAACTGAGCTAATCGCCCAAGCTTTGCCACAAATAAAAATGGTGCGCTTGGTGGGACTTGAACCCACGGCCTCAGCCTTCGCAGGGCTGCGCTCTATCCAACTGAGCTACAAGCGCCCGGACTACTCAACAGTGATATTATCACGTGCGGACCCAGGAGTGGTGCCGAAGGGGAGATTTGAACTCCCACGCCCTTGCGAGCACTACGCCCTGAACGTAGCGCGTCTACCGTTCCGCCACTTCGGCATGGAAGAGACCGCTGGTCCCGCAAGCCTCTTTCTTTCACGTTCACTGGCATGGTGGGCGATGCTGGACTCGAACCAGCGACCTTTGCGATGTGAACGCAACGCTCTAACCAACTGAGCTAATCGCCCGCTGATACGCCTTCTGAACGCATGACGTGGTGGCAACGCCCGGATTCGAACCGGGGACCTAACGCTTATGAAGCGTCCGCTCTGCCGCTGAGCTACGTTGCCCCCAGAGAGGAGAGACCAGCCGCCTCATGCCCTCCCTTTGCCATATGCATCTTAGCGTGGAGCAAACAGGGGTGTCAATTCTGTGTACTCGTCCAAGTTCTCAGACCTAGAGTGCCCCATATCGGTCTCAACTTGCCAGCAACCTGTCCTTGACTTACTATTGGCTCAATTCCTTCTTTCCTACAGGAGGCCTGTGATGACCGCCACCGGAGCCTACCCTTGGCCTACCAAGCGCACCGCCCTCCTTGTCATCCACGGAGTGGGGCAGCAAAGCCCGTTTGATACGCTGGACGACCTGGGCTGCGGGCTCCTGGATGCGTTGCGGGAAGGCCTGCCGGGGGCCACCTTAGATCTCTACCACGGGCTCAAAAAGGTACCCAGAGCAGAAGGCCCCTGGGTAACCAACTGCCTCTCCATAGTCCCAAACGGAAACAGGGACAAGGCCATAGACTGCTACGAATACTACTGGGCGCATGCTACACAGCGCCAGATCACTCAGCAAGAGGTCTTCGACTGGATTGCGACGACAGGGGTCCTTGCTCGTAAATACTACGATGACAATGCGGCGCTCGTGGCAACCTACGAAAAAGAGGGCCTGGCTAATACGCCATTCGGGCGCCGCTATCGTTTCGGGGGGAAAGCGCGGTTTGACAAATACTGGTATTTCAAGCAGATCGGAGGAGGGATGTGGCTCGCCAGAGCGTTCTGGTGGCTCGTTGGCATCGTCAGTGGCCTTCGCATCCCTATTCCCAATCTCGGCATCCTCACCGCCATACGGTCAGCTTTGCAATCCTTGGCTAAGTTGCTCGAACGCCCCATGGTAGACAGCGTCGGGGACATTGCCATCTACACCGCTACTGACATGAAGAGCAAGAACTTCGATGTCCGCAAGAAAATTCTGGATGGCGCAACCGAGACCCTTGAATGGCTCATGCAACTCTCTGAGTACGATCAGGTGATCGTGCTGGGCCATTCCCTGGGGAGCGTCATCGCGTACGACGCCGTCAATCGAATAAACAATCGCGTAAACGCAGGGCTGCTCCCCAAACAGTCGGCTGCCAAGCTACGTGGACTTGTCACCTTCGGCTCTCCGCTGGACAAGATTGCGTACTTCTTCCGCACCCGGGTGGATGAAAGCAAATATATCAAGCGGCAGATTCTGGATCAGCACATTGGGTTCAGGTGCAAAGAGTGGGACCCGGTCTCTCGTGGCAAGGCGTCTTCTGGCCAAATGGCCCCCGTGGTGCACAGCGAGGTGAAAGACTTCTTTGGGGACGTGGTCTGGATCAATTTTTGGCATCCAAAAGACCCCATCGCCGGGATGCTCGACTTTTATGAGCTCTCTAAAGACCGAAAGACCTTCGAGGAGAAGAGAGCAGCAGACCCGCTGGCACCCGAAGCCAAAGGCTACAACGAAATGATGCGGGAGCAAGCCAAGTGGGGTGGCCCGGCACATGGCTCCTACTGGCGGTCGCGGATGATGTATAGCGCCATCTTTCAGGACATCATGACTTGAGGCGGAAAGGCCACAGACCTCCGCGACAGCATTGCGCCACGGCGCGGCCCACGACCAGTGCCGGAACTTGCTAATCCAGCTTTCTAGCTATGACGTGGACGCTGCGTAGGTTCTCCAGCCCTGGCTCCTGCCTATATGGCTGCTCCTGCGCTATAGTGACGTCCTGGAAGCCAGCGGCTCTGAGACGTTCCACGTACGTCTCCCGTTGGTCTGCCCCTGACACACACTCGGCCCACTTCTGCGGGTCGCGCTTAACAGCGTCCGGCAAATCGCCTACCAGCATCATATCGGACAGGTGAAGGCGCCCGCCGGCCCTCAGAACGCGGAACGCCTCCCCAAAAACGGCGTCCTTGTCTGGAGAGAGGCAAACCACGCAGTTGGAAATCACAACGTCCATTGTATTGGAGTCAAAAGGCAACTCTTCAATATGGCCAAGGTAGAACTCCACGTTGGTCGCCTTTATCCTCCTGGCGTTGCTCCGCGCCAGTTCCACCATCTCGGGAGTCATGTCGATGCCCAATACTCGCCCTTTGGGTCCCACGGCGCGGGAAGCCAGGAAACAATCTATGCCGCCACCACTACCAAGGTCCAGCACCACCTCGCCGGGGTGCAGGTCCGCCAGAGCCGTTGGGTTGCCACAGCCAGCGGAGGCCAGGATGGCTTCACCAGGGATTGCCACCAGGTCCACGGCCTGGTAGGTGGTGCCGCAGCAAGCCTCCACGCTAGAGTCAGGCTTGCCGGCGCTAGGACGGGCCATTACATCCAAGGCCCGTTTGGCGTACCGTTTCTTCACCACTTCCTTGATCTCTTGAATCGCTTGATCCTTTGCGTCTGTCATCCTGGCCCTCCTATTCAAACTCTCTTGGAACTCTCCTGGCTGCTATGTTGCCCGTCCTGGTCAGAAAGCAACGCGGCCTGTACCGCCTGCTGAATCGAGGGCATGACACGCTGCCAGGCCGTGGCTGCTGCCTCGTATACCTGCCTCCCTTTGGGAGTAAGGGTGCATACTTTGCGCTCCCGGGTCCCCGTGCGCTCAACTTCGCATGTGATGTAGCCCCTCTCCACCAACTCCCGTAGGGCCGGATAGATCATGGCTGCGCTGGGGGTACAGCAGGCACCCGTAGCCTCCTCCACCGTCTTGGCGATCCGATAGCCGTGCATCGGCTCCTGGGCCAAGGCGGCCAGCAGAAAGAAGCGACTCACGCTGCGGTTGATCAATAGCTCCCAGTAAGCTTGTGTCTCCAAGACGATTCTCCCAATGGTATGAATGGCGATATATCAGTGTGCTATATATAGCATTCTCTGGTATCGCTGTCAAGGGGCGAGGAGCGGGCAACCTGCTATAATAGCTCCAGCTTTGAGTTCAAGGTACGTCATGCCAGCAAAACGCCCAGGCAACAACCCAGCCAACGCCCAGGAAAACAGCCAGGGTGCCCTCCTCCAGCGCAAGCCGCTCCTCCTCCTCATGGACGGCCACGCCCTGGTGCACCGCGCCTTCCACGCCATCCAGCAGCCCCTCACCGTCCGCGCCACCGGCGAGGAGGTGAAAGGCGTCTTCGGCTTCATGAACACCTTCCTGCGCACGCTGGCCGACTGGAATCCCACCCACTGCGCCATCGCCTTCGACATGCATGCACCGACCTTCCGACACATCCAGTACGCGGAGTACAAGGCCCAACGACCGGAGACAGCGCCAGAGCTACGCGCCCAGTTCCCCCATGTGCGGCGGCTCATGGAGGCCTTCGGCGTCCCCATCTACGAGATGGAAGGCTTTGAGGCCGACGATGTTCTGGGCACCCTTTGCCGCCAAGCCGAGGCCCTGCAACTGGACACCATTATCCTCACCGGCGACACCGACACGCTGCAACTGGTTTCTCCATACGTGCGGGTGGCGCTACAGTACAGCATTCAGGAGCGGAAGACCTACGACGAGCTGGCTGTGCGGGAGCGTTACGGCGGCCTGGAGCCAAGGCAGCAGCCCGACGTAAAGGCCCTTCAAGGCGACCCTTCCGACAACATACCAGGAGTCCGGGGTATCGGTGCAAAGACGGCAATCAAACTGATCCAGCAGTTCGGCAGCATCGAGGCCGTGTACGAAAGGCTGGACGAAGTGACGCCACCGCGTATCCAGGAGTTGCTCCGGCAAAATCGGGATAATGCCGCGCAGGGCAAGATCCTGACCACCATCGTCAAGGAGATGCCAATCAAGCTGGACCTGGACGCCATGCGCTTCGGCAGCTTCGACCGGGACAATGTGCTGGCTATTCTGCGCGAGCTGGAGTTCACCAGCATGGTCAACCGCATTCCGGCAGGCTCTAATCCCACATCCCCCAGCCAGCTTGCCCTTTTGCCTGCCGAGGCGCAATCGGCCACCGCAGCCAGCCCAGACTCCCAGCGCGACTATCGTACCGTGGACACCACGGCTGCTCTGGAAGCCCTGGCCGAGGAGCTGCGCGCCGCCGGCTCCTTCGCCTTCGACACCGAGACCACCGGCCTGGACGCCATGCGCTGCGACCTGGTTGGCCTCTCCTTCTCCACCAGCCCCGGCCTCGCTTGGTACGTACCCGTGGGCCATTCCCCTGTAGGGGCGCAGCATGCTGCGCCCCTACAGTTGCCCATTGCCCAGGTCCTGAGCGCCGTGCGGCCCCTCCTGGAAGACCCAGCCATCGCTAAGACGGCCCACAACGCCAACTACGACATGACGGTCCTCCGCAACCAGGGCATCGAGGTTCGCGGCCTCGCCTTCGATACAATGGTCGCCGCACACCTGGCGGGCCAGAACGCCATCGGCCTCAAGCAGCTTGCCTTCCAGCTCCTGAACGAGCAGATGACTGAGATTTCCACCCTCATCGGCGCCGGGCGCAAGCAGATCACATTCGACCAGGTGCCTATCGAAAAGGCTGCGCCATACGCCGCCGCCGATGCCGACATGACTGGCCGCCTGCGCGCCATCCTGGAGCCACGGCTCAAAGAGATGGGCGTCCAGAAGATACTGGACGAGGTGGAGATACCCCTGGTCCCCGTGCTGGTGCAGATGCAAAGCAACGGCATTCTGGTTGACCCGGAGAGGTTGCGGCGCATGTCCACAGACCTGGCGGAGCAGATCCAGCGTCTGGAAGGTGAGATATACGACGAAGCAGGCGAGCGTTTCAACATCGGCTCGCCCCAGCAGCTTGGCACCGTCCTGTTCGAGAAGCTGCTGCCCCCGGCCAAGCTGCGGGAGATGGAGCTGCCACAAGCCAGGCGCACCAAGACAGGCTACTCCACCGACGCCTCGGTGCTGGAAGACCTGAAGGGCGCTCACCCCGTGGTGGACAAGGTCCTGGAGTACCGCCAGCTCACCAAGCTCAAGTCCACCTACCTGGACACCCTTCCAACCCTGGTCAACCCCAGGACGGGCCGTGTCCACACCAGCTACAACCAGGTTGGCTCCGCCACTG
>JAUSCR010000022.1 GCA_030651175.1 Dehalococcoidia bacterium
AAAATGCCGAGCCCTGCGGTCCAGGCTCTTGAGAAAGGTTACTGCCCAGTGGACAGGACCGCTATCACCTGGGGCTCGCAGCCGGTGCGAGATGAGAGGTTGCGGAATGGGTTGTGACGGGAACTTGGTGACGGATATTGGATAGCCGGCTCATCCCGATATGGTCATGTCGAGTTCAAGACTCATCTCATGAGCAATCACATGCGGTCATTCAATGCAGCCATCCAATGTGGGTCTATTAGTGCCCGTCATTCAGCACCACTGACACGCGCTACCGACCGGCAGCCTACCTCGAAGCCTGACATCCAACAGCGTTCTCGCAAGGACCTTAGATGCTTCCAGTAGGACATCACGGGTCCCGTCATGGGATGCGCCCATCCTTTCTGTCCCGCGGCGGTCCACTTGCGCCAGCCACCCTTGGACATCCTCCGCTAGCGCGGGAAAGTGTTGACCAAACGATTGCAACATTGGTAGCACCTCTGGAACCTCTCCTCGTTCCCAAGAACCCCATGCAATCATAGGTATGGGCCATCGCTTTCCCATGGGGTCATTGACCACCCTTGCCATGCAATCACCGTTGTCTGCGAAGCGCAACTCTCTCAGTGCGTTCTCTACCGCCCACGCCCCTCGTAGCACCATATCAACATGGGATTGGACCACTTCCTTTCCCGGAGGATATCGCCCACCTTCCAGCAGCCCGTTGCCTTTTTCTTCTTCACAGAGAGAGCACCTCCCTTTCGCGACAAGGGCGACGATCTCCTCCTCCAAAAGAGGCTCTGATGGTCTGGACAGCACACTATAGCAAGATCGCACACAGCGCCACAACTGGAACAATAGCTCACCTTGTGATTCCTTATAGATGGGATCGAGCAGTGAGTGCAGAGCGTCCAGAAGTCTGGGGTCCTGCCAGAACACGACGGCTAGCCCCTCATGAGTCGGGGCTATGATTGCCCAACTCGAATCGGCATAGGTGAACCTGTCGGGATCCTTTCTAGCCTCAATCATTGCCACCATGACCAACACCCTCTTGTCCCATTCGTTTCCATAGTCTGTGGCTTTCCCCAAGGTGCTTTCTGGCACGGGAATATAAGCAATCTTTTCAGATGCTTCGGCTCTGAGCCGGAACCGAAGCTCCTTACAGCGATGAAGGTACGCCCACCACAGCTTCCTCCGACGTTCCATATCCCGAAGCAGGTTCGTTCCTTTTGGAGTCGCCCTCAAGTGGGCCTTCACGTAGTCCGCTCGCTTTGGCTCCCACTCTCTTACGCCGACCCGTTGGCCGCTGTTAGATTCGGGAAGGTCAACCAGGTCTTTTATTCCTGAGGCGTAGTTGAATCGTGCGTTGGTGGGGCCAAGGACCAGGGGAGGCGGCGGGGTTTTCTCCTGGTTGTCCGCTTCCATGATCGCGGAGACCATCTGGAAAGGCGTTGGGGGCAACTCGGAGTAGAGGACCCTCCATTCGTCCAACAAGGCGTCTGCCTGGTACTTCTGATGTAGTTCAGGTGACGATGATTGTTGTTCACGACTATAGACTCCCTGCTGCTCCAGGGGCTGGCCTGCATCGCCGGAACCTTTGACAGGTTTGATGCCAGCGTAGCGACGAACTTCGCCTAGCGGAACGAACCAATTCCGCCCGCCCAGTTTTTGGCCCCTTAGCTTGCCCCCGTGAAGCAAGTCCCTCACCCTTCGCGGAGAGAGGTGCAGTTCCCTAGCCACCTGGTCTACGGTCAACTCGTTTTCGTTCATTCCGCTAGTCCGGCCCAGATTCCGCCGTTACCGCCGTTACTTCCGCCGCTATTTCCTCGACCCGCAGCAGGGGCCCGCTCCAGAATGGTAGTGCCGCAACCCTTTGAAATCAAGCCGTGCGGTGAGGAACGCAAGTGAAAGTTGCTCTCTATGCTAGGGTCTCCACATCGGACAAGGAGCAGGATCCCGAGACCCAGCTCCTGGCCTTGAGAGACTTTGTTGTCCGGCAAGGTTGGCAGACCTTCCGTGAGTACGTCGACCACGCGCCGGCCACGGATCTCTTGCACCGCACCGCGTGGCGAGAGCTTTTGAGCGATGCCTCGAAGCGCAGGTTCGACCTCCTCCTCGTCTGGCGAATGGACAGGGCCTTCCGCTCGGTCCTAGACGCTGCGACCACGCTTGAGAGATTACGAACCTGGGGCATCGGCCTTCGGTCGTACGCTGAACCCTGGCTGGATACGACCAGCCCCTTCGGTGAGGCCCTTTATTACATTACCGTTGCCTATGCCCAACTGGAACGGGGAATTCTCCGCGAGCGGGTCAAAGCTGGAATGGACAGGGCCCGCAGGCAGGGCATCCACATTGGCCGGCCCCGTGTCACCGACCGACGGGGGTTCCAGAAGAGCTTTGGAGACACTTTGGAGCGCCTTGCCAGGCGTGAAATCTCCCGACGGCAGGCGGCTAAGGAGCTGGGCATCGGCTATGCCACATTGAAAAGGCTTCTGGACTCCAAATATACCCAGGAGGGAGCAGCCTAATGGCTTCCCAGCCTGTATCCTCGGATGGCCAGCGCCTGGTAGAGATACTGGCGAAAATGGTCCGCTCTGCCATGTCGTGGGAGGATGAACATGGCAGCCCGCCAAGCCAGGATGCAGTTGTGCCAACACACATAATCACCCTGCGTTGTCCGCTGCACGAACCGACATCGGACCGGCAGCCCTCGTCACCTTTTCAAGTCCCATCTTGTTACGCCCCCAGAGATGGGCTATAATGTTATCACCATGAAAGACCAAGCCAACATCCCGGTCTACAAGCGCCAACTCCTTGATTGGGCAGCCCTGAAGGCCGAAGCCCAGCGCCAAGCCGGACGCCCATTAAGCTGGTCTCAGTTCATGGAGCGGGTCGTCGCCGTGTACATATCGAGCCAAGGTGAGGCTGTGACTTTGCGCAAAGAGCCGGAACGTCGGCAGCATGGCCTTGATGACCTACCGCTCGTACCCGCCGAGGTGGGGGCCGTGGACGTCAGGCCCATGACCTTGTCAGACCGAAGCTGCGAGCTTATCGCTGATAAGCTGGCCAAGAAGCTAGGGCAATCGCAACGACGCAGGGGGAAGTTGGAATGACACGAGCATCTCTGTATTGCCGAGTGAGCACCGAAGAGCAGGTCGAGGGATACAGCCTTGATGCACAGCGACGGGCATTTCAAACGCTGGTGCAAGCACGTGGCTGGACCGTTTACAAAGAGTACTGTGAAGAGGGCAGGTCGGCACACACCGACGACGTGCGTAGACGGCCCGTCTTTCGCCAAGCCATTGACGAAGCACTTTCCGGGGAGTACGACGTGCTGGTAGTGCACAAGATCGACCGGTTTTCACGCAGGCTGCGCATCACCTTGGAGTACTTCGACAAGCTGGGCAAGGCAGGAGTCGGATTCGTCTCCATTGAGAACCAGATCGACTATACAACACCACATGGCAAGTTCATGCTCGTCATGCAGGGCGGGTTGGCCGAGCTTTACTCTGACAACCTCTCCCACGAAGTAAAGAAGGGCCTGGCAGAGAAGGCAGCCCAGGGATTGGCCAACGGCATTCCTCCACTAGGCTACAGGTCAGAGAAGTTGGACAATGGTAAAAGGGAGCGCAAGGTGCCCGACCTGGATGGCAGAGGCGGCAATCCCAGGCACGGGGGCATGGAGGCCCTGCTAGCACTGCTGCGTGGCTACGCCTCAGGCGAGCACTCCTACCAGACCCTGGCGGACCGGCTCAACGCTCAGGGCTACCGTAATCGGCAGGAAGAGCCGTTCACTAAGGGTAGCGTGGAGCACGTGGTCTCCAACCGCTTCTACATTGGGCAGGCAGTCTACCATCCCGGCGAACCTGACGAACAGGCCCGCCAGGGGGGCCACGAGGTGCCACCCGAGGTCAAGGAGCTATGGCTAAAGTGCCAGGAACTGAAGCGGCAGCGCACCCGCCATCGAGTAGGGCGTCCTAGAAGTCTGCGCCGAGCCTATCCCTTCGCGATGGTGGCCCGGTGTGCTGGCTGTGGTCAGCCGTATGGCGGGCAGCCGGTCCACCGGGACAACGGCGAGGTGGTTCGGCGTCTCTACCATCGACGCCCCTTCTGCAGCCTGACGCCCCACTCCGTTCGCGTGGAGCATGTCATGGCCCAGTTCGCAGAGGGCGTACTCCCTTACGTGGCCCTAGACAATGCCTGGCGTAACACCGTTATCCAGGCCCTAGAGCGAGAAGTGCCGCATAACAACACAGAAGAGGAGCGGGGCAGATTGGAGCGCGCTCTGGCAAACCTGCGCAAGCAACACCAATGGAGTGACATCAGCGATGAGGAATACCGCCAAGAGAGGCAGGCTATTGACCGCAGGCTCAAGGCCCTGGAGCCATCCCCAACTCTGATCCGTCTGTCGAACCTGGAGCGGGCAGCCCAACTCCTGCGGGAGTTACCCACCCTATGGGGTCATCCTGGAGTCAACGATAACCAGCGTGAGGAATTGGTCAAGGAATGCTTTGAGGAGGTGCACATGCGCGGCCGCGAATTGGTAGCGATTATACCCAACACCCAGTACCAGCCTCTGTTCGCCTACATGGCCACGGAGGGGGTAAGAAAGTGTCGGGGCGAGTGGACTTGAACCACCGGCCTCAGCGTCCCGAACGCTGCGCTCTGCCATACTGAGCTACGCCCCGACTACACTAGCGATTATACGCCTTCCGTGGCTGCTTCTCCATTACGGGCGGAGGGGAATCCTTGCTAGCTTCTGGAGGCAATGGCCTCCTTTATCTGTGCTATGGCCTGCTCCAGCGGCATGGAGCCTGGGTTATCACCGGAGCGCAGGCGCACCGATACGCCGCCACCGGCAGCCTCCCTGTCGCCCACTATCAGCATGTAAGGCACTTTCTGTAGTTGTGCGTTTCGCACCTTGGCATTCATGCGTTCGTTGCTGGCGTCCACGGATACGCGGACTCCTTCCGACTCCAGGCGCGCAGCCACCTGGCTAGCGTACTCCACATGCCTGTCGGCGATTGGGATGACAACCGCCTGGACCGGGGCCAGCCATACAGGAAAAGCGCCGGCGTGGTGCTCTATGAGCACACCCAGGAAACGCTCGATGGAACCCAGGACGGCCCGGTGCACAATCACAGGCCGCTGGAGCGACCCATCCTCGGCTACGAACTCCAAATCGAACCGCTCCGGCAGGTTTATGTCAAGTTGTATGGTGCTGAGCTGCCACTCCCGGCCAATGGCGTCCTTGGCGAACATGTCAATCTTCGGGCCGTAGAAAGCGCCTTCGCCGGGCACCTCTGTAAAGCTGTAGCCGCTGGCCAGGAGTGCGGTGCGCAGAGCATTCTCGGCCCTGTCCCACATCTCGTCCGTGCCCAAGCGTTTCTCAGGCCGCAGAGATAGGGTGAATCGCGGCTCGCCCAGGCCACACGCGGAGAAGCTCTCCCTGGTCATGGCCAGAACGCTGGCGATCTCCTGATTCACCTGCTCCATACGGCAGAAAATATGGGCGTCGTCCTGAGAGAATGAGCGGACGCGGGTGAGGCCGTGAGTGACCCCCGATCGCTCGAAGCGGTGCAGCCTGCCGAAGTCGGCGTACCGGATAGGCAGTTCGCGGTAAGAGTGGCGCTGATTCATGTACATCAGGCAGTGGGCCGGGCAGTTCATGGGCTTAACGCCGTACTCCCGCTCCTCGGCGTTGATGATGTACATATTCTCTATGTAGTTTTCGTAATGGCCGGAGCGCCGCCATAGATCGGTCCCGAATATCTGAGGTGTGATGACCTCCTGGTAGCCGTACCGCTTGTAGAGGCTACGCATGTAGTCCACCAGCAAGTTATATACCAACGCCCCCTTGGGCATGAAGAATGGGCTGGCAGGGGCCAGCGGATCGAAGAAGAACAGGCCTAGCTCTTTTCCCAGCACCCGGTGGTCCCGCCGCTGCGCCTCCTGTAGCATGTGGAGGTGCTCATCCAGCGCCTCCTGGGACTCAAAGGCGGTGCCGTAGATGCGCTGGAGCATGGGACGCTTTTCGTCGCCACGCCAGTAGGCACCCGCCACGGACAGCAGCTTGAATGCCTTGATGGCATCGGTGGACTCCACGTGCGGGCCTTCGCACAGGTCCTCGAAAATACCGTGGCGGTACGTGGATATAGGCTCGTCAGCAGGAATACCGGCTATGAGCTCCAGCTTGAACGGCTGGTTGGCGAACTGCTCTTCGGCCTCGCCCCGCGACAGCTCCTTGCGCTGGAAAGGGATGGACGCCGCTATGTCACGGCGCATCCTATCCTCTATGGATTGCAGGTCTTCGGGAGAGAATGGGCGGGAGACCAGGAAATCGTAATAGAAGCCGTCCTCTGTGGGAGGGCCTATGGCCAGCTTGGCCTCCGGGAAAAGCTCCACCACTGCGCCGGCCATTACGTGGCTAACAGAGTGACGCAGGCGGTGCCGGTATGCGGCCAGGTCTGATGGGTTGATGTGGGACGGCGAATCAGCAGGCATGGAATCACCTCCAAGTATAGCTAAAGGACAACAGCTTTGCTATCCCTGGCGGTGACACCGGGGGTGGTTGGCCCCCGGAGGTTCCTCCTGTAAGCGGACAAAGATGGTAGCATTGCTACGGTAGTTTAGGGCTGCGGGGAGTGAGCGGTCAAGGAGGGGGAAGTAGTGGGCGGTAGTGGACGGCTGTCAGAACCAGAACATTTGAACTAGCATTCAGCTCATAAGAAGAATTGGGTCAGTTCTTTGTTTCTTGAAGCATGTCACATTATTTCAATTTCACCTTCTAGGTTTCAGTGAAAGAACGTGAATTGTCACTCCTATTAGCACGACCGCCAATATACTTCTGATTATTAAGCTATCAGTAGCTAATATAGCGGTGCTTGCTATTGAAACCCACAGGAAGCCGAGAGTCCACATCTTTGTTTTCAGGGACATTCCCATGCCTTCCAAGTAATTCTTAACGTAGCTACCCATAAGCCGGTTGGATAGAAGTGCATTATGAAGCCGCTGTGAACCACGCGTATAACAGATTGCTCCTAGCAGCAAAAAAGGCGTCGTTGGCAGAACCGGGATCAAAACTCCGATAATCCCGACACCAATGGCAATAGTACCGACGATAATAAAAAACCACCTTCTCAATGTGTCTGATACAGCATACACATAGCCATTATAGCCTATAGACAAGGCGGAGTCTCCACTTAGGTCGAGGTACTTAGTTTCTTCGGTCAAGGCAGCCTGATGAACAACGATGAAACGTTGTAGGGTAGACGAAACCTCGTCAGAATGACATCATTAGCACCATCAAGTTCTGATAAGTTACTCAACATTGTGAGAGGACTAACTCTAATGGACACAAATAACCAATTGTAGGTGACACTTCGTGAACAAGAAGTAGATGAAGTAAACTGGGCGGTAGTGGACTCGAACCACTGACCGCCGCGATGTTAACGCAGTGCTGTAGCCGCCTCCGCCACGGCATTTGCCTCTCCTGCCACGTCTCTGGTATCCTGGTAGCTGCTGTTGTTACCCCTTGCGTTGGGAGCGCGCCATGCAACCTGTGTTTAGAGAAGCACTCAACCTGAGCCTGAAGGGCGAACCCTTCACCATAGCCACGGTAGTCCGTACCAAGGGGTCCTCTCCCCAAAAGCCAGGCGCGAAACTGCTGATCCGGCAGGACGGGTCAGGCGTCGGCACCCTGGGTGGAGGCTGCGTGGAAGGCGACATCTGGTTCGCCGCCAAGGAGATCATGCGGGAGCACGGCGGCTCCGAGTACCGGGACTACTACCTGAACGAGGAGATCGCCGCGCGTGACGGCCTGGTCTGCGGCGGTACAATGTACTTCCTCATAGACCCCATCTGGAAGCCTCAAGAGTTCTTGCCCGTTGCCCAGGATATCGTTAGCGCCTACGAAGGAGCCGACCCAGCAGCTCTGGCTACTCTTATCAAGCCAGGACCGGCCGGTGGCGCTGTTGGTGCCAAGCTGCTGATTCGGAGCGACGGCTCCCTTAGCGGGACCCTGGGCAAGCCCGAGCTGGACCAGCTGGCAGTGGCTACTGCAAAGCGTCTGGCCACCTACGGCGAGTGCGAGCACGTGGTGACCAGCGACGGCACGGAGCTTTTTGTAGAGGCGTACACTTCGCCTCCAACGGTGGTGCTCATGGGCGGAGGCCACATCGCCAAGGCGCTGGCGCCCCTGGCCAAGATGCTCCAGTTCCGCCTGTTCGTCCTGGACGACCGACCTGAGTTCGCCAACCAGGAGCGGTTCCCGGAAGCCGAGGCGGTTGCGGTAGCCGGCTACTCCGGGGGACTGGACAGCTTCCCAATCACCAAGAACACCGCAATCATCATAGCAACCCGAGGCCACAATTTCGATGACCTGGCCCTGGAGATGGCGGTGCGCAGCCCCGCGGGCTACGTTGGCCTGGTGGGTTCACAGCGCAAGGTCATACTCATTTATCAGGAGCTGCTGAAACGGGGAGTATCCCTGGAGCGCATGAGAGAGATTCACTCACCCATAGGTCTGGACATCCGTGCGCGCACGCCGGAGGAGATCGCCATCAGCATCATGGCAGAGCTGGTGCAGTTCCGTCTGGGAGGCACAGGCCAGTCCATGAAGCTGCCAGAAAAGCAGCTTATGCGCGTCTACAACAAGGTATTGAAAACGCAGGCCAAGGTGGCTGCTGTAGCCAACTAGGGACTGACGAAAAAGGGGAGTACAGAGGGGCGAAGCCCCTTTGGTGGGGGTCTGGGGGTATCCCCCAGATATATCTTTCACCCCCTTCCTGGCCAGGAAGGGGGCCAGGGGAATGGTCGAAAGAGTCTTTTATCACCCTGGCTATGGGCTGATGCTCCTGGCCAAGCCCGGAGGTACTAAGAGCGACATGGAACAAAAGTCAAACAAAAAGACGTGGGCTATCCTGGGGACCGCGGTGGCAGGACTCGCGCTGCTCCTGTGGTGGACGATTGCAAAGCGTGGCAAGCAGCCATCCGCACCTAAGCATCAGTAACAGCCCGCCAGCGTCGGTGTCTTTTCCAATTCAACACGTGTCCCTTCCAGCGAATAGCTCGCCTTATTTCTCGGCCATCCTTCTGTGCGCCGGCGAGTCCACTCGCATGGGTCGGCAGAAGGCTCTGCTGCCGTGGCGCGGCACAACACTTATCCAGTACCAGATACAGGCGCTGCTCGATGCGGGCGTGGCGGAGGTGGTCGTAGTGCTGGGATACCGCGCCGAGACGTTGCGCCCCCTGGTGGAACCCTTCCCTGGTGCGAAGACCGCTCTCAACCTACGCTACCGTACCGGCAGGAGCAGCTCTGTCCGGGCGGGCCTGCGCAAGATAGAACAGCGGGCACAGGACATGCTGGTGCTTGGAGTGGACCAACCCCGGTCTGCGGAGGCTGTCCGGATGGTGATGGAAGCTCACCGGCGGCTGGGATCACTCATCACCTATCCCGCCTTCCGTGGCAAGGGAGGACATCCCATCATCTTCTCAAGCGCTCTGCTGCCCGAGCTGATGCGGATAAAGGAGTCGCGGCAAGGGCTACGAGAGATTGTGGAGCGCCACAGGTCGGATGTTGTGCGGCTAGAGGTGGAAAATGCGGAGGTTGTGCTGGACTTGAACCGGCCCGAGGAGTACCAGCAGGCGATGGAGGAGGCCGGGTTTTCTA
>JAUSCR010000073.1 GCA_030651175.1 Dehalococcoidia bacterium
CAAAGGATGGGTTCTCGGTGGTGGCGCCTATGAAGGTGATGGTGCCGTCTTCGACGTGGGGCAGCACCACATCCTGCTGGGCCTTGTTGAACCGGTGGATCTCGTCAACGAATAGGATGGTCCTCTGGCCATGCATGCCCAGGCGGTCATTGGCCTCGTGGATGATGCGCCGGAGGTCGGCGACGCCGGCGGTGACGGCGGACACCTGTTCAAAATGCGACTGGGTGACGGCGGCGATGATGAGGGCCAGGGTGGTCTTGCCGGACCCCGGCGGCCCCCAGAGGACCATGGATGGCACCTGGTCGGACTCGATGCTTCTACGAAGTACCCGTCCTGGCCCGACGATGTGCTCTTGGCCGACCAGCTCATCGAAGGTGCGGGGCCTCATGCGGGCGGCGAGAGGCGCTGCGTGCTGGAGTCGCTGTTGGCGCTGGTGGTCAAAGAGGGTCATGGGTGAATTATACACGCAGCGCAGCGCGGGATTTGTTTCAAACGTTATGTTGAGTGTTTGAAGCTGTCTTCGGTTGGGTTGTAGGGGCGGGGTTACCTCGCCCCTACGGGGTTTCTTGCCGCCGCTCCAGCTCCACGATGGTCACGCCGGTGTCGCCCATTATGCCCTTGACCAACGGTAGGTGTCTGGGGAGGATGCCATACAAGCGCGTTATGGTATATAATGTAGTTAGTGACAACAAGTGAGGTAATGACACATACCCTCTATAAAGACAAGGATAGGCGCTGGTGGCCGAGTGGTGATACCTGCCGAATACCGGAAACGATTGGGAGTGAAGCCAGGTGACGATGTGGTGCTGGTGATGGACGACGCTCAGGAGATACGGCTCTTTACTTTGCAAAAGGCGATTGGGCGTATCCAAGACCTGGTGAAGAGGCATGTCCCAGAGGGAGTATCGCTCACTGATGAGCTCCTGGAAGAGCGGCGCCGAGAGGCCCAGTAATGGCAAAGGTGGTCCTGGACGCTTCGGCGCTACTTACGTTGTTTCAAGGAGAGCCAGGATCTGAGCTTGTGGCCCAGCAAATTGCTGACGCCGCCATAAGTGCGTTGAACCTGTCAGAGGTGGTGGCCAAGCTTGCCGAGAAGGGCCTCTCTGAAACAGGTGTACGAGATTCACTGGCAGCCCTTGACCTGGAAGTCGTGGACTTTGACCGTGAGCAGGCGTTTGTGGCCGGTTTTCTGCGTCCTGGCACAAGGAATTTGGGACTTTCCCTGGGCGACCTAGGCTGTCTGAGCCTGGCACGGGGGCTGGGTCTACCGGTTTTGACTGCGGACCGCAGTTGGAGGGAGCTTAACGTGGGAGTGGAAGTTAGGGTGATCCGCTAGTTTCGGTGCGAAGATGCATAGGGGTTGCCAGGGGCACCGCAGGCCGTGCCACCACATCATCTCCTCTCCAGCTCCACGATGGTTACGCCTGTGTCGCCCTGGCCGTAAGGGGCCAGTCCGTAGCTCTTCACCAGCGAGTGCTGCGCCAGGCACTCCCAGACGGCGTTCTTGACGGCGCCGGTGCCTTTGCCGTGGATGATCCGGACACTCGAATGGCCCGCCATGAAGGCGGCGTCCAGATATTTGTCCAGGCGGAACAACGCCTCCTCCACATCCAGGTGGCGCAGCATAAGCTCAGAAGGGATGGTGGGAGATGGCATGGGGATTATTGGACGAGATGTCCGGTTAGTTTCCAGCGCCCTGTTGTCTGTATGGATTGGCAGAAGTAAGAAGGCTTGTGTCAGGCAGCGCCTGGCCCTACCAGTTCCGACCAGGCTTGCTCATACTGACCTCCTTTGTGAACCAGAACAGTTCGCGAAACCACCCGGTGGGTCTTGAAGGTTCTCATGAATGGCTCAACCTCGTTGCCAGGCACTATCCAAACAGACGGTGGGTGCTTGGGGTCAATAATCTTCCCATCAAATGTGAGGAAGACGTAGAAGTGGTTGGTCGGCGCTGGTAGCCGGATGTTGTTTGCTGGCCAATCATACCGACGCTCAAGCCCCTTTACGTCCACGGTCTTGAAGGTGCCGCTGTCGTCTGTTATCAGGATGTCTACTGCCTTCTTGTTCCCGAGGGTCAGCGCTGCGTCCGCACCCAGACGATGCAACATCGAGAGAACCCAGAACTCGGCCGCCAGATTCGTGTTGTATTTGGTCAATTGGCCCTCCTGATCTTGCCGGGTTTTCCCGTTTGCGCCGTCCCGCTCATTCTGATCTCTCCTAGTTGCCTCCCATCGCCTCCTTTACTGCCTTCAGCAGCGCCTTATCCTCCTGCGGCAGCACGGTGCGGGGATCCAGCACAACGCGGTCGTTCTCAATGCGCAATGCGTGCAACCACAGGTATCGCCGTCTGAGGTATTTACCTGGCCCGCCGGGCGTGGGAGCCAAAGTAGGCCAGGGCCTTCTTCAGGCCCTGCGCCAGCATATCTACCTCTTCGTTGGTGTTGTACACGTAGAAGCTGGCCCTGGCCGTCGCCGCCAGCCCCAGCTTCGTGTGCATGGGCATGACGCAGTGATGCCCTGTGCGGATTGCTATGCCTTCCTGGTCAAGGAACGTCCCCAGGTCGTGTGGGTGGACCTCCGTGGTGAAGGCCACCAACCCACCTCGGAGCCGTGCCTCCGTTGGGCCTACTATGGTCACCTCCTCCATCTCCCCCAACGCCTGCAATGCGTAGCTGCCAATCTCGATCTCGTGTTGGCGTACGTTGTCCATGCCCAGGGCCTGGAGGTAGTCCACCGCAACACCCAGGGCAATGGCATCGGCATAGTTGGGCGTGCCAGCCTCAAACCGCATGGGTAGGTCGTTCCAGGTGGCGTGGTCG
Organism: Dehalococcoidia bacterium; assembly: GCA_030651175.1. Classification (GTDB taxonomy): domain Bacteria; phylum Chloroflexota; class Dehalococcoidia; order Lucifugimonadales; family SHYF01; genus SHYF01. Next base: position 2,820 of record JAUSCR010000073.1, read on the forward strand.
TACCACACCTCCCGCACCATATCGCCCCCACGAAGGAACGGCTCCATGCCCTCCAGCACCGACGGCTTCACGTATAGCACTCCAATGCCAGGAGGGGCCATCATCTTGTGGCCAGAGAAGGCGAGGAAGTCGCAGTCCATGTCCGTCACGTCCACAGGCATGTGCGGCACGCTCTGCGCCCCATCCACCATGAAGCGCGCCCCAACCTGGTGGGCACGCCTGGCGATCTCCTTGACCGGGTTGATTGTGCCCAGGAAGTTGGAGACGTGGACCACGGATACCAGCTTGGTCCGCTCGTTGATGACTGTGTCCAGGGATGTGATGTCCAGCGTGCCTTCCGGCGTCACGGGTAGAAAGCGCAGGGTGGCGCCCGCCTGAGCGGTGGCCTTCTGCCAGGGCACCAGATTGCTATGGTGTTCCATCTCCGTGACAACCATCTCGTCGCCAGGGCCAAGGTGTTGGGTTGCCCAGGTGTTGGCCACCAGGTTGATGGCCTCGGTGGTGTTCCGGACAAAAATCACACCCTCTATCGAGGGGGCGTGGATGAGGTCCGCCACCTTCTGGCGAGCCGCCTCATACCTGTCCGTGGCCTCCATGCTCAGGGTGTGGACGCCACGGTGGACGTTGGAGTTGTACTGCTCGTAGCAATCCACCAGCGCCTGTATGACCTGCCGTGGCTTCTGAGAGGTGGCGGCATTGTCCAGGTAGGCCAGGGGGTTGCCGTTGATCTTACGGGAGAGGATGGGGAAGTCTTTTCGGATAATCTTTGGGTCAAACATGGGATGGCCATCCCCCTTTATCCCCCTTCCTGAAGGAAGGGGGAGGGAAAAGATTTCTGGGGGACACCCCCAGACCCCCGCCAAAGGAGCTTCGCCCCTCTGGACTCCCCTTATTCCATAGCCTGCTAGGCCGAGTTTGCCGAGCCGCTGCGGCTCTTGTTGTACTCCGCAAGTGCATCTTGCAAGGCGCTCCAGGCCAGCAGGGCGCACTTGATACGCACTGGAAATTGCTTGACCCCCTCCAGGACTACCAGGTCTTTCAGGGCATCCTTCTCCCGGTCGGTCAGCTCTTTGCCCTGCATCATGGCCCTGAACCGGCCCACCACACCCCTGACCTCCTCCAGGGTCAGACCCTGAAGGACATCAGTCATCATGGACGCCGATGCCTGGCTGATGGCGCATCCCTGCCCGGTGAACCCAACGCCGCTGATACGTCCAGCGCCATCCAGCCGAGCCGTGAAAACAACCCGGTCGCCACAGAAGGGATTGAACCCTTCCGACTTTAGCTCTGGGTCTGGGAGAAGCTGATGATGCCGTGGGCGCTTATAGTGCTCTATCAGGATGTCCTGGTAGAGATCATTAATGCCGCCGGCTGTTCCACCTGGTGGTTGTATTGCCATTGGTCCGTCAGCGGCTTCCGCCGGCCTCCAACCATTCCTCTAGTTTGTCCTCGACTATCTGGTCCACGGCAGCGCGGAAGGCACCGTTTCCAATGCTGTCAATAACCTGAGTGGCAAAAGCCCGCGTCAGCACGCGGCGAGCGAGCTTATCGTCCATGCCACGGCTCTTCAGATAGAACAGCGCACTCTCGTCCATCTGCCCGCATGCGGCGCCATGGCCGCACTTCACGTCGTCCGAATATATCCAGAAGGCTGGCTTTGTGTCCGCCTCCGCCTGGTCGGAAAGGAGCAGGTTCTTGTCAACCTGATTGGCATTCACCTTCCGGATGCCCTTGCGCACTATGATACTGCCGTGGAACACGGAGTGCGACTTCCCATCCAGGATTCCCTTGTACAGCTCACTGGCCGTGGTATAGGAACTGGTGTGGTCAATGATAACCTGATTGTCCACATGCTGCGTCCCATTTAGCAGGTACAGGCCATTGAGCACGCAGGAACATCCCTCCTCGCCCATGAGGACGTTGAGGTTGTTCCTGACCAGCCCGCCGCCCAGGTCCAGGTTCACCGAATTGAATGAGGCTTCGGTGGAGTTGAACACATTAGTGTTGGAAACGTGAAAAGCCCGCTGGCTTTGCCGCTGCGCCTTGTAGTAGTTCAGGACCGAGCCAGACCCCATCCTCACCTCGGTGACGGCGTTGGTGAAGGAGCGGCTTTCGTCCAGGGCGGCATAGCTCTCGATGACCGTGGCCTTGCTGCCCTTGCCGGTGAGTATCAGCACCCTGGGATACGCGACAGTGTCCTGCCGGCGGCCCGTGGTGAGGAACAGGAGATGCACCGGCTCCTGCGTGATGGCACCGTCAGCAACCTGCACAAATGCGCCGTCATGCACAAAGGCAGTGTTCAGCGCAGTGAAGGCGTCGCTTTCATACGGGGCATAGCGGGCCACGTGTTGCTTCACAATGTCCCCATGAGTAGCCATGGCCTGAGCAAGGCTCAAAACAGTCACGCCCACGGGCAGAGAGGTCAACGCGGAAAGCTCTTGGCTGTACACACCATCCACAAAGACGATCCTGCACCATTCCGGATGACCAAAGGTGAGCCTGTCCAACTCTGGAGGCGGCAATGTCAACTGGGTAGGGCCGGTGGCTGGCTGGAAATGAGTCGTGGCTATGGGGCGAATGTCTGTGTACTTCCACTCCTCGTTGCCCCGGCGGGCCACAGGGAACCCCAGCACGTTGAAACGGGCTATGGCAGCTTCCCGTAGCTGATGCACCCACCCAGGGTCTCCGACGGCGCCGTTCTTCTGGAAAGAGTGGAAGGCCGCAAGGTATCTCTCTTCCTGTGTTAGCTGTTGCTGTGTCATGGTGTTGGAACCGTTCAAGCGCTGGCCTTCATGGCCTTGGCTGTATCCTCGTACTTGTCGTAGCCTTCGGTTTCGATCTCCAGCGCCATCTCTTTGCCGCCGGACTTAACGATGCGGCCACCGATGAGCACGTGTACCACATCAGGAATGACGTAGCTAAGTATGCGCTGGTAGTGCGTGACCAGAAGGATTGCGTTGTCCGCGCGCCTCAGCTTGTTTATCCCCTGGGCAACCTCGCGGAGTGCATCCACATCCAGGCCCGAGTCCGTCTCGTCCAGGATGGCCAGCTTGGGATCCAGGATAGCCATTTGTAGAATCTCGCCCCGCTTCTTCTCGCCGCCGGAGAAGCCTTCATTGACGTAGCGTCTTGTGAATGTGGCGTCCATTCCCACAATGCCAAGCTTGCTGGCGAGATGCTTGTTGAAATCCAGCACTCCCATCTCCGGCACTCCACGGCTCTTGCGGAGGGCGTTGAATCCTGCCCGCATGAACTCGTCGAACCGCACTCCTGGCACCTCAACGGGGTGCTGGAAGGACAGGAACAGGCCCGCCCTGGCCCTGTTTTCAGGCAGCATTGCGAGCAGGTCCTTCCCTTCGAATAGCACGCGGCCAGAGGTCGCCTTGTAAGATGGGTGGCCCGCCAGCACGTAGGCCAGGGTGCTCTTACCGGACCCGTTGGGCCCCATTATGGCGTGCACCTCTCCGGCGTTTACCTGGAGATTGACACCCTTCAATATCTCCACGTCTCCTATGGAGGCATGGAGGTCTATTACTTCTAGCATAGCTCTTTACCCCACAGTCCCTTCCAGGTTCATCTCCAGAAGCCTGGTGGCCTCCACAGCAAACTCGAAGGGGAGCTGTTTGAACACCTCTTTGCAAAAGCCGTTGATGATGAGCCGGTGGGCCTCCTCCAGGGAGATACCACGCTGGTTGCTGTAGAAGAGCTGCTCCTCGCTCACCCTGGAGGTGAACGCCTCGTGCTCCAGGTGCGAGGAGTTGTTGCGGACCTCCACGTATGGCGTAGTGTGAGCGCCGCACGTATCGCTGAGCAACAGCGAGTCGCACTGGGTAAAGTTCCAGGAGTTGGTGGCCCTGGGCATCACCTTGACCAGGCCTCGATACGTGCCGTTGCCGTGGCCGGCGGAAATTGTCTTGGCAATGATAGTGCTGCGGGTGTTCTTGCCTATGTGGGTCATCTTGCTGCCGGTGTCGGCCTGCTGGTACCCCTTGGTCAGCGCCACCGAGTAGAACTCGCCCACGGAGTTGTCGCCTTGAAGAATTACGCTGGGGTACTTCCATGTGATGGCCGAGCCTGTCTCAACCTGGGTCCAGGATATCTTGGAGTTCTTTCCAGAACACTTGCCGCGCTTGGTGACGAAGTTGTAGATGCCGCCCTTGCCCTGTTCATCGCCTGGATACCAGTTCTGGATGGTGGAGTATTTGATCTCGGCGTTATCCAGGGCAACCAGCTCCACCACGGCGGCATGGAGTTGGTTCTCGTCCCGCATCGGCGCGCTGCACCCCTCCAGATAGCTCACATAGCTGCCCTCCTCCGCCACTATCAGGGTCCGCTCGAACTGGCCGGAGCCCTGGGCGTTTATACGGAAGTAGGTGGTCAGCTCAAATGGGCAGCGCACTCCCTTGGGAACGTAGCAGAAAGACCCGTCGGAGAACACAGCGGCGTTCAGGGCCGCATAGAAGTTATCGGTGTAGGGCACAACGGAGCCAAGGTATTTCTGGACCAGCTCTGGGTGATTCTGCACCGCCTCGGAGAAGGAGCCGAAGATAACGCCGTACTTGGCTAGCTCCTCCTTGAACGTGGTGGCAATGGACACGCTGTCAAAGATGGCATCCACCGCCACGCCGGCCAGTCTCTTCTGCTCTCCCAGAGGGATGCCCAGCTTCTCGTACGTTTTCAGGAGCTCCGGGTCCACCTCGCCCAAGCTGTTGAGCTTCTCTTTGGCTTTGGGTGCGGAGTAGTAGATGATGTCCTGGAAATCTATGGAAGGATAGTGGACGTTGGCCCACTTGGGCAACTGCTCTTTTTGAAGAAGGGCCATAAAGTGGCGAAACGCCTTGAGTCGCCACTCCAGCAAAAACTCCGGTTCATTCTTCTTGGCGGAGATCCACCGGATAGTATCTTCGTTCAGCCCGCGGGGTGCTGTATCAGACTCAATGGGTGTAACCCAACCGTACTGATATGCTTGGCTGGCTACTTCTTTAACTGCCCTGTTGCTGGTAGTCATGCTTCCCTTGTGCTTTGGAGACTCGTCTGCTCCAAAGCTGGCGTTCCTGAGCAGGAAATGCCACGCAGTAATTGTTGACCAACATAGTCAACAATTAGTTTACCATCCAGAACAACATGCGTCAATGTAAATCGCCGCCCAAGGTGTGGTACAACCAGCGAAGGGCCGTAGAGTCCGAGCAGCTAATACTCCCCCAGGACCTGGAAGACCACCTCCCTGGTCCGCGGCCGGTCCAACTCCACCAGAAACACGCGCTGCCAGCGACCCAACTGCAACTCTCCGTCCACTATTGGGATGGTCTCGCTGGTGCTCATTAGCAGGTGCTGGCAATGGGCGTGACCGTTGGGGCACTCGTCCTCCGTCATGTTGACGGTGCGCAGGGTGAAGTCGTTATGCTGGTAGTAACCGTTCTGGGAGGCCAGGCGCTCCAGAAACCGCTCCATGTCCTGGAGCAACAAGGGTTCGTTCTCGTTGATCTTGATAGCGGCCGTGGTGTGCTTGGAGAATACCACCACGAAGCCGCTCTTGATGCCCGTACTGCCCACAAACTCCACCACTCGCTGCGTTATGTCGATGAACTCAGGGGCACGCGTTGTTTCGAGCAACAGTCGGTTGGTGAGGGCTAGCATTCTCCATCCTTTACGTAGGATAAGGGGGGACAATACACAGTGAATAATTGCACCAAGCCACGCTAACACAACGGTGCGCCATTTTCAACATGCCACAAGAACGCCCGTTGCTGAAATTGACAGGTCTTCAATAGCTAAACTAGAATGAGCTAGCCGGACGCCCAACTTAGCCAGCGGCCAGGGAGCGGCTTTGAGCAAGCATAAGGAGGTGTTGAGTGGCAACAAAGGCTTTCATTCTGATTGAGACCGCCGTGGGGAAGAGTCGCGATGTCATTAGCGCCCTCCGGGGCCTGGATGGCATCATATCCGTGGACGTAGTGACAGGTCCCTACGACATCATAGCAGTGCTGGAAGCGCCGGACTTGAACTCCATTGGCAGTCTGGTCACCAGCCGCATCCACACCATAGGCGGCATCCAGCGCACCGTCACCTGCCTGGCAGTGGGTGGCTAGAGTCCTTGCAGGAAGCACCCTTCCTGCAAGCCTTCGGGCTGAGAGGGGATTGTCATTGCGAGGGCGTCCCCGCCCGTGGCAATCTGGGGTGGTGTCCCCTCGTAATTTCCTCACGATCTCTGAGGGCGAGCAGGGTTACTACTCCGCTCGTATGGTTCGACAGGCTCACCATGAGCGGAGTCTGAAAACCCCCGCCCGAAGTGGGCGGTTTGGACATATGCCCGACCCTGCCCACTTCTTTCGGTCGGAATCATTCCGAGAATTTGCAAAACAGACAATAGGACAGCACGGCAATGGCCGAATGCATTTTCTGTAGCATAGGCAAGAGACAAACTCCAGCCCAGATGCTGTTTCAAGATGACCTGTGTTTCGTTATCCGGGACATAAATCCAGCAGCCCCCATTCACCTGCTGGTGATTCCAAACCAGCACGTGACTTCCCTGGCCAATCTCAAATCCGACCAGGAATCGCTGGTGGGACACCTGTTTAGCACCGCCCATGAGATGGCGCGTCGGGAAGGGGTAACGGACACTGGATTCCGGCTGGTCGTCAACCAGGGCCGCAACGCCGGCCAGCACGTTGACCATCTGCATCTCCACGTGCTGGGAGGAAAGCGGCTGCCCGCGCTGGGCTAGTGCGCGCCATATCTGGCGGGGGTCTGGGGGCGTCCCCCAGAAACCTTTGCTCTCCCCCTTCCTTCAGGAATGGGGACTAAGGGGGATGGCCACCCATCATGGAAGATGCACTTTCCCGGCTGCAAGGCCTGATCCAGGCCCTGCCTTCCGGCCTCCAAGACCATTTGCACCGCACCCGGGATACGGCACTGGAGCTGGCCACCAGGCACAACGTGGACGCCCGCAAGGTGGAGATGGCGGCCCTGGGACATGACCTGCTCCGCGCCGCCAGCGACCGCGAACTACTGGAACAGGCACGCACCATAGGCCTTACGGTGCACCCCGTGGAGGAACGAGTGCCAATTTTGTTGCACGGCCCCCTGGCGGCGCAAAGGCTGCGGCATCTAGGCATCATCACCGACGCTGAGGTACTGGAGGCAATCCAATGGCACTCCACCGCTTGGCCCGGCATGGGAAGGGTTGGCCTGGTGGTGTTTCTGTCAGACAAGCTGGACCCCATGAAAGCGAGGAGGTCCCCCTGGCTAAAGCGGCTGGCAGCGACGGCTAGGGAGAGCCTGGAAACCGCGGCGGCAGAGTACTTGACCAGGGAGATAGCGCTGCTTCTGAAAGCTGGAAGCCTGTTGCACCCAGCCTCCGTGGAGGCCAGGAACTATCTATTGCTGCTGGCCAGCCAACCTCCAGGCAACGGACGCAGCCATCTAACGCCAAATAGGACATCCTAGCAGGGTGCGGGGAAACTCTTCCGCCCATCCCCCTGACCCCTGTCCTTCGCTGCCCTAGACAAATCCAGTCCCGTGGAGCTCACCGACGGGGAAGTTGGGATTTCGAAGCACCCTGCTAGCCCCAGCGCGTGGCCACTTGCATAGCCAGCTTGTTAGGCCCTGCGCCTGATGGACGCCCCGGCTTGACAGCCGCGTCTCCATTGTCAGCGTATATCAGGATTCGCCTACTTGGCCTTGGCCACCTCGAAGGGAGTGGCGGCCCCAGTAGCGAGCTCGTGGCCCAGGCTGGCCCGGAGTTTGGCCAGGGATGAAGTTGTGTTGTGTTGCCGTCAAGGTGTGCCACTCTGTTGCCTCCTGCCTTCCAGTCTATGAGTAGGACACTGTTTGCGATAGGCTTGGAAGGCAGTGCCTTAGCGTTATATCCACAATAGTGCCCTGAATCCGAAGTTCGTTAATCAATAGAAGCTCTCTTTGGGGGTGCAGGGGGCTGTGCCCCCTGCCGGGGTAGCAGGGGTGTCCCCTGATCTCAGTTTCTCTTCCCCCCTCTCCTGCAGGAGAAGGGGGGAAAAGGGGGATGAGGTATCTGTGGGAAGGCAGCGCCTTAGCCCTGCACCCATAATAGCTCCCACGGTTGACCTAGATGGCACTACCATACAATAATCCAGGTGTCTTCACGCCCGGCATTAGTTGCCCTGGAGGTGCATCCCCACGAACAAGCTGTTTGGGCCGCTACTGTGGGCCCTGGTGGGAGCCGCCATAGCAGGAGGCGTATTCTTCATGCTGAACCGGCCCCAGGGCGGCGGCGTGACCATCGTTGTGCCCTCCCCAACGCCCACAACAACCGCTATTACCAGACCGGCTGCCCCAACGCCGGAGTTGCAGCGCATCAACATTAACACCGCCTCTGTGGAGCTGCTGGATACTCTGCCAGGCATTGGAGAGGTGAAGGCCAAGGCCATCGTGGACTACCGAAACCAGAACGGGCCCTTTCACCGCATTGACGAGCTGATGAATGTGCCAGGCATAGGGCCAACCACTTACCAGGCCCTTCGCGGCTTGGTCACCGTGGGTGAGCCGCCGTGAGATTGCTGGCCGCCTCCGCTGCCTGGGTTGCCGGAGCGGCCCTAGCCCTTCAATTGGACGTGTCTACTGCGGCCCTGGCCCTGCTCCTGGTGGCCTCGGCTGCCCTGGGTGTCCTGTTCTGGCACAGGGGCTGGAAATTGCTGTTCCCAATAGCCCTGGCCTCCATACTCCTGGGGATGGGGCGAGTGGATCTGGC
>JAUSCR010000087.1 GCA_030651175.1 Dehalococcoidia bacterium
TGGGAGTTATACCCATCATCAACGAGAACGACGTAGTGACCTCCGAGGAGCTTGGCTACTATGTGTTCGGCGACACCGATACCCATTCGGCCCTGGTGGCCAACCTGGTGGATGCCGACCGTCTGGTCATGCTGGGCGATACGGCGGGACTGTACACCGCCGATCCATCCTTACACCCGGAGGCACGGCTGATTTCGCGAGTGGACAGGATAGACCAGACCATCCGCGATCTGGCTAAGGAGGAGGAGCGCCATTCCTGGAGCCGGGGCGGGTTGGCTGCCAAGCTGGAGGCGGCCCGTCTGGCTACCAGTTGGGGTGTCGCGGTGGTTGTGGCCGGTGGACGGGAGCCGGACGTGCTGCTGGACGTGGCCGCAGGTAAGCAGCGCGGCACCTTCTTTCTGCCCAGCGCCAGCAAGATGGAGAGCCGCAGGCGGTGGCTGCTCAGCGGCCTGTCGGCACGGGGCGAAATCCAGGTTGACGATGGCGCGGCTTCAGCCTTGCGCTCCCAGCACCGCAGCCTGCTGCCGGCGGGCATCGTTGAGGTGCGTGGCGACTTCGACCGCCAGGACGTGGTGCTTATCGTAGACCGCCAGGGGCAGAAGATAGCTTGCGGGGTTGCCAACTATTCGGCCAAAGACGTTGCCGTCATCAAGGGCCTTCACTCGGACCGCATACAAGAGGCGCTGGGCCACCAGTACGGCGACGAGGTGGTGCACCGCAACAACCTGGCGGTGCTATAGTGTAGGAGAGGACGGCCATGAACACCGACGCCGTCTGCCATGACGAAGACCTGGAGGAGCGAAATGGCTACAAAAGGCAAACGCAGATTGACTTATGACGTAGTCTTGGAACCGTCGGACGAGGGTGGATACACCGTGTATGTCCCTTCTCTGCGAGGCTGCGTCTCTGAAGGGGACACTGAGGAAGAGGCCCTGGAGAATATCAGGGATGCCATAGGTCTATGGCTAGACTCCTGGGAGCAAGTTGCGGCAGATAAGGGATCCGTGTTGAAAAAGGTCGTAGTAGACCGTTGAGGAGAGTCCCGGACCTGGCCCATCAGCGCGTCGTGCGAGCATTGCAGCGAGCTGGCTTCGTCGTCATCAGGCAGGGCAAGCATATCTCTATGTACTCTGAAGAACGCAGTGTTGTGGCAATTATTCCGAGGCACAACCCAGTCAAACGGACGACCTTGGCCAGCATCCTGAAAGAGATTGACATGGACTTGGAGGAGTTCTTGAAGCTTCTCTAGGATTTGACTATGACTGAGATGAACACCAGCGTCCTCTACTACGGCGACAACCTGGATGTGCTGCGCAAGCACATCCCAGACGAGTCTGTAGACCTCATCTACCTGGACCCGCCCTTCAACAGCCAGGCCAGCTACAACGTGCTGTTCAGGGAGTCCACCGGCGCGGCCAGTGAGGCCCAGATAGAGGCCTTCGGGGATACCTGGCATTGGGGCACATCGACAGCCCGTGCATTTGAGGAAGTTGTGACCGGGCAGTATCAGCAGGTGTCACGCTTGTTGGGTGCGATGGTGGAAGGTCTGGGCCACAACGACGTCACTGCCTATCTGTGCATGATGGCCGTGCGCCTGGTGGAGTTGCACCGTGTTCTGAAAGCCACAGGCTCCATCTACCTGCACTGCGACCCAAGGGCTGGGCCATATTTGCGTGTACTGATGGACAGCGTGTTTGGGCCGACACATTTTAGAAATGAAGTCGTGTGGAAGCGCACGTCGGCGCACAGCAGCGCTAAAAGATTTGGCCCGAACTTCGACACGATTCTCTTCTACACCAAGTCCGACGACTACACTTGGAGCACGCCGAAGGTTCCTCACAACCCTGCGTATGTGAAGCGGTTCTACCGTCACACGGACGAACGCGGCAAGTTCCGTCTCAGCGACCTGACAGCAGCCGGTGTCCGACATGGGGCCTCCGGTGCTTCGTGGAAGGAAGTCAACCCCACGACGGTAGGGCGGCATTGGGCTGTCCCCACTGAAGCTGTCAATGAAGTGCTCAATGGTGTGGACGCAGCGAAACTATCAACACAAGAGAAGTTAGACCTGTTGGACAGGGCGGGGCGCATCTACTGGCCACCAAAAGGCGCGGTGCCAGAGTACAAGCGCTATTGGAATGAAGTGAAGGACGGGCAACCAATCCAAGCTATCTGGGGTGATATTCCGCCTATCGGCCCTCAGGCTAAGGAGCGTCTTGGCTATCCTACTCAAAAGCCCCAGGCTCTGCTGGAGCGCATCATCAATGCCTCCTCAAACCCAGGTGATGTGGTGTTGGACCCATTCTGCGGTTGCGGCACAGCCGTCCATGCTGCCCACAAGCTGGGCCGCCGCTGGATTGGCATAGACATCACTTACCTCGCCATCAATCTTATTGAGCGGCGGATGCGGGATGCCTTTCCTGGCATTCAAATAGAGGAAATTGGTGCGCCGGTAGACTTGGCTGGGGCCACAGCCCTGGCAGCTCATGACAAGTATCAGTTCCAATGGTGGGCGCTGTCAAAGCTCAACGCTCAGCCTGTGGCGGGCAAAAAGAAGGGCGCCGACAGAGGGATTGATGGGGTGATACCATACTTCGCTGGGCCTAAAGAGGACTATCGCAGGGCCATTGTCTCGGTCAAGGGCGGCGAGCACGTTACTGTTAGCATGGTGCGCGACCTGGTCGGCGTGCTGGAGCGTGAGAAAGAACCTCTTGGCGTGGTGCTGACTCTGGAGCCGCCTACGCAGCCAATGACGACTGAGGCAGCGGCCGCTGGTTTCTATCACAGCGATTTCTGGCAGAAGGAATACCCTAGAGTGCAGATCATTACCATTGAAGAGATGCTGAACGGCAAGCGGCCGGAGTTGCCGTCCACAAGGTCGCCCTTTGCCCAGGCCCCGCTTGAACGCGAAGAGGCAAAGCAGGGTGGGCTGATGTGATGAATAACACCGATCGCAAGCAATGCCTCCGATGCGGAAGCACTGAGCAACTAACACATCATCATGTCATTCCGAAAGCCCTTGCGAGAAAAGTCAGGCATGGGTATTGGATCTTATTCTCACCCGATGACTTCAAAGGTTTGGATTCACTCAAATGTCACATACAAAGGGAAGCTAACCAACGATGGGCTGCTTTGCCACATTACACTCAGCGCCTATGCAAAAAGTGTCACAAAGAAGTGCACCGTGAAATAGGTGTCCTTGATAAAAGGATGCGGGAAGCCGAGCAATGTAAGTGCCAAGACTTTGAATGCCAGTTCTTCCGACAATTTGACCTGGGTAACCTCTTTGTGTGGTTTGCCCCTGAGTCACCGTTAGCCAAATCCATGGTTCTGGGGCCAAGATAGCCAATGCAAGCAAACTCTAATTATCTGGAATCCATCGGCCAGCGGGCCAGGGCCGCAGCGCGCAAGCTGGCCCGGCTGTCCACCGCCGTCAAGAACCAGGCGTTGCTGAACATCGCCCGTGCTTTGGAGGAGTCCCAGGGCGAGATACTCCTGGCCAACCGGCGTGACTACCAGGCAGGCCAGCACGCCGGGCTAACCGAGGCCTTGCTGGACAGGCTGATGCTGAACCGTGAACGGCTGGCCGCCATGGCCGCCGACGTGCGCAACGTGGCTTCGCTACCGGACCCCGTCGGCGAGCAGTTCGACGTGCACACCCTCCCCAACGGCCTCATCCTGGGCAAACGTCGCGTGCCCCTGGGCGTCATTGGCACAATCTACGAGAGCCGTCCCAACGTGACGGTGGACATAGCTAGCCTGTGCCTGAAGTCCGGCAACGCCGTTATCTTGAGAGGCGGCAGCGAGTCCATCCACTCGAATACCGCCCTGTCCCGTCTGGTGCGAGAGGCCGCAGCCGCCGCAGGCGTGCCGGAGGACGCCGTGCAGTTCATCGAAGACACAGACCGCGCCCTGGTGGGGCAGATGCTATCCATGCGGGAGTACATAGACCTGCTAATTCCCAGGGGCGGCGCTGAGTTGATACGTCGCGTGGCCCAGGAGGCGTCCATGCCAGTGGTGACGGGTGGCATAGGAGTGTGCCATACCTACGTGGACCGCACCGCCGACCTGCAAAAGGCAGTGGACATCGCCTACAATGCCAAGGTTCAGAGACCCACCGTCTGCAATGCCCTGGATACCATCCTGGTACACATGCAGATAGCGCCTCAATACCTGCCGCTTATCGTCCAGGCGTGGGGCCAGGCAGGTGTTGAGATCCATGCCGACAGCCGCGCCATGAGCATCCTGGGGCCTATGGAGTCGCCACGCATTATTCCCGCCACGCAGGAGGACTGGGGCAAGGAGTTCCTATCCCTCACCGCTGCGGTAAAGGTGGTGGACTCCCTGGACGAGGCGCTGGAGCACATCGAGCGGTACGGCTCCGGCCATACGGAGGCCATACTTACCGAGGACTACTCCGCCGCCATGCGTTTCCTGGACGAAGTGGATGCCGCCGTGGTCATGGTGAACGCCAGCAGCCGTTTCACCGACGGCGCGCAGTTTGGCCTGGGGGCTGAGGTTGCCATCAGCACGAACAAGATGCACGCCCGTGGGCCAATGGGCCTGCGAGAACTGACATCGTACAAGTGGACAGTGCTTGGTTCCGGCCAGGTCCGCACCTAAACTACTAGGGGGTGTTCATGGCTGACTACTACTTTGAGCGCGAGTGCCGCACGCCTAACTCCGAGGCGTACAACATACTGGAAGATGACGCGCCCGTTGGCCGGCTGGACTTGCACTTTGCCGGCGGCGCTGTCCACGGCACCCTCTGCGTGGCCGAAAGCCTGACCCGCGACATGATAGAGGAGCTTATACAGACCGTTGACGACGAGCTGCTGGACGTGGTGGGGATTGAACGGGAGGAGTTCATCGTGCACGTACACCAGGGTCACGACGTGGGCGTCTACACCAACCACGGCTTCGGCGAGGATGGCGAGGAGGTCTCATAGCGGCAGGATGCTAGGGCTGCTGAAAAAGGGGAGTCCAGAGGGGCAAAGCCC
>JAUSCR010000088.1 GCA_030651175.1 Dehalococcoidia bacterium
TGACCAGATGTCCAAGGACGAACTGACTTCGTTCAAGGGGTCGGTAGGCGCACTGGTTGACCAGCGACTACAATCAGGCTTGCCTGCTACGCCTGCCACTCCTCCACAAAGCGGTGGAACGGGCGAAACTGGGGCCTGAAAACCGCGAGGACAAACAAACTTTCCCAACGGGAGGAACAATGACATCGGAACACCGGTTTGGTACAGCCATCAACTGCATTGACGGTCGGGTTCAACAACCCGTAGCCGATTGGGTAAAGAAGAACTACAAGGTTGATTATATGGATATGGTGAACGAGCCAAGGCCAGATAAGGTTCTCTCTCAGCCGCAATACTCTATTGTGAACGCCTTAAAAGCCAAGGTAGGCATATCCATCAATGCCCACCATTCCAGCGTAGTCGTCATAGCGGGCCACCATGGTTGCGCCGCCAATCCGGTCTCCCCAGAAGAACATGAGGCCCAGATTCGCAATGCGGTAAAAGAAATCTCCTCCTGGAAACTCCCAATAACCGTGGCCGGGCTTTGGATTGACTCCGACTGGAAGGCCAATCTGCTAGTTACTGTTCCGCACAAATGATCCGCCTGAGAGCTTCAGTATCGACACCGTAAACCCTCACAACCGGTTGCACTGTATCGCGATGCGCGCTCCGATATTCTGCAACATTCTCTGTTCAAAAAGGGCCTTTTCACACGCACTGCCCGGCACAGTAGCCAGAGGCCCATGCCCACTGGAAGTTGTGGCCGCCCAGCGGCCCCGTCACATCCACCGCTTCACCAATGAAAAAGAGGCCAGACACCTCCAGCGCCTCCATAGTTTTGGACGAGAGTCCTCTGGTATCCACGCCGCCTACGGTGACCTCCGCCGTGCGGTAGCCCTCCGTACCATTGAGCGGGATGCTCCAATCCTTTAGCGTATCGGCAACGGCGCTAATGTCCTTGAAGGAAAGCTGGGCCATAGCTCGGTTAGGTAGGAACGTCTCGCACATAGCCTCCACGAAGCTCTTGGGCAGCAATGCCGAGAGGATGGTCTGCAACTCCGCTCTTGGTCTGGCGGCCTGCTGCTCTTTCAGGTGGTTAAGCAGATCTAAGCCTGGGAGCAGGTCAATATGGACCTGTTCGCCCTGCTGCCAGTAGGAGGAGACTTGGAGAATAGCCGGGCCGCTGATGCCCTTGTGGGTGAATAGCAGGTTCTCAGTAAAGCTGGCGCCGCCGCAGCTCGCGATGCAAGGGATAGAGACCCCGGCAAGCCTCCTGCAGAATGCGAGGGCCTGGCCTCCGGTGGTCAACGGGACCAGGCCAGGACGCGTCGGTACTACGTTAAGCCCGAATTGCTGGGCAACCGCATAGGCAAAGCCAGTCGCGCCCATCTGAGGGATGGACAGGCCCCCAGTGGCCACCACCAGGGAGCCGGCTGCTACAGACCCCATGTCCGTCCCTATCAGGAAACCGTCGGCACGCCGGATGCTGGTGACCTCGCACTCCAGCCGAATCGTCGCATTGGCCGCTTCGGCTTCGTCCAGCAGCAAGCGGACTATCTCTTTGGCGGAACCGTTGCAGAAGAGCTGCCCAAGCTTCTTTTCGTGGTAGGCAATGCGGCGCTTTTCCACCAGGGCGATGAAGTCCTGCGATGTGTACCGGGTCAAGGCTGAGACACAGAAGGATTTGTTTTGGGACTGATAGCTATCTGGCGTAGCGTACACGTTTGTGAAGTTGCAACGCCCGCCCCCGGAAATAAGTATCTTCTTGCCGGCCTTGTTGGCGTGCTCCAGCACCAGGACGCGGCGCCCCCGCCTTCCGGCCTCGATGGCGCACATGATGCCGGCTGCCCCCGCGCCAATGATGATCACATCATACTGTTCAACGCCGGGGGCGCTATTATGTGGGGGAGTTGTGACTGCACCAAGACGGTGCGCCATTGGATGGAAGTCGTGCATTCCGCATCCCAGCATACCACTTGCCGGAAAGCTGGCGTATGCTCAGAAACGCTCTGCTATCTACCTTGTAGGAGACACTGGCAGGCTGCTGGACAACCCTCTTCGACCATCCCCTCCGACTTTCGTCGAGAGTTCCGATGAATCGAGAATGCTCGACGGTAGTCGGCATCTCGATGGCTTCGCCATCGGACCTGACCCCTTCCTGGTAGGAAGGGGGTAAAAAGAAAAGATTTGGGGGATACCCCCAAACCCCCACCAAATGGGCTTCGCCCCTCTGGCCTCCCCTTTTTCAGCAGCCTGCTAGAGGCCGTCAAGCGGCAAGAAAATGATACGCCACCGGGGGCATCAGTACCCCAGGGACGGGTCCACCAAGTTAGTCAACGGCCTGCTGCTAAGGAACCTGTCCAAGTTGTCATCAAAAATAGCGAAGGCCTCCGCCACCCGCAGGCCTTCGTTGCCAGCCCGGTGGGGAGTCAACACCACGTTGGGCAGATGCCATAGCTCGCTCTCCGGCTCCAGTGGCTCATTCCAGAAGACGTCCAGGCCCGCTCCCGCAATCCACCCCTCCTTCAAGGCCAGCTTCAGCACCGGCTCGTCCACAACCCGTCCCCTGGCTATGTTGATTAGGAAGGCGGTGGGCTTCATGGCACGAAGCTCCTTCTCGCCAATCAGTCCCTCAGTCTCCTTGGTCAGTGGACAACTCAGCACCACGAAGTCGCTCTCCTGCAGCAGGTAGGGTAGGTCCGCAGGAGGCAGGAGCTCGTCCACTCCCTGCACGTCCCTTTGGCGAAGGGTGGCTGTTCGGCGCGTGGCTAGAACCCGCATCCCCAGAGCGTGGCACACCTCGGCCACCCGCCCGCCTATGCCGCCAAGGCCCACCACACCAACCGTCTTGTTGAACACCTCCACCAGTGGAGGCGTCGGCCTCCACTGCCTCTTGTGGGCATTCTCCATGAAGGTCTTGGCGTTCCTCGACAGCATAAGCATCATCATGAGCACATGCTCGGCAATAGGTACGGCAGCGGTCCCCGCCAGGTTGGTTACAGAAATACCCGCTTCAAAAACACCACTCCCGGCCAGGTACTCTATCCCAGTGCCCCACTCCTGGACCCACTTGAGTCTTGGCGCCCACTTCACCGAGCCGTGAGGAAGGCCCTGGCAGATGATAATATCCGCCTCCTCAAAAGATGGCCCCATCCCACGGGGGCCGCCCGCTGCCGCCTTGGCCCCACCGTTATAAATTTCGGCGAAGATGGGCCACGTCTCCCTGGGAAGCTGTTGGGCTTTGTTTACCCGCGGGTCGGCATTGAGCTTGGCCACGTACTCCCGGCTCATTGGGCAAGTAATCAGAATGTTGGGTTTTGCCATAGCTTACCTCTGTTCCTGAACAAAAGTGCGAACATCCGACGCCTTACGTAACGCGTAAACATGGAACAATTCAACAGTTGTAGCATGAACTAGGAATTGGCGCTACTTTGACCCCGCATGCGTTCCAGTTCTATCAACACCCGCCGGCGTGGGTCGGGCGGCTGTCATCTATTCTTGGATACCTTTTTCTCCATGGGCATGGCCTGGAGAACTGTTACGGCAAGGCCACCGATCTGCTTGCCATGTATCCCCAGAATAGCCGCAAGCGCCTCCGTATCGTGGGGCATTTCGACATAGGCGTGTCCCCGTGACTCTCGGTTGGTGTACTGGCTTTTCCTCTGAGTCACGCTGGATTGTGAATAGGAATCGCCAATCAAGGCCACAGTGGCGACCTGGCCGTAGGCAGTGAATAAGCCCTTCACATCATCTTCACTAACCTTGGGGGAAAGATTCCCAACAAAGATATTCATGTGGCGAGCTCCTTTGCCGAAGGAATGGCCTCCATAAGAGGTCCCAACCGGCGAAACGGCAGGCAGATCCGTGGAACGGCGGCCCTTTCTTAGCAGTCAAACTTCTGGGACGCCAGCTTACGATTACCTTGAAGCGGCTCGGTCATGTTTGCCTCCTCGTCTTGTCTCACGGTAGCTGAGCTATACGCAGCCCTGAGTTAGGCGCTATTAAACGAGGGATGCCTTCGCTGTACCAACGGCTTTGCAACAGGCGCTGATGTCCGCGCGGGCGTTGCCGCACCATTGCCGTTGGGCCACGTCTTCCGCGGTAAGCTGTGCCCCAGTTCCCGCTCAATCTGCCGCCATTTGTGGCTATCCTCAGGCGTAACAAATGTAATAGCCTCCCCTTGGCGACCCATCCGACCTGTCCTGCCGATACGGTGCGTAAAGAGCCCTGCAGTATCCGGCAGTTCGTAGTTGATTACCTGCTCAATGCCGCTCACGTCCAGGCCACGAGCCGCAACATTGGTGGCCACCAGGATGGACACCGCGCCCGACCGAAAATCTGCCATTACCCGCTCACGAGCGTTCTGGCTCAGGTTCCCTTGCAGCGCCGTCACTGGGTACCCCCAGTCGGCCAGCCGGCCAGCCAGCTTTTTTACACCGTGCTTGGTCCGTCCGAATACCAGCACAGGGCCATCCCCTCGGTTATCCAGGAGAGTGCACAACGCCTCCAGCTTGGCCTCTGGCTTTATGTTGTAAACAACGTGACTAATCTCGGCCGGAGCCTCCAGCTCATTGTCCACTCTAACCACCTGTGGATTGCGCAGGTGGCGGGCCGCTATCTGCATAACCCAACTGGGAACCGTGGCCGAAAACAGGGCTGTCTGCCGGTTGGCCGGCGCCTGTGCCAGGATTCGTTCCACGTCCGGCGCAAAGCCTCGGTCCAGCATCTCATCGCCTTCGTCCAACACGAACACCCTCAGGTTTCGCAGCATTAGTGTTCCCTGCCCCAGGTGGTCAAGGGTGCGGCCTGGTGTGCCTACCACTATCTGCGCCCCCCTTGCCAGGGCGTTGCGTTCCGGCCCATATGCCCTGCCGCCGTATAGCAACGTCCCTTGAAGATGGCGCGCGGCAGCCAGTGCGCTCAGCACGCCGCCTACCTGGATTGCCAGTTCGCGGGTCGGCACCAGTATCATCGCCTGTACGCCGCGGACTTTCGGGTCGCACCGCTCGACTATAGGGAGGGCAAAGGCCAGGGTCTTGCCGGACCCAGTGCGTGCTTGGCCAATTACGTCATGGCCTTCCAGCAGAATGGGAATTGCCTGTGCCTGAATGGGAGTGGGCGTCGTAATGCCCATTTTTGCCACCACCGCCCGCGTTGCGGGACTGAGACGAAAATCGGAAAATGTACCTGACTGACTTGATAACATACCGCGCTGACTCCTTGCCTACTGAAAAAATGTGACTAGTTGGTCAGCGCGAGTCTTGAAAGTGGGTGGACAGGAAGCGTGAGAATCCTGCGCGGGTCCCAGCCGTAAAGCCGGGCTGACGTTATAGAACACTTCCTGCAGTATAACACAACTTTAGCGTAGGCGCTACTTCGAGCCTGCCCCCGACTTCGCGGGGCATTCTCAAGGCAGCTCCATTTATGCTATCGTAGACGGATTCCAAGGAGATGCAATGAACCGGACAATCGTGACGTTTATGTTCCTCTTACTTGGGGCAGGCATGCTGTCCATCGGCTGTGTCCAGCAAGGCACGCCTATCCTTACCCCTGCTCCTGCCTCCACTCCATCACCCACTCTGCCCATAACACCCGGCCCTACGCCCACTGTCCCTGGGACTCCTGCGGCCACACCGACGCCCACCCAGGCGATAGGCACAGTCTTCTTCCTGAAGGTAACCAGCCCCCAGAACGAGGCCATAGTCAACGCAGCCACCATAGAGGTGTCGGGCCAAACCACTCCCGATTCTGCTGTGAGCGTCAACGGCCAGTTCGTAGAGGTAGACGCCTCTGGCCGCTTCAAGACCAGGGTTACCTTGGCGCCAGGGGTCAACACCATAGATGTAGTTGCCAGTGACTTCTCGGGCCGCAGGGCCTCGGCAGAGGTGCTTACAGTCCTTTATGTTGCGGGATGACATACCTGACATCCGTGTAATCCAAAACGTTACGTCTTTATATGAACAAAAAAACAGCCCTATCTAGGTCTAGGCTCGAAGGCCCTTGGAGGCCATTGATGACGAAAACGCAGCTAATGAGACCCGCCTTCCTTCTGGTGGCGGGCCTTTTTGCCCTGCTCTCAATTGGTATCGCTGTGGCGGCGCCCAAAGCCCAGGAGGGTAAAGGCGGCCTCTTTGGCACTGTCACCGCCGTGGATAAGGGTTCCATCACCCTACAGCAAGACGACCAAACGGTGGCCCTAAAGGTGGATTCCAACACCAAGGTCTCCATACCTGGGATAGCCACGGCCCAAGTCACCGACATCTCTCTGGGCAGCCGCGTAGCCGTGGTCACAGAGCAGCGGTCAGACGGCACTTATGCCACCGTCATCTACGTCATCGCCACCCAGCCCAAGGAGCGCCACATCACCCTCACCGTGGTGGAGGTATCCGGCAGGACCATCATCGGCGAGACCAGCGAAGGGGAACAGGTGGTGGTGGAGTTGGACTTCGATCCTCCGCCTGACCTGACGGGACAAGTCGCCACCTTCGTGGGAGAGCAGCCAGAGTCCAACCGTTTCAAGGCCAGGGCGTTGCAGAAGCTGGAGAACGTGGTGGAGCGCCTGGTGAGGGAGATCGATACGAAGAAGCGGGACGTGCAGGCGGAGCAGGAACAGAGTGCCAAGGAACTCAAGCAGAATGAGCTGGAGGACCTGAAAGCTCGCCTGGAGGACAACCTCCGGGAGCACCTGGACCGCCTCGCTGAAGTGGCATCCAAAGCGCCGCCGCAATCAAAGGAGGCACTGGAGAAGGCACTGGAGAAAATAAAGCAGGGCTACAGGGAGGCCGCCAGCGCCCTGGAGAAGGCTTCTGGGGAAGTGGATGACATCATTGAGCAGCGCACCATTGTGGGACAGGTGGTGTCCTTGGATCCCGCCACTAGCCAAATAGGGGTTCGCACCAGGGGAGACGCGCTAACCAACGTGAATGCCATGGCCGACACACGGATATTCGTCGACGAGGCGACTGGAACCCTCAGCGACGTTCATGTCGGCGACCCAGTGCAGGTCCGCTTTGACCCCAAGACTGGTGTCGCATCTCAGATTCGACTACTACTGATATCCCAGGTGGAAGGCCTGGTGAAGGCCGTGGCACCGGCCACTGACACCAGCGCCCCCGTGCTCACCATCGAGCTTTCCGGTGGCGCTACCATCTCCCTTTCCGTACCGCCCAGCGCCACCATCGGAATCAACCATCGTCCTGCCGCCATAGGTGACATCACTCCGGGCATGCAAGTTGCTGCCAAGTACAACTCCCGCACCATGCAGCTTATCAACCTGGATGCGGAGCTGGAGGCGGAGTTTAAGCTCACAGTAGAGCAGGTGGACTTGTCCGGAAAGACAATCACCGGCCGCACAAGAGATGGGAAGCTCGTCATCGTAAAGGTCACAGAAAAGACCCAAGTGGAGGCCAAGGGTGCTCAAATCAGCATAGTTGGCCTGCAGCCCGGGGATACCATAACGGTACGAATTAACCCCGTTACCAATGAAGCCTTGCGAATAGTGGTAGAGGAGCCAAAGGAAAAGAAGAAGCCTGCCTTTGAAAGAGCCCAGGGCGTAATCAAGGCCATAGATAAGGACGCCAAGACCTTGACCCTTGTCCTGCGCGACAAGAGCGAGCTGACCCTAACCTTTGGGACATCCACCAAGATCAGTGCCGATGGCGAAGAGGCCATACCTGCCGATATTCAGCCCGGAATGTCTGTAACGGTAGCGTATGACCCCCAATCCCTTGCTATTGCAAATATGGAACTACACAGAGCGCCAGCCAGGCAGACTGGCCAGCCTGCAGATAGCCAGCGGGTCAAGAATCTAAAGGTAGAGGGCACTATCACCGCCGTGGATCAGGCTCAGGGCACCGTTGCCATCTTCACGCGCAAGGGCGAAAAGCTGGTGCTCAAAGTCACCGCGCAGACATCCTTGGCTCTCAACGGGCAGCGCCTCAAGGCCCTCTCAGAGCTGCCAGCGGCAGCGGCTGTCACGGTGGAGTACTCTACAGATGGCAACGTAGCCATCACCATAGTGGCTGAGAAACAGGAGCCTTCCGAACGCACCTTCGTTGTTCCCCATGTTCTGGAGGCCAAGGGCACCATCACAGAGGTAGCACCGGCCAAGGGAGTGGTGGTCATCAAGACGGAAAAGGGCGAGACGCTGACACTAAGAATCACCGCTGATACCACCGTCATCATCAATGTGCCTGGCAGGGACTCCCGTCACCTGGGCTCCCTTTCCGACCTGGCTTCTGGAACCGACGTGCTAGTACGGTATACCTCTGAGGGTGTAGCCCTTGGATTTGCCATCACAGAACCTGGCGTGCACAAGGACACGGGCGGGGCCACGCTAAAAGCCAAGGGGATTATGAGGGGCGGTGGCACTACAGGCGGTAGTCCTTCCGTCACGATAGTGACAGAACAGGGTGCAACCCTGACACTGACCTTGAATGCTGATACACAGATTGTGGTCGACGAACCAGGTCTGAGACAGACGCCAAAAACGGACTTTGGCGACCGGGCACGGGGCGCATCTGTTACTGTGGAGTACACTTCTGACAACGTGGCCCTCCGGCTGGTCATCAATCAGCCTAGCCTGCCTAGCGATAAAGCCAAAGAGACGCAAGACCAGGGGGTCAAGCAACTGAAGGCCATAGGAATGATCAAGGGCATTGACACGGGTGGAAAATCCATAACCATAGCGGTGGGGGGCCAGACCCTAATCCTTCGCATCACTGGGGATACACGCCTTGGTACAAACGAGCCAACGACAGCAGCCGTGCGGCGTGTGACATCCTTGGCAGACCTGCAAGCCGGGGCTAGCGTAGAGGTTGAATACACAAGCGACGGTGTACTCCTTCGCCTCGTCGTCAACGCGCCTGGCCTGCCTAGCGACAGAAAGTAATGGACGCAAGACCAGTCGCAAAGCGCTGAAGGCCCACAGCACTCTTGTTTTGGTATGCCCAGTCAGGATTTTGACGGGGCAGTCCCCGTGGACCTGGACGGGAAAGCCAACGTCTTCTTTGGGACTTTGCCCCGCTCCCGCCAAGGGGACACGGCGGCAGACGTAGTAGGAGAGAGGCGATCGCGGCAAGACGCCGTGGTGCGCCACGGCAGCAAACATCTTGACGTTTCTTGGACACCGCCTGTACCTTCGCCAGAGCAAGAGAAGGTTGCTGACACCCAAGCCCAGTGCTAAACTCCTGCTACCCCATTCGGGCCTTGCAGACAGCATGGGGTCAGCCGAAATGGGAAACTCTGGGTTAGCCAGCTTTTGCCAACTGGCATGGAGGTGAAGGAATGCCGCTCGATCCTCAAGTCAAAAAGATAGTGGAGCAGCAGTTTGCAAACGGAGGAGAACCAGTGCAGTTTACCGCTCCGGGACCCGCGGTACGGCGTACCGAGGACCACCTCGTCGAAGGGACGGGAGGGCCCATCCCGGTTCGCATCTACACGCCTTTTGGTCCTGGGCCGTTCCCCGCCTTGGTCTGGTTGCACGGTGGTGGCTGGGTTGGCGGGAGCGTGGCGATGTCGGACAGTACGGCTCGACTCCTGTGCGTTGGGGTGGAGTGTGTGGTCATTTCCGTAGATTACCGGCTGGCTCCACAGCATAAGTTCCCAGCCGCCGCCGAGGACTCCTACACCGCCGTTGAATGGATAGTGCGAAACGCCGGTGCATACGACGTAGATGTCAACCGGGTTGCGGTAGGTGGTTCCAGCGCTGGTGGCAACTTGGCCGCAGCCGTCGCTCTAATGGCGCGCGACCGTAAAGGGCCCAAGCTGGTGTGCCAGGTACTCGTTTACCCGGTCACCAACCGAGACTTCACTACAAAGTCCTACCAGGAACTTGGAGGGGGTGAATACGGACTGAGCCTAGAGAGGATGAAATCCTTCTGGGAGCAATACCTAGCCAAACCGGAGGATGCAAAGAACCCGTACGCAGCGCCACTTCAGGCGACTGACCTGCGGGGCCTACCCATGGCAGTGGTGCAAACAGGGGAGTACGACCCCCTCCGTGACGAGGGCGAGGCGTATGCAGAGCGGATTAAGCAAGCCGGTGTCCCAACGGTCAGCACGCGGTATGCGGGGCTGGCGCACGGGTACTTCAACCAGTGGAGCGCAGTGGACAAGGGGCGCGACGCCATTGCGGATGTGTGCAAGGTGATCAAGGAGGCATTTGAGGTCAAGGCGGCGAAGAAAGCTAGGCGGTAAAAGCGGCGTCTCCCGTTTGGATAATGGATTGCATTTCGCTAGACTAAGGCAGGCGCAGGGAATAAGGACAGTTCAAAGAGAATGTACCTAAGTCTGTCCTGTACGGACATCCCAATGTTCGTTCAGGGGTAGCGGGCCAACGGCCGTTAATGCAGGCCGCCATCCTTTAAGAGCAGATTAGCGACACTTGCCCTACTGCCTTTGGGTGTTGCCGCTGAGCAACGAGTTGATGGGGGGCATGCTCAGCCTGCGGCGGCTAGGGCTTGATGGAGGAACAGCGTTGTGGGTGCGCTCCCAGGCAGGGCGGCCTGCAAGGAAAAGTTGGCGACCGCACACCCGCCTACGGCGAACTCCGTATGAGTCCTCTAAGCGCGCGATCCCCCTGGCGTTGAGTAGAGACGTGTTCCCCCTCTGCCAGGCCTACTCCTCTATCCACAGACGGTCACCCCGGGTAAGGCCAGAGCTAAAATTCAAGGGCCCGCCGCCGATGGTGACTCCCTGAAGCCGCTTCCACCAGAAGGCGAGGCCAGCCGGGGACGGGCTCGGGGCATAACCTATGTCCTTCAACACAACGATGTCCTCTATCTGGCGCAGGAGTTGCTTCCTTTTCGCGAAATCCGGCTCTGAGGACATCTGAACAAAAAGCTTATCAACCTCTGGGTTGGAATATCCCGCCCAGTTGCTGGGAGCACCTGTTACCCAAAACCCGCCAACTGTCTCGTCTGGGTCCGCAGTCCCCAGGCCAACAAATGTATACTGCATGGTGTAGGTCAGGGCGGTTACACGCTCTTGCCATGCCGAGCCCGAAACTAAGTTTAGGTTTATGCGGATGCCGATGGGGGCGAGTTGCTTCTGGATCTCCTCGACCCCCCGCGCTGTGTACGAACCGGTTTTGAATATCAGCTCTGTGTCCAGCCCGTTGGGATACCCGGCGTCCTTCACCAGTTGCTTTGCTTGTTCAACCTCCTGCGCCTTCTTGGCGACGGTCCCCCAGCCAGGCACTACGTCCCATATCTCACTGCCTGGCCTGGTGGAGTAAGGTGAATCTTCAGTGTAGCGCAGCAACTGAGGATAATGAGGGGCAATGCCCCAGGAAGCCAGACCAAGCCTTGTCCTGTCCAGGGCGAGATTTACTGCCTGCCGTAGCTTCAGGTTGTCAAAGGGGGACTTGGTAACAACCATCCACACCCCAACGAAGCCGACGCCATGAGTATAAGGATAAAAGGTGATCTTACCTTCGGCAGCCATCTGCTTAAAAAGCGTCACGTACTGGTCAGGGGGAGGTGCTCCGCTCATCGTTAAGTCAGATCTCCCGGTCATGACGGCAGCGAATTTCGTGCTCTCCTCAACGATCTGGGTCAGCTCCACTTTGTCCAGGTAAGGCTGGCCCGGCTTGAAATAGTTCGGGTTGCGTACTAGCGACCAGCTTGCTCCGGGGGTTATCTTATCTACCAAAAAGGGACCCGAACCCGCAGGCGCCTTCTTGAAATCTTCGCGGGCCGTTCCATCTCTATATATCACGCTGCTGATGTTGGCGAGGATCTTGGGCACGAAAGGCGAGGGCCGGATAAGATTGATCCGCAACGTGTACTTATCGGGTGTTTCGATGCTCTCTATGTACTCTTTTACAACTCCGCTGCGCGGGGAGACAATTCCATCTACATCTCCCATGATCATCCTGAGGGAGTATTTCACATCGGCGGAGGTCAGCTCCTGGCCGGTCTGGAACTTGATTCCCTTGATCAGTGTGAACACCACGGCCTTGCCGTTGTTCTCCAGGTGCCACTCGCTGCACACCTCACACTCTGTGACCTCTCCTACGTAGTTGACTAGCAAGTTGTTATAGAGCTTGGAGCCGCTCATGAAGAAATCTGAGGAAGCTGACAGAAGTTGTGCGTCAAAGTTGGGGGGCAATGAGGTCCCACCCCAGCGAAGTGTGCCACCCCGCTTTGGCTGCTTGCCAGGGGTGGGAGTAGGGGTGGCTACAGCTACGGCAGTAGGCGTTGGCGTTGCCGTGGGGCCTGGGCGAGTGGGTGTAGCTGTCGCTGGCGCCGCCGAGGTAGGGGTCGCCGCGGGGGCTAGGGTTGGTGTGGCAGTAGGCGCTACAGTAGCCGTTGGTGTGGGTTCCGCTCCTGGGCCGCAGGCCAAGAGAAAGGCCAGGGCGGGAACCAGGATCATGGATGATAGGAATCGCCAGTACACTCGCATTGCCCACCTCCGAAACTATACTTGCCGCATATCTGCCAAAACCGAGAGGCCCTTCCCGTGTCCCAGGGTGGCACCTATCAGAGTGGCGGCTCCCCAGGTGCTGGCTGACGTGCAGTCGAGTGTTGGGAGCCTAGCATGTCCCTAAGGAGCCGTCAATAGACACTCGGAGCGCCCAGGAGTAATTACAAAAGCCGTTCCAAACACCGCTTGGGTTGCTAGATGTCGCATCGCTGGTTGCCGGTGCAAAGGCCAAGGAGGCCCCTTACCAGATTCTTTGAAAGGGTAGAAAGGGCTGGCTAAAAAATAGCAATAGGATTTACGGGTGAACCTGTAGCGTTATTCCAGCGAAGGGTGCTCATTACGAACTGGAACTCCCACCGGTTTTCCCGTATGCACACCTCTGCCAGGGTTTCGTAGTCACCGTTGTCCACGAGCCACAGCCCCATGGCGGTAAGGCCCACGTCATGAACCGGCGTTTCGGAGAAGATATCCTTACCGTACCCTGTAGGAGAGGTGTCAGTAGCGGAATCGGCACAAATAATGGCAACCTGCCTCTGGTGCAGCCAGGGCATACAAGCGGCGTCCAACCCTGGATGTTCACGGGTCCGAGGGCCTAACACCTCGCGAGCTCTGGGCCAACCTGTCCGGTACAACAACGCATCGCCCTGTTCTACTCGCACTCTCTGAGCCTTTTCTGCAGCTTCTAGGTCCCCAGGAAAGATACCGTCACCGGGCCCCATCCACTCTACGCCCCGGACTCTGGCAATATCTAAGAGGACGCCCCGTGTTACTACGCCATCCCGCAGGAGCTGTATTCCTCCTTTGGAGGCTTTGTCTCTAGCGTTTACCAGTTTTGCGTCCAGCCCGTTGTAGGACTTGCCGTCCCAGAAGTGGTGAGAAAATGCGTCTATGTGGGTCACTGTTTGACCATGGAAAACCATCCCAATGAAGTCACGGGCTCCTCCGCGACCATGTTCGGGAGCCTCGGTCCCTGTCTGCATCATGAAATGCAATGGCACCATAGCTACGTCTTGGGCGCTCTCCGTGGTGATCGCTCGGGAGCACCCTACGCTAAACCCTTTTTGGACCAGCCGGGCGGCAGCAAGGCGTTTCGCTGGCGTAATGTAGTTCAATGTCCCAAACTCATCTTGCGGCCCCCATCGTCCCCAGTTAGAAAGGGACTTTAGGTACCCGTTGACCTCATTAAGGCTCGGCCTTGTTTTGCTGGTCATGCCAACCTCCTTTGGGAACGAGTTACTAACGCAGTGTGCCACGTGTTCCCTCTCCACCGGGCCTGCTGCCGAAAGCTGCGCTAATACCTGCAAAGGTTCCGGCTGGTCTCATCCGAGCCGACGCCTCTGGTATTGTCCCGCCTTACTGCTCTAGCCACAGACGGTCAGCCCGCATAAGACCAGAGGGTATGTGCGGGGGGCCGAAGGTGACTCCTTGGACCCGCTTCCACCAGGTGGCATGGCCGTCCTCGTTCTGGACTGCGGCGTAACCCACGTCTTTCAACACAATGATTTCCTCTATCTGGCGCAGGAGTTGCTTCCTCTTCGCGACATCCAACTCCGAGGACATCTGGACATAAAGCTTATCAACCTCTGGGTTGGAATATCCCGTGGGGTTACGGGCAGCACGTGTTATCCTGTACTGGCCCACTATCTCGTCCGGATCGCTGGTTATCATAGCGAACGGGTAATACAACATGCTGTACGTAAGGTTGGTGAAACGCTCTGTCAGGGGCACGCTCGGAAGAATGTTCACTTTCGCGCGGATGCCAACCGGGGCGAGCTGCTTCGCGGACTCTTCGCTCCCTACACGCGACTGCGAGGTGATTAAGCCGTCTATCTGCACGTCTATTCCGTTGGGGTAGCCGGCCTCCTTCATCAACTGCTTGGCTTGCTCAATTTCCTGAACCTTTTTGGCGCCGGTTCCCCAGCCGGGCAATACGTCCCATATTTCATTGTCGGGCCTGCTGGACCAAGGCGAATCTTTAGTGTACACCAGTAACTGCGGATGCACAGGGATAATGCCCCAGACAGCAGAACCGATCCTTTTCCTATCCAGGGCCAGGTTTACCGCCTGCCGTAGCTTCAGGTTATCAAATGGAGGCTTGCTAACAACCATCCACACCCCTTGTTGGAAGTTGCCACCAATGGTGGGCTGAAAGGTGGTTTTTCCCTCGTCGGCCAGCTTTTGGAACGATCCCAGGAACCCCTCGGCGAGTGGGGTGGCGCCAATACGTAGGTCCCATCTCCCCGTGAGGAAGGCGGCCATTCTTGTGGCCTCGTCGGCTATGTTCGTTACCTCCACTTTGTCCAGGTAAGGCTGGCCCGGCTTGAAATAGTTCGGGTTGCGCACCAGCGACCAGCTTGCCCCGGAGACTATCTTATCTACCAAGAAGGGACCCGTTCCCGCAGGCGCACTCTTTAGGTTATCGCGGGTTGTCCCATCTCGAAATATCACGCTGCTGCCGCCGGCCAGGACCTGGGAGATGAAAGGCGAGGGCCGGGTAAGATTGATCCGCACTGTGTACTTATCGGGTGTTTCGATGCTCTCTATGTACTCTTTCATGACTCCGCTGCGCGGGGAGACAATGCCATCTACATCTCCCATGATCATCCTGAGGGAGTATTTCACATCGGCGGAGGTCAGCTCTTGGCCGGTGTGGAACTTGATGCCCTTGATCAGCGTGAACACCATGGTCTTGCCGTTGTTCTCCAGGTGCCACTCGCTGCAGGTGTCGCACTCCACCGTGTCTGCTGTGTAGTTGAGCAGCAGGTTGCTGTACAGCTTGGAGTTGGTCATGTAAAAGTCTGGGGACGATGCCAGAAGTTGTATATCAAAGTTGGGGGTGAATGAGGCCGTAACCAAGTTCAGGGCGCCACCCCGCTTGGGCTGCTTTCCAGGGGTGGGAGTAGGTGTGGCTACGGCTACGGCAGTAGGGGTGGGTGTAGCCGTGGGCCCTGGGCGCGTGGGTGTGGGACTGGCCGCCAGCGCCGCGGTAGGAGTTGCGGTGGGGACTGCGGTGGCCGTTGCTGTGGGCACGGGAGTAGGCGTAGGTTCCGCCCCTGGGCCGCAGGCCAGGGTGATAACCAGTATGGGCACTACGATGGCAATCCAGATAGGTAGTCGGCGGGCACTTTTCATAGTCATAGACGTTCCCTTCCTGCTGAAGTATGCATTAGGCTACAATATCTTACCAGTTTCCTGGCGAGATAGCTCTGCAAGGCCGCTGCACATCCCTGCCGGTCTAATCCGAGCGGTGCCCCTGGTACTGTCCCGCCCCGAAGCTACCTGACCCGGACGAACTTCTGGACGTTCCTGTTGCCCCTGTCCATACGGGATTGGTCACATACCTCTCCCACGTAGAAACTGCCCTCAGAGTCCACCGCCATGCCGTGGGGAGTGCCAAACATTCCAGGGCCTGGCTCCTTCACAACGCGGCCTCGAAGCATGGGGTTGCGGGCAGGAGAGGTGGGCAACCCTCCTCCCACTGGTCTATCATCTACGCATTCGTCCACCACCTCGTCACCCCAGCGGGCCTGCAAAACGCCCTTCTTGTCCAGGATACTTATTCTGTGGGTCAGTTCAGACACGTAGAAGTTCCCGTCGGGCCCCTTTTGTACGCTGGAGGGCGTGTGCAGCCCTGTCCATTGGCCCAGCAACTCTCCCTTGAGAGAGAAGAACTGAATCCGGTTGTTTTCCCGGTCGGCGATGTACAATTTGTCTCCGTCTTCGTAGTCTATGAAAACGCCGTGGGGGCTATCGAACTGTCCGGGAGCGCTGCCATGCCCACCCCAGGAAAACTTGAGCTTTCCGGATGGGTCAAAGCAGTGGACATGGGAGTTACCGTAGCCGTCGCTGGCGTAGTAGTCGCCATTGGAGGCCACCGCCAGGTGAGTGGGGCGGTTGAAGGGCTCGCCGCTCTGCTCAGGCGCGTTTTGGTAGGGCGTTCCAAGGGTAAGTAGGAGTTTCCCCTCTTTGGTCCAGCGGCGCACCGTGTGGTCTCTGGTGTCGGCGGTGAGTACATCCCCATTAGGAGCAATGGTGATCCCGTGGGGAACTCCGAAATGTCTGCCCATCTCTCCCCAGGTGTCCAGGAAGTTGCCTTGCTTATCAAAGATCTGGACAGGATGAGGGCTGCGATTGAACACGTAGACGTTATCGTCTTTGTCCACGGCCACATCCGTCGCATTGATGTACGACCAGTCCCTGGGGCATTTGAAGAAACCGTCCACCACCTGGAACCTGTACTTCCCTTTGCCAAAAATGGGATCAGCCATCCTAACTCACCTCCTTACTCATAGCGGGATCCAGGCCGGTCAAGGCCCATGCCTCGGACGGCCATCACCCCGCAAGGTCTCCCTGGACAGGCGTCGTTCCTTGGCCACGGCACAAGCCTCCTTGCCAGAGATGGGCTGATTCTATAGGGCCGTGCTGAGGAGGTCAACATTGCGCAATGCGCAGTGTTGACAAACACAATGTGGGAGCTAAACTGGGGCCGTCCGGTTTGTGCCAGGGCAGACACTTGGGTTCACGCCAAATGAAGGATTCCGGGTACAATGTCATAGGCTTGCCGGTCGGCCAACTCTAAAAAGGGGGCACATCTGCTATGTATGATCTCCTTCTGAAAGGTGGCACGGTGGTGGACCCATCTCAAAAACTGCACGCCAAGAGAGATGTTGCAGTCCAGGGTGGCAACATCGCTCGCATCG
>JAUSCR010000135.1 GCA_030651175.1 Dehalococcoidia bacterium
AGTTAGGCGCTGCAAAAATACCCACCTGGTAGCGATGGCTGAGGTCTTCCAGCATCTTGAGGTCGTTGTCGTTGAGGCCCGTCGTGCCGATGACCAGATTGAGGCCGCTAGCTGCGGCCACCGGCGCCATAGCCCGGCACGCCGAGGCGTTGCTAAAGTCCACAACCACGTCTGCCTTGCAGCGGAAAAGCAGATCCTTCAGAGATGTGGCATACGGTACTGAGCGCTTGCCATCAGGCAAAGGGAGCGTATCTGGTCCGGGGGCAATGTCCACAGCTCCCACCGGCTCAAAATCAGGGTTGCGGTTAAATGTTGCCAGGATCTCCCGCCCCATCTTCCCCATCGCCCCGTGCACAATCACTCTCACCGCAGTCATGGTGCTTTCTCCCTACTGGCTTCCAGGTCGGCGCGGAGGAAAGCCAGGTCGCGGACCGCGACCGCCACTATCGGGGCCGCGGCGTTGGAACGGCTCTCGACGTCCGCCATCCGGGCGCTGGCCCTGGCTGCTGCCGCCCTGCTGAGGTGGGCGAGGGCCATCCTCACGGCGACCTCCGTCCATGCTTGGCCCGGGTCCGGACTGGCCCTGTTCCTTGGACGATGCATCGGCGAGCACAGCCCTTCGGGAGAGGTTGATCCTTCCCAGGCGGTCAATCTCCGTTACCATAACGGTGACCTCGTCGCCCAATTTGACCTCGTCCTCAACCCGCTCCACCCGGTGGTCGGCCAGCTCGCTGATGTGCACCAGCCCCTCTTTGCCGGGCAAGACCTCCACAAAGGCGCCAAAGTCCATTATTCGAGTCACTTTCCCAGTGTAAATCTCCCCCACTTCCGCCTCTTTGACCATCCCCTTGATGGCGTTCATGGCGCGTTCCGCTGTCTCCATGTTGGGGGAGCCCACTATCACTGTGCCATCGCTCTCCACATCTATGGTGACCTTGTATTGCTGGATTATGGCCCTGATAGTGCGCCCGCCTGGGCCTATGACTGCGCCAATCTTGTCCACAGGGACAGTCATCTTCAGGATTCGCGGCGCATAGGGACTGAGGGCATCTCGCGACTGCGAAATCGTGTCCCGCATCTTGTCCAGAATAAACAACCGACCCCGCCTGGCCTGGGCCAGAGCCTCATCCAGCATGCGCAAGCTCAACCCCTTGATCTTGGTGTCCATCTGCAATGCCGTCACACCAGCCGCCGTCCCTGCCACCTTAAAATCCATGTCGCCCTGGAAGTCTTCAACCCCCTGAATGTCTGTCAGGATGGCGTACTTGCCTGTCTGTTCGTCCATGATCACGCCCATAGCCACACCTGCCACGGGCGACTTAATGGGCACGCCCGCATCCATGAGCGCCAGGGTGCTGCCGCAGACGCTGGCCATAGAGGTGCTGCCGTTGGATGAAAGCACCTCTGATACTAGACGCATGGTATATGGGAAGTCGTCCTCAGTGGGAAGTACCGGCTCCAGGGCGCGCTCCGCCAATGCGCCGTGGCCTATCTCCCTCCGCCCTGTGCCCATGCGCCTGACCTCACCCGTGGAGTATGGAGGGAAGTTGTAGTGATGTATGTACCGTTTGCGGTCCTCCGGGCTAAGAGTATCCAGCTTCTGTGCTTCTCCCAGAGAGCCAAGGGTAGCAATGGTCAACACCTGGGTCTGCCCGCGCCGGAATAGGCCTGAGCCGTGGGTCCGTGGAAGAATCCCTACCTCCACGGATATTGGGCGTATCTCCTCCACGCCACGTCCGTCTGGGCGTTTGCCCTTTTTCAGGATGTTGGCGCGCATCACCTTTTTTTGAAGCATCTCAAAGGCGTCTTTGACCTGGCGTTTCTCATAGGCGCCGGCAAAATGGTTGACAGCCTCATCCTGCAACTGCTCTATGGCAACGTTGCGCTCGCCCTGGGCTGCGCCCTGGTCGAATAGCCTCTGTACCCTGTCCTGCACCAGCGAACCCAGCCGCTCTGTCAGGTCAGCGGGCAACTCAGGAGTCTCGAAAGCCATCTTGGGCTTGCTCACACTTCGGGCAATCTCAGTCTGAAGCCCCAGTAACTCCTGGTTCACCTTCTGTCCTAGCTCCAGGGCATCCAGCAGCACCCGCTCTGGCACCTCCTTGGCTCCTGCCTCCACCATGATCACTGCATCGCTGGTGCCAGCCACCACCAAGTCCAGGCTGCCGTCCTGGACCTGGGCAAAGGTGGGGTTAACCACAAGCTGATTGTTGACATAACCTATGCGAGTAGCTGCCACTGGGCCATCGAATGGTATCTCTGATATTCCGAGAGCTATGGAGGCGCCAAGGATTGACAGCACCTCTGGAGGGTTTTCCTGGTCCGCGGAAAGCACAGTCACTATGATCTGGACCTCATTGCGGAACCCCTTGGGGAAAAGAGGCCGGAGGCACCTATCCGTCAGCCTGGCTGCCAGGGTAGCCTCCTGGGTGGGACGGCCCTCTCTGCGGAAAAAGCTGCCTGGGATCTTCCCAGCAGCGTAGTGGCGCTCCTCGTACTCCACAGTCAGCGGGAAGAAATCCAGCCCTTCCCTGGGTGGCGCTACGCACACGGTGGCAAGAACTACGCAATCACCGTAGCGTACCAGGGCGGCACCTCCGGCTTGCTCGGCAAGCCGTCCGACCTCAATAGAAAGCAGGCGTCCGCCTATGTTACGTGAAAAGGTTTGAAGCATTTGGGGAAACTCCTAATCGTTGCCAGCGGTATCCCTTACAAAAGCAGTAGCACCCCGACCGGTCGGGGTGCTACTGGCGCAGTCCTAGGCGGCTAATCAGCGTCCTGTACCGCCCCAAATCCTCTCGGCTGAGGTAGTTCAACAGCCTCCGGCGATGCCCCACCAACATCAGTAGACCACGTCTACACTGATAGTCCTTCTTATGCGATCTCAGATGGTCTGTCAGTTCTCTGATGCGCTCCGTTAGGATAGCAACCTGGACCTCTGTAGACCCTGTATCTTTTGGGTGGGCACTGTATACCGCTACGAGTGCTTGCTTGCGCTCCGTGCTTAACATACCGCTATAAGTCTTATCCTTCCATATTTTTTCGTCAACGCACTATACCACACCAGGGCACACACAGGCAATTACCTGCATTCCTCCGATCCCAGCAGATGCCACAGACGCTCGGCCCCCGTCCTGGCCAGCGTGTGCTCAATCTTCAGGGTGCCGCGCAGCTTCACTACGTCCTGAGCGGTGTAGTCGCGCCGGACTCCATTGAACCGAGGGTCAGTGGCCCACCGCTCTTCCAACGCCATAGCCTGGTCCAGCGGTCCCGCATGGTGTGAGTTCATCTTCATCTCCTCGCCTGCGGAGATCCAACAGGGTGCTGAAAAACTTCTCCGACCATCCCCCTGACCCCCTTTCCTTCGCTACGCTCAAGGACAGGCTCTGGCCAGGAAGGGGGGAGAAATTATATCTGGGGGACACCCCCAGACCCCCGCCCCTTCGGCTTCGCTCAGGGCAGGCTCCGGGGGCATGCCTCCTCTGGACTCCCCTTTTTCCGCAGCCTGCTAATCCAAGTACCGATATCCCGGTATAGTTAGGAATTCAGTAAACGTCTTGTTGTCCACCAGGTCATCCAGAAGCTCTACCGCCTTGTCCAGAGCGCCGATAGTGGCACTTGTGCGTCCCTTAATCAGCTTGGCCACCTCCTCCATCCGTAAACCCAGGTACATCTCTTTGCTCACCCGTTGCCCGTCGGCCAGATGAGCGTTGTGGTGGGCCCACTGCCATATCTGGCTCCGGGCGATCTCCGCCGTGGCCGTGTCCTCCATCAGCCCGAATATCGCCACCGCACCCTCTCTCTGAATCCAGGCGTCTATGTACTGAAGGGCCACACTTACGTTGTTTCGCAGGCCCGCCTCGGTGATGTCCCCCTTGGGCACATTCAGGAGATCCTTGCCAGTGACGCGCACTTCTGGAATACGGGAGAGCTGATTATCCCCAGGCAGGACGCGATCAAAAACCTCCTGCACCACAGGGACCAACCCCGGATGCGCCACCCACGCTCCATCAAACCCCTGGGCAGCCTCCCGCTCCTTATCGGCCCTCACCTGGGCCAGCGCCTTTTCGTTGGACGCTGGGTCATCCCTCCGGGGAATGTAGGTGGACATTCCGCCCAGGGCGTGGGCCCCTCTCCTGTGGCACGTCTGTACCAGCAGCTCTGCCACGGAGCGAAGGAAATGGGTGGTCATGCTCACCTGAGACCTGTCCGGAAGAACAAACTCCGGGTGAGCGGAGAAGGTCTTGATAAAACTGAATATGTAGTCCCAGCGGCCCAGGTTCAACGCTGTGATATTGTCTCGCAACTCGTAGAGTATCTCCTCCATCTCAAAGGCGGCCAGGATATGCTCAATGAGGACGGTGGCCCGCACGCTCCCCTGAGGTATCCCCAACCTCTTCTCAGCAAAGCTGAAGACCTCTTTCCAAAGCCTGGCCTCCTCATGTCCTTGGAGCTTGGGCAGGTAGAAATACGGCCCAGAGCCACGCTCCAGCAGTGTCCTGGCGTTGTGGAAAAAGGTGAGGCCGAAGTCGAAGAAGCTGGCCGCAATGGGCTGGCCGTCCACCAGCAGGTGCCGCTCCAGAAGGTGAAGCCCCCGTGGACGCACCACCAGAGTGGCCGTCTTGCCCTCCAGCCGGTACTGCCTTCCCTCCGGGCTTTGGTAGGAAATGGTGCCCGCAGCCGCATCCCGTACGTTAACCTGACCTTCGACGGTCTTGCTCCATCCTGGGGAATGGGCGTCCTCAAAGTCGGTCATATAGACCTGGGCCCCGGAGTTTAGGGCGTTGATCACCATTCTCCTGTTGGAGGAGGGGCCGGTGATCTCCACTCTGCGGTTCTGGAGGTCCTTGGGGCTGGGCGCCACTCGCCATTTGCCTGAGCGGATGCTGGTAGTATCGGGCAGGAAGTCAGGTAGATTGCCAGCGTCTAACTGCGCCTGGCGCTCCGCCCGCGCCTGCATAAGAGACCTGCGCCGCGGCTCAAACTCCCTGGCCAGGTCAGCCACAAATGCTAGCGCCTCCGGAGTAAGGATCTCCGCCACCTCTGCGTTCACCCCTCCCAAGAGTTGGATCCGGGCGTCTCCTGCTCTCATGATTGTGTCCTCTTGCCTCAAATTGCTCAGATTGAAACCCATGTGTGAAACGCTGCCCATGTCGCAAAGAGCATTGGTTTGATTTTACTGATGAAGCAGGTACAATACAACGACCTAGTTTCCTATTGATGATGCAATAGGCGCAGTCTATCACACGACCTCGGATTGTGACTAGAACTCTGTATCTATAGGGAAGCTGAAGACAATGGACCTGGCCCAGTTGGAAGCGTTCCTGGAAGCGTCCCGCTGGGGAAGCTTTCGCCGCGCCGCGGCAGCCCTCTTCCTAAGCCAGCCGTCCTTAAGCGAGCGGTGGTGCTAGTAACGCATCCTAAGCACCCATTTGTCCAGGCAGGGCGGGCCTTAACGCGACGCTACCATCCTCTTCTGGAGAGGGGGGACATTCATGCCAACACAAGGAGGCTCTGTCCGGTACGTCCTGACCTAGCACAAGGGCTTGTCGTTTCAAGCGATTTCTGATAAGACTATCCCCAGAACAAAGCGTGCATGCAAGGAGGGCATAGATGAAAGTAGGTCTTAGTTTGCCTAACTTTGCCAGGTGGCTAAGAGCAGACGAGATTTGGGCCGTCTGCGAGAAGGCTAAGGAGATTGGCTTCGAGTCTCTATGGTTTGTAGACCATATGATTTTCACCCCTCAGCAGTACGTCGGATATGGCAACGGGTACATGGATATATGGACTGCAATGACGTATGTTGCCGCGGTGACCAATATACAGGGCTGGAAGCCCATGCTGGGCCAGCAGGTATGTGTCATCCCTTACCGTCCACCCATTCAGCAAGCCAAGGTTGCGGCCACTTTGGACTCGCTTTCTGGCGGGCGACTCATAGTTGGGGCGGGCACAGGATATAACGAGGACGAGTTTGCAGCGCTGGGCCTCAACATCCACGAACGCGCGGCGATGGTAGATGAATACCTGAAATGCATGATCCAATTGTGGGAGCATCCCGTGGCGTCTTTTCACGGCAAATACGTGAACTTTGATGAGATGACCATATCGGTGCGCCCGGTTCAGCAGCCGCATCCTCCTATCATAGTGGGGGCCAGGGGGCCAAGGCCGTTCCGACGTGTGGCTGAATATTGCGATGGCTGGCAGCCTGGCGCGCTACACCCCGTGGGAGGTGGCGAGATGAGCCAGCCCGCCCCCGACCCAGACCCGATGGGGAGGCTGCAAAGTAACTGGGCAGACATCAACAAACTATGGAAAGAGTACGGCCGCAAGGGCAAGCCGATATTGAAGGTTGGTGGAGGTGGCCACCTGACTACTGATCGAGCTTTGGCTGGCGAGACTATCGAGAAAGGCGTCCAAGGGGAGGGAGGGAGAACCTATGTATCCAGATTCACACTCACCCATGTAGATGACGTCATCGCCACTGCTCGCACCCAAGCTGACATTGGCGCTGACATTTGGGTGGCGGGGTTTCCTTCCTACCGTTATGGAGAGTTCAACAATCTGGGAATGTTCATGAACCAGATGGAAATCTTTGCTGAGCACGTGCTCCCCAAGATTCCCAAGGGCTAACTGGTTGCTGAGAATGGGAAGTCCAGAAGGGCGAAGCCCCTGACGGGGGTTTGGGGGTGCCCCCCAATACACATCCCCCTCTCCTGCAGGAGAGGGGGTAGGGGGTGAGGTATCCGAAACTGAAGCGCCCTACGGTGCTAGTGGAATGAGGCGTGGAATTAGTCAACGAATCTCAGGGACAGAACACTAGGTCTCCCAGGCGGACTCCGGCCATAACAGGCAAACTAAAAGCATAGAGAGGTACACCATGAAGGTTGGCATGAGGTTACCCAACTACGCCCGGTGGTTCCGCGGCGACGGCATTTGGGCCACCTGCGAGAAGGGCAAGGAGATTGGTCTGGACGCCCTCTTCTTTGTAGACCATATCATGTTCACCCCGCACCAGTACGTGGGCTACGGCAACGGCTACATGGACATATGGACCGCCATGTCCTACGTGGCCGCCATCACCAACATCCAGGGCTGGAAGCCCATCCTCAGCCAGAGCGTCTGCGTTGTTCCGTACCGCCCACCCATACAGCTAGCCAAGATCGCTGCCACCGTGGACTCCCTCTCCGGCGGACGTGTCATGATCGGCGCCGGCAGCGGATACAACGAGAACGAGTTCCTTGCTCTGGGCCTAGATATCCGGGAGCGTGGCAATATGACCGATGAGTACCTGGCGTGCTGTAAGGAACTCTGGACCAAACCCGTAGCCTCCTTTCACGGCAAGTGGGTCAACTTCGACGAGATGACCATATCCGTTCGCCCAGTGCAGCAGCCCATTCCCATCCTGTACGGCGCTACCGGGCCACGGCCCTTCCGCCGCATCGCCGAGCGGTACCAGGGCTGGGTAGCAGGCGGCGCCCAAACCCCTGAAGCGGCCAAGACCAGCGAACAGAGCTGGGCCGAGATTACCAGGCTCTGGAAAGAGCACGGACGGGAAGGCAAACCCTACTGGGCCGCTTCTGGAGGCACTGCCCACCTAACCGTGGACAGCAAGGAGGCGGGCAGCTCCATCAGGAAGGGCCTGGACAGCCCCAACCTGGGCAATCCAGAGACAGTCACCCTCACCGGCGGACACACCTATCAGCGTTTTGAGGAGGGCACTGAGCGCACCTACGCTACCAACTTCCGCCTGACCCACCCAGACGAACTGGTGCGCCAGATACGCACTCTGAACGATCTGGGTGCAGACATGTTTGTGGTCAACCTGCCGTCCTACCGGTACAAGGAGTTCGACAACCTGGGTATGCAGCTCCACCAGATGGAACTCTTAGCCGAGCATGTTCTGCCCAAGGTACCCAAGAGCTAACAAGCCACCAAAACTTGCGGCCACCCATCCCCATCTAACGGCGGGTGGATGGCCGCAATGATGCCAGATACACCGTGGTAGTCTAGGCTCAATTCCGCCGTCTAGCTGCTGACTGAAAAGGGAAGTCCAGAGGGGCGAAGCCCCTTTGGTGGGGGTTTGGGGGTATCCCCCAAATCTATTCTCCCTCCCCTCTTCCTGGCCAGGAAGGGGCCAGGGGGATGGGCGAGAGAGTTCTTCATCACCCTGCTAAAGGCTGCCTGTGCAGCAGGCCTCACTTGGTAGTTAGCCGGGAGGGTTATAACATGGCGTTGCCGTTATCGGACATACGCGTAGTGGAAATGTCCCAGGTGTTGGCTGGGCCATTCGCGGCCATGCTGCTTGCGGACCAGGGGGCAGAGGTAATAAAGGTGGAATCGCCGGAAGGCGACTCAGCCCGCCGGCTAGCGCCAACCCTCCCAGGCACCAACGGGCTCAGCTTAGGCTACCTCGCCTTCAATCGCAACAAACGCTCGGTGGTGCTGGACATCACCAAGCCCCAGGGGCTGGAAGCCGCCTACAAGCTTTTTCGGTGGGCGGACGTCCTGATCATAAACGTACGGGTGGGAGCACGCCAGCGCCGAGGCCTCGCCTACGAAGAGTTGAAGAAAGTCAACCCCAAACTCATATATGTCTCCCTTACCGCCTGGGGTGCTAATGGCCCGGATGCCGACCTTCCAGGCGCTGACATAGCTGTCCAGCCCAGGGTGGGTGACTTGACCGCGCGCGTGCCACCTGGTACCCCACCCACCATATCTACCCATTTTTACCACTTCGATATGTCCACGGCCATGCTTATCGCCTACTCCGTCATGCTGGCGTTGCGCCAAAGGGAGCAAAGCGGCCAGGGCCAAAATATCGAACTCAGCCTGTTGCAGACAGCCCTCGCCAGCCAGGCCAGCCAGATGACCCGGCTCGTGGGAAGCGACCTGGCTTATCCTGTGCTTTCCGCTGGTATGATTCCCAACTACCTTTGTGGTGACGGCAGGTATATCTACTTGACTATGGTCGGTGGCAGGTGGGACCTCTGCTGCCGGGCCCTGGGGCTAGAACACCTGGCTAATGATGACAGGTTTAACACGCCGGAGAAGAGGAACGAAAGAGCAGCCGAGCTTTACAAGATTCTATCTCAACTCTTTGTCACGAGGCCTGCGGCGGAATGGGAGGCGCGACTGAAGGCCGCCGGCATCGCCGCCACGGTAATCAAGGAGATTAATGAGGTCTTCGACGACCCCCAGGTGCTGGCCAACAACATGATCATCCAGTTCGAGCAGCCCGGGCTGGGCACCATAAAGGCTGTAAACGTGCCATTCAAACTAGGCGCTACCTCCACAGAGCCGTGGCTACGCAGGCACGCTCCCACCTTGGGCGAACACACCTTTGAGGTGCTCGAAGAGCTGGGCTATACCCCGGAAGAGATCCTGTCCATGGCCGAGGCAGAGGTACTGGGCTAGAAGGTTGCTGAAACAGGGAAGTCCAGAGTCCCGACCTGGCGGGATCGAAGGAGGGCGGGTGGTCTGTCCCCGCTCATCCTGAAGCTAAGTTTACCCTGAGCGAAGCCGAAGGGAAGGAAATGAGCGGGTGGGTTTGGCCCGAGCCTCGCAGTCAGGTTGACCACGCACAAGCAAACAGACCATTACATCCCGTACTGCTGCCCCCCACCCACAACCCCCCGCCAGATGCGGATTGCCTCGGCCGGGCTAGGCGCTGCCATGTACTGGCGGAACACATCCATCTGCCTCCGTCGCTCCTCCTCGCTAACGCCCGCCGGATACATGGGGTATTGCTCAGGCTCTTTCGCCTCGTAGGCCCTGATAAAAGGCATATAGTCGCTGACAGGGCGTATCTCAATGCGCGAGCACACCAAATAGAGGTAACCGGTAAAGGCCTCCATCTGCTCCCGGCTTCCGGCACTGAACATAACATACGTCAGGCGGGCCTCCTGGCCTTCGTTGGAATATCCGCTGGAGGTCCAGGCTCCCAGCACGGTGACTCCCGCAGTTGGGCCGTGCTGCCATCGGGCAGCTACAAGCGCGCCCCCCTCCTCCGGCTCAAAGTGGAAAACCGCCATGAACAGCATGGTCACCCCTCCATTACCGTGTGCCATACGACCAGACACCCAACGGACGACTGAGACTTCCTATCTTCATGCGCATGGCAGAACAGGCCCATAAACCAAAGGAAGTGCCGCTCCGTTTTGAGCGGCACTTCCTGGAGTCACGCACCAAATCGTATTATTGGCCTGCGCCCTGTCCAGGCAACCACAGACCCTTAAGCGCCTTCTCCTTCTCAATGTGCGCCATCACCTGTTGGAACACCTGGTAAGGCTGAGCGCCCACCACCAGATACTTGTCCAAAATGAAGGCAGGAACACCTGTAATCCCGTACATGCGGGCTTCGGCCAACTGGTCTTCCACCATCTGGGCGTACTGGGCGTTTTTCTCCGGCGAGCTGAACCCCTCCCAGTCCAAGTCACACTTTTCAAAGATCCCTTTTATCACCTCTGGGTCGCCGATGTTCTTGCTCTCCTCCCAGAAGGCCTTGAATGTGGCTTTGTGGTACCCGTCGAACTTGCCCATTTCCCTGGCGTACACGGCGGCCTCCATAGAAGGGCGGCAGTAGGGGGTGATGGGTTGGCGCCGCATGTATACCAGGCCGGCCTCATCGGCAGCCTCCTTCATGTGGCCTCGGAGCTCGTTGCTCTCCCCAGGCTTGAAGGGGCGCGGTATCCCCTCCGGAGGTGTGTCCGGCCTCAGCTCAAAGGCCTTCCACTCCACTTCAACGTTGTACTCTTTCTGTAACCGTTCGACCCTCTCCAGGCCGATATAGCACCAGGGTCATATGTAGTCCGAGAACACCTGTACTTTTATGGGCTGCGTCGCTGGCTCAATCATGCCTTGCCCCTTTCTCCGTGCCTAAACTCGCTTTCCGGGAAAACCGTGACCGACTAGCTGGCACGGGTAGCCAAACGGTATGGTGATGGTCCCTTATGCGCTAGTATATTGGCGAAACCGCCAGCAGGTCAATGGCTTGCCTTGCCCCAAAGGTCCTTGACCTCACCCCCTGTGTCCCCCTCTCCGACGCGGAGAGGGGGAGTTTGAATCTGGGGGATACCCCCAGACCCCCAGCGGGAACCTAGGTTCCCTGCGCCTTCCTGACTTTTGAGACAACGCCTCAATGGCTTGATGTGGCATGGGCCTGTGCTCAGGCCTACCATTCGCCAACGCCAAGCAAACTGACCCCACGGTAGCGTCGCGTGGCTCTGTAGGGTACAATTCCCACGGCATCCAGACTTCCCCCACCAACAGCTTGTCGCGACCCGCGCCGGGGTGGCGAAATGGCAGACGCGGCGGACTTAAAATCCGCTTCCCGCAAGGGAGTGTGGGTTCAAATCCCTCCCCCGGCACCATGTTTTCCATGAGGTAATCAGGTTCCTAGCACCAACAGAAACCACACGCCATCACCGCAGAACCCTGCACACCTCCTCCACCTGTTCCTTCAGCCTGGCCCTATTTAGCGCCACCAACGCGCTATTCCAAATGGCAAGCCTCAGGGGCATCAGCTCCTCTCGTCCCACCTGGCGGGTTATGCGGCTGGCCAGCTTCCCAAACACAGTGTCGCTCCGAAAAGGGGCCAGCCCGGAATTGGACGCAAGCTCCCCACAAAGCGTGTAGTCCTTATCCGCGGCGTTTACCAGCAGCATCATGTCCTCGGTCATCCACTCTTGCCATTCTGCCGCATCGAAGCCCACATGAGCATCACTGCCGCCCGAAACACCTGCTAGCGCCTCTTTGATCGCACCCTGAGTGACGGCATCCTGGATGGCGGCGCGTGCCTCTGGACCACCCGCCGCCAGCGCGAACCTGTTCATGGCGTGAAGGCAAACCGCCAGCATCTCAAAGCGTACCGCCCTGCTGGAGTCCACAGGCATACGATACTCCCCGGTCAGCGTTGCCCACTCATCATAGATGGATGCGGCGCCGGAAACGGCCGCAGCGACCACCGCCAGCCTAAGGGCATCCACCGCTTGTTCCCAGGAATCCGCCATTGCTCAGTCTCCAGACTTCAATATGAGGTGGCTAGGCGCAGCAAAAAGAATATAACACGTGCCTGTTGCCTGTCCCGCTCCCAGGTATTGAGCCTTGACCCAAAAGTCCTTGACCTCACCCCCTGTATCCCCCTCTCCGTGTCGGAGAGGGGGAGTTTTGAATCTGGGGGATACCCCCAGACCCCCAGCGGGAGCCGAGGTTCCCTGCGCCCTCCTGACTTTTGAGGCAACGCCCAGGTATTGTTACCAGGGCAAACTCCATGTAGGATACCCATCATTCACCTGCGCCTGGCAAAGAGGCCATACCTAGAATAGCAACTTTTCGCAAAGGCTTCATCCATTGCTAGAGATACTCATCAACGCCGTTCTACCAGTTTTCATTATGGCGGGTGTGGGCGTCCTGGCCAGCAAAACCCTCCACCTGGACCCCAAGACGCCCAGCAGACTTGCCCTCTACGTGTTCTCGCCGGTCCTTATCTTCTCTTCTCTCTACTCCTCCAATATCCCTTTCCAGGATGTGAGGGACCTCTTTGCCTTCCTGGTCCTATGGTTCCCGCTCCTGTTCGCCGCTTGCTGGGTGGTTGCATGGCAAATCAGGCTAAAGGGGCCAGCGCGGGCAGCCTTCCTCCTAAGCACACTGTTCCAGAACGCCGTAAACTACGGCCTGCCTGTGACCCTTTACGCCTTCGGGCAAGAGGGAATGCAGCGGGCGCTCCTCTTTCTGGCCCCCCAAGCCCTCTTGAGCGGCACCCTGGCCATCTACGTCGCCTCCAGCGGAACGGCCAGTGGCCTGAAGAACATCATCACCGTCCTGCGCATGCCTATGTTCTACGCCACCCTTGGCGCTCTGGCCCTCAACCCATTCCACCTGGTCCTGCCCAACTTGATAGCCATCTCATTGAAGACACTGGCAGACGCTGCCATCCCCACCATGATAATGGTGCTCGGCATCCAGCTAGCAAATGTGTCCATCAAAGACAACCTGCTGCCCTCCGTCGTGGCCACCGTCGTGCGGCTCGCCCTCTCCCCAGCCCTGGCCTTCGGGGTCACACTTTTGCTTGGAGTCCACGGTGTCACACAGAAGGTGGTCATTGTAGTGGCCGGCATGCCTACTGCCGTGTTCACCACCATC
Source organism: Dehalococcoidia bacterium (assembly GCA_030651175.1). GTDB lineage: Bacteria > Chloroflexota > Dehalococcoidia > Lucifugimonadales > SHYF01 > SHYF01. Next base: position 13,141 of record JAUSCR010000135.1, read on the forward strand.
CTGGCCACGGAGTTCGATACCCAACCTCGCCAGGTCACCAACACAGTCGCGATTAGCACCGCCGCCAGCCTGGTAACCGTTACCGGCCTCATATGGTTCGTGGAAAGGTTCCTGTAGCAGTGCGCCATATAAGCCCTACCACGGCTAGGATGGAAATTCCCATCCCCTTGCTGTACAGTACCCAACTAGCAACAACCTACCCTTGAGGAGAAAAATGAAAGCGGCACGCCTTGCTGGCCCCAAACGGTTCGAGCTAGTCCAGACCGAAATTCCCCACCTCCAGGACGGACACGTCCTCATCAACCTCCAGCGGGTTTCCATCTGTGGCAGCGACCTGCGCATCTACGACCGTGTCCTCCCTGAGGAGCAGTACCCCATACCGGACGGTCGCCCCTGCCACGAGTGCGCCGGCGTGGTCGTAGAGAGCCGCGACGATGCATACCGCCCTGGCCAGCGGGTCATCGTCCTGCCTACTAATCCCAACGGCCTGATGGAATACATCGCCGAGCCGTCCACCCGACTCATCCCTCTTCCAGACCACGGAGACCTGTCCACCCTGCTCATGTGCCAGCCCGTGGGCACCGTCATGTACTCCTGCCAGCGCATCGGGAGCGTCCTGGGCAAGCGCGTGGTCATCCTGGGACAGGGAGCCATCGGTCTCGCCTTCACCCACTGGATGGCACAGCAAGGGGCGCGCCAGGTGATTGTAATTGACCTGCTGGACTACCGCCTGGAAGCCGCCAGGCGGATGGGCGCCACCCATACCATCAACCCAACCAACCAACATGTCCCCGATGCGGTGGCCGAGATCACCCACGGCCAGTTGGCCGACGTGGTGGTGGAAGCGGTTGGGCGACCCGAGACCGCCAATCTAATATGGGACCTGGTGCGCAAACAGGGGCTGGTGGCCCTCTTCGGCCTACCCCACGATCAGGAGACCTTCCCATTCCACTACAACGCCATGATGGACAAGCTACCCACCATAGTAGTGACCGTGGGAGCGCGCACCCCAACCCCCACCCAACACATAGAGGAGTGCGTGGACCTGGTGGCCCAAGGCCGGCTGGACCTGTCTCACATGGTCACTCATCGTCTGCCCTTTGACCAAGTCCAACGCGCCTACGACATGTACAGTGAGAAGCTGGACAACATAATCAAAGTGGTAATGGAGCTGTAATCCGCAAGTCCACCCTACGAACTCCGACGATTTAGTAGGCGAGTTCCGTTGCATCTCCCGCCACGCTCCGTGTACTATACCAAGGGCAATTTTCATCCCTTCAGGAGATTTCATGGAAGACGGATTCACGCTGCGAGACTACGCTGCCGCCCTTATAAGCAAGTGGTGGGTGGTCCTTCTAATCCTGGTCGCGGCAACGGCCACCGCCATCATCATCTCCTCCCAACGCCCACCCCAGTACCAGGTACGAACGCAACTGTTGCTGGTTTCCAGAACCTCAGCAGGGCTTACAAACCCAGGCCCCACCCTTCCCAACGTAGGTAACGCCCTCTCAGTAGGCACCCTTTCCAACTTGGCTATGGCCAACGACCTCCTGGAGGACATCATCGTAACCCTCCGCCTCGATAATCCGGGCAGCGGCGGCCTGGCGACGGTGGAGTCGCTGGCCGGAATGATGACAGTAGACATACAGGTGTCGGAGAGGGACAAAAGCGCTGTTTTGCCCCTGCTAACCTTGACAGTCCGGGGTGGGGATCCCGCCAAGTTGAAAAGTATCGCCGAAACCTGGTCTTCTTTATTCATCCAGCGGAAC
>JAUSCR010000136.1 GCA_030651175.1 Dehalococcoidia bacterium
TACGGATACAGCGCAGGTGGCGCCCGCCGCTTTGATGTCGTGGACCCACTTGCCTATAAGCTCCTCCCTGATGGGTGCGGAGTATATCTTTTGGAGAAGCCCTGTGGCGAACTCAGGCGGGGATTGACTGATGCGGTCTATGGCCTCCTGGGGGTCATCGTAACGGGAGTAGACGCCTTCCAGGTTGAGGACGCCCAGGCCACCCAGCTGGCTTATGCGCACGGCGAAGCTCGGAGAGACCACGGCATCCATAGCGGAGGCCAGCACCGGGATGGTGAATCGCAGGTGGCCGATTTCGAGGTTGATGTCGGTCTGGTCTGGGTTGATGGTCACATCGCCTGGAACTATGGCAACGTCTTCAAAACCATAGGCATGTCGGACTTCTTTGAACTGGGGCATAGCCATAGCACCGCCTGCGAGGTAGATTATTTGAGAGAGTATAGCAAAGCACCGCCGGTGAACTCAAGGGACAGCCCTGGCGAATTCCGCCCACTTGGAGTTATTGATGGATCGGTTAAGGGGCTGGCCCCACTCCAACGCAAGTTGCATCCCCTAGCAGGTTGCCAAAAACCCTTTCGACCATCCCCCTGTCCCCCGTCCTGCCACGAAGGGGGGAAGAGAAATTATATCTGGGGGACACCCCCAGTCCCCCGTCCCTTCGGCTTCGCTCAGGGCAGGCTCCGGGGGCATGCCCCCTCTGGACTCCCCTTTTTCCGCATCCCCTAGAAGCAAACAGAACCGTGCCACTAATCTACTGGACGAGCACATTTTGTGGTGATAACATGCCGCCGAATGGGGCTTTCCTGCCGGAGGAGGATGAATAAATGACAACTGTTGGCAGCGGCAAGTACACCTACGAGATGCACGAGCAGTGGGCACGCCTTCCCCAGGGCTGGGAAATGCCCGCGGCGGCTGTCGCCGTGGACAAACAGGACAGGGTGTTCTGCTTCAACCGGTCGCCCCATCACCCCGTAGTCATATTCGACCGAGAGGGGAACTTCCTCTCCTCATGGGGAGAGGGCATGTTTACCTTCCCCCACGCCATTACCTTCGATGGCGCCGGCCACGTCTGGCTGGTTGACCGGAACGTGGGGCAGGTCATGAAGTTCACGCCTGAGGGAAAGCTCCTGCTGACCATCGGCAAGCGGGGGTACATGTCCGATACCGGCAACACGGTGGTATCCTCCGACGGATACCAGAACGTGACGCACCCCGGCGAGCCTTTCAACCTGCCGGCGGGCATAGCAGTAGCGCCTTCAGGCGACATATTTATAGCCGACGGCTATGGCAACTGCCGCGTCCATCGTTTTGCTCCGGATGGCAAGCTGCGCTTCTCCTGGGGCCAGCCGGGCAGCGGACCAGGGCAGTTCGTCCTGCCGCACGGGGTGTTGATTGACAGGCGGGGGCACGTGCTGGTGGCGGACCGGCAGAACGACCGCGTGCAGGTGTTCACCCAGGATGGCAAGTTCCTGTCCGTCTGGCCGACGGAGTTCATAGGCCCCGCTGTGTTCGCCACCGACGAGGATGACACCATCTACATCGCGGAGCACAACGGCGGATATACCAGCATCGTCACGCGGGACGGCGAGCGGCTCGCAAGGTGGGGCGGTCCCGTTCACCGCTCGGCCCACGGCATCGCAGTGGACTCGCAGGGGGACATGTACGTGGTGCAGCCGCCGGAGCACAGCGAAGGTGGATCAAGGAACCGCATCGTCACCAAGTTCATTCGCAGGTGAGGCGAGCCTCGCCCGCTCATTTCCTTCCCTCGCCTCCCCCTTCGCGGAGCCTGCCATTGAGGCCCGCTGAGGGCCGAAGGGCTCAAGGGCTTCGGCTCAGGGTAAACTCACGGCTCAGGATAAGCGGGGATAGATGCTTCCCTTCGGCTCCGCTCAGGGTAAACTCTGGCGAAAGGATGTTGAAGGCCGAGGTGTCCAACCACCTCCTCAGCATGACAGAGAGCATGGGCGAGGGGACCCCACCCCAGATTGCCACGCCCCGATTCGCAAACTCATCGGGGCTCGCAATGACAATTCCCTCATAGCCTCTCAAAGTGAGTTGGGACGCACCACCCGCCTGCTTCGTCCGCCTTTGGCGGATCAGGCCAGGTCCGACTTCGTCGAGACTCTCGACCTTTGGTCGGAGCTCCTAGCATCCGACGGTTTCGAGTCCACCCAAGCAAATGGAACCGGGAACATTCGGGTAGTGCCAACATATTGACAACATATTCAGTGGCAGCCTAATATGGCGGTTTGCTGGGATTCACGTGGTCCCGGAGTGTTGCACTTTTGCAATGCTCGCCTGAACGGCGACTAAGAGGAGGGCAGAAAAAGGGGTGCACCTAGGCTGACGGGCGTGAGACTACGTAGCAGCAGTAACTATCGGTTTCGTGGATGCATTTCTCCTGGGAGACGCCTGTGCCCAGGATGGTAGAGAGGACCAGGCTATCGTAGGTGCAAACGGACCCGTTCTCCAGGGCCGCGCTCCGGAATGGGCAGTTATGCAGAAGGATGCGCAGCGAGCCATCGGCCTCCTGGACCTCCGGCTCGAACCGCTCCTGCTGTAGCACGGCGACCGCTTTGGCCAATCGCTGAGGGAAGGGGTCATCAATGCCGATCTGGATCCTGGCCACCGTCTGGGAGGCCATTCGCTGGAAAAGGAGCTGGAGCAGCTCGGCCCCAGAATGATCCACCACATCCGCAGGAGAGAGGCTGGATAGCTCCTGAAGCAAACGTCCCACGAGACGTCCGTAGTCCTTGGGCATAGACTCCTGGCCCACGTCCGTAAGGTAGTAGGTATATTCGGGCCGGCCGGTCTTTTTCTTGACCTGATCAAAAGTGATCAGATGGTCCCGTTGGAGGATATCCAAATGGCGTCTTATGGTAGCGGAGGCCAGTCCCACTGCTTTGGACAACTGGTCAACAGAGGCACGGTCATGCCGCTGTAGCAGCTTCAGTATCTCTTGACGGGGACCATCCACGGAGGTTGGTGTCCTTAGCACAAATCCAATCGGATGCGTGCAGCGTAATAATTAGTTAAGACGGGTCAAGTGTACCTCAAAGTAGAGTAGTCGTCAAATAGTTGAAGTTAAGGCTTTCTTTATATTATTGCACACAATGCTTGACAAACGCGCCCCTCTCTGGTAGAGTGGCGTTCCGAAAGAGGCCGGCAACTTGAGTTGCTTTGGTAGCCTATGGAGGTATCAGCAGTGGGTATGACTGAAGGGTCTGTGGTGGAGCGGGGGGAAGAGAAGGGGGTACTCTGCCATCACTATTGGGTTATAGATTCGGCAGGGGGACCTACCAGCAAAGGCGTGTGCCGACTCTGCGGTGCGCAAAGGCAGTTCAAGAACTACCTGGAAGATGCGCCGTGGGACGACGAGAAGCCAGCGGCACGCGATCAGATAGCATCCGTGGTATCACCCGCGAAAGCATCTGACACGCTGGAAGAAGAGAGCTAACCTCTCTTCCCTCTTCCCGTTTTTGCCGCTTCCGAGCACCAAAGAGGGACTATGTGTGCCTTTGGGCAGCGAGCAGGGCCGTTTGTTTCAGACGGTCATGACTCGGATAGCTGGCTTGTAGCTGCCGGCAGGGTAGCGATGGGTTGCACACCAATGCAGACTGTAGCTGTGCCCCGCTCATGTGGTTCGACAGGCTCACCATAAGTGGGCGAGAGGACAGGCTCCTTGCATCCGAAGGCTCCCACCCCACGAACAGACTGAACCCTTTCCCCCTGGACCTAGCAGCTTGCTACCTGCCCTGGCTCTCCATAAGCACCGCCGCCACCTCCGGCCTGGTGAACTCCGGCGGAGGCATTTGCCCCTGGCTGAGCATGGCGCGGACCTGAGTGCCGCTGAGGGAGACCTGGAACTCCTCTGCATGGGAACATGTCTTGGCGGTCGCCATGTTGCCACACTGTCGGCAGAAGAAGGCGTTCTCGAAGAAGAGTGGCTGTATCCCCAGCTCTCCGGGACGGAACTCCCGGAAGATGTGCTGGGCGTCATAGGTGCCGTAGTAGTTACCCACGCCTGCATGGTCCCTTCCCACGATGAAGTGAGTGCAGCCGTAGTTCTTGCGCACCAGGGCATGGAAGATGGCCTCGCGGGGGCCTGCGTAGCGCATGAACGCCGGCAGAACGCCCAGGATAACCCTGTTCTTGGGATAGTACCCATCCATAAGAGCCTCGTAGCAGCGCATCCTCACATCCGCGGGTATGTCCGACGCCTGGGTCTCGCCCACCAGGGGATGAATGAACAGCCCGTCCACCATCTCCAGGGCGCACTTCTGGATGTACTCGTGGGCCCTGTGGATTGGGTTGCGGGTCTGAAAGCCCACCACGGTCTGCCACCCCTTCTCATCAAATGCCTTGCGGCTCTGCTCTGGCTTTTGAACGTATGTGCTGTAGAGGTCCCTCACCTCCTTGTGGAATACAGTCACGTCGCCGCCCACCAGAAGCTCGTGCTGGCCCAGCACGTAGGCAACGCCGGGGTGCTTTTCCTCCGTGGTGCGGTACACCAGACGCGCCTCGTTGAGCTTGTCGTACTCGTACTTATCCTGCACATTCAAAACACCCACGGCCTGGCCGGATGGGTCTACCAGAGATGCAAGCGCGCCATCGCGCAGGGTGCGGGCAGAGTCCCTGCTCACGGACAGCGTAATTGGAATGGACCAGGGCAAGCCGTTGGCCAGACGCATGTCTTTGACGACGCTGGCATAGTCGTCACGATTCATGAAGCCAGACAGTGGGCTGAAGGCGCCGTGTCCAATCATGGCCAGGTCGGATGCCTGCCTGGCGTTGAGGGCCAGAGCCGGCATAGAGGAAAGCTTGGCGCGGAGATCAGCCTCCTGCTTAGGAGTGGCCATCCTGTTGACTAGAGTGCCTCCGTGGGGTTCAATCATAGTAAACCTCTCGTGAATCGGATTGTATTGTTATACCGCCTGGGACTACGCCTTGTCCACACGGCGGAGTATGCAACGCCAACTGTGGCAGGGCAACGAAACGGCTACCTATTCACAGGAAACGTGGAGGAGCCCCGACGGGTCGGGGAGCCGCCCAGACACCCTTTGGAACAGGAGCGAGTTACAAAGATGGCGTCGGCGATGCACCAAGGAAAAGCCAACTCTGCCGGCCTTCCCGCGGGTATGCCTGGTTAGATTACGATGCCGTATCCCTTCTTGCGGATAGCCAGGTTCACGAATGTCTCGGTGCGGCGTACCCCAGGGGTGGGCCCCACTTTGCGGCGCAAAAACAGGCCCAATTCCTCAGAAGAGGCCAGGGCCACCCAGATGAAAATGTCGAAGGAACCGGTGGTAAGGGCAACGTATTGAGTCTCAGGAAGCTCCGCCAGGCGCGTCGCCACGTCGTCCTGCTTGTCGGGATCGGCCTGTACGCCAATGAGGGCCACGGTGTTATATCCCATCTTCTCAGGATCGGGCACGGCAACTACCCGAACGATCTCATCCTGGATCAGGCGGCGCAGCCGCCGCCGCACTGTGCCCTCGCTGACCCCAACGTCCCGGGCGACCCGTGCGTTGGAGGCCCTTCCGTTTATTTGTAACAGCTCGATGATTTTTCGGTCTAGGTCGTCCATATTCCCTCACTTCGTAGACAGATGCCTTACGTAAAATCATACAACTCTAAGACGAATTCTGTCAATAGGACAGCCTCAGAAGTTTTGTTCCCACGCAAGTGGGGTAGAACTGCGATGTTGGTGGTGTCCCGCTCATGTGGTTCGATCCTTCGGCTAGCTCAGGATAAACTGAGCTCACCATGAGCGGGGAAGAACAACCACCGCTCGTCCTGAGCTTGTCGAAGGATACGAGCGGTGGTAGGGCACTGGAAACAAGGTCAGTGTATTCTCTCAATGACCATTAGTGCCAGGACAAGCCGCTACTACCTGAAAGCAGACAGTACGGATGCGTTCGCCACTATTCGTCGGCCTTGTGGCCCCTTCAGCCCCGTGCTAGCATGAGTGGATATGGACTCGCGATTCATCCGCAACTTCTGCATTGTGGCCCACATAGACCACGGCAAATCCACCCTGGCCGACCGCCTGCTGGAGGCCACCGGCACCATAGCCAGCCGGCAGATGGTAGACCAATACCTGGACACTATGGACTTGGAGCGGGAAAGGGGAATCACAATCAAGGCCCAGGCGGTGCGGATGATGCACCGCCATACCGACGGCCAGGAGTACCAGCTAAACCTTATAGATACCCCTGGCCATGTGGACTTCAGCCATGAAGTCTCACGGAGCCTGCGCGCGTGCGAGGGGGCGTTGCTGGTGGTGGATGCCAGCCAGGGGGTGCAGGCGCAGACCCTGGCCAACGCCTACCTGGCCATGGAGCACAACCTGGTGCTCATTCCAGTAATCAACAAGATTGACCTGGCCGTGGCGCAACCGGAGAAGGTTGCGCAGGAGATGGAACACACCTTCGGCTTCCGGCGAGAGGAGATGTTGTTCGTCTCCGCCAAGGAGGGAACGGGTCTGTCCGACCTGCTGCGCGCTGTGGTGGAGCGGATTCCACCTCCCACCGGAGACGCGGGCGATCCCCTGCGGGCACTTGTGTTTGACTCAGCGTACGACTCTTATAAGGGGGTGGTGGCCTACATCCGTGTGTTCGACGGCACCCTGCGCCAGGGTGTTCCCATTCACCTGATGGCGGCGGGCAACCGCGCCGAGGCGCTGGAGGTGGGAGTCTTCCGGCCTCACCTGGTGGAGATGGAGACGCTCTCCGTGGGAGAGGTGGGATACGTAGCCACCGGGTTAAAGAGCATACACCAGGTCCCGGTAGGAGACACCATTACCCTCCAGGAGCGCCAGGCGGCAGAGCCTTTGCCTGGGTATCTACCGCTGAAGCCAATGGTGTTTGCGGGTGTGTATCCCGCCGATGGCGAGAGCTATCGGGAGCTGGGGGATGCGCTGGAAAGGCTTCAACTGAACGACGCGGCTTTGTCGTACCAGCCGGAGAACAGCGTGGCCCTGGGGTTCGGGTTCAGATGCGGCTTCCTGGGGTTGCTGCACCTGGAGATCGTGCAGGAGAGGCTGGAACGGGAGTACGGGCTGGACCTGATTACCACTGCACCCAGCGTGGCCTACCGGGTGATTATGGCCGACGGGTCAGAGCTGAACATACAGAACCCATCCCAACTGCCTCCGCAGCAGCAGTTTACGGAAATCCAGGAGCCGTGGCTGAACGTGAGCATCATAACACCCAGCCGGTTCATTGGAGAAATGATGGACCTGACAATGACCAGGAGGGGAGAGTTCAAGAGCATGGAGTACCTGCAGGGAGGCGGCGAAGTTGCAACCCAGGAAGGCAACCAGTCCCCATCTTCGGACCCGCGTGTGCTCCTGGAGTTCAAGCTACCACTGGCTGAGATCCTCTTGGACTTCTACGACCAGCTCAAGTCTCGGACCCAGGGTTACGCCTCCATGGACTACACGCCCGCCGACTACAAATCGGGCCAACTGCTCAAGCTGGACATCCTGGTAAACAACCTGCCTGTGGATGCCCTTTCCCTGATCCTGCATAAGGACAACGGAGTCCAGCAGGGGCGCGCGCTGGTGGAGCGGTTGAAGGAGTTGATTCCAAGGCAGATGTTTGAGGTGCCCATCCAGGCCAGTTTCAATGGACGCATCATCGCTCGGGAGACAATCCGGGGCATGCGGAAGAACGTGCTGGCCAAATGCTACGGCGGCGACGTGACCCGCAAACGCAAGCTGCTGGAGAAGCAGGCCGAGGGCAAGAAGCGGATGAAGCGCATAGGCCATGTGGAGGTGCCACAGGAGGCGTTTCTGGCCATCCTGAAGGTGAAGCGGTAACAGCTAGTCTCCGCTCTTGCTAATCCATTGAAAAAGTTGAGGCGATGAAGTGGCTCTCGCTCAGCTAGCCACGGATACCTCATCCCCCTTTGTCCCCCTTCTCCTGCAGGAGAAGGGGGAAGATAAACAGAGACCAGGGGACACCCCTGCTACCCCGTCAGGGGGCTGTGCCCCCTGCACCCCCAATGGGAGGCTTTTCCTGCTGCACCTCTTTCTGGCGCTGGTCGTTCTCTCTTCGGCGGCCTGCGCCCAACCTCAGTCGTTCCAGATCGGTGGGACCACTCCCACCATCGCGCCATCCCCCACTGCGCTGGCCACGGCCACTCCAACAGCGACAATCGCGCCAACCCCTACTGCGCTGGCCACGGCCACTCCAACAGCGACAATCGCATCCACGGCTTCGGAGGCCCAGCGGAGACCCAGCGAACTGGAGGTTGCGTTCCCCAATCTTAGGTTCAATCGCATGGTGCTCCTGACAAACGCCGGAGATGGCACGGACAGGCTGTTCCTGGTACTTCAACCCGGTCGCATCCTGGTGTTTCCGAACGAAGAGAACGTGCGTGCCGCTGAGGTGTTCCTGGACATCCAGGCGCAGGTGAACGACAGCGGCAACGAGGAGGGACTGCTGGGCCTGGCGTTTGACCCGGAGTACGCAACCACCGGCCTCTTTTATGTCTACTACTCCGCCGCAAATCCACGGCGCTCCGTGATCTCCCGGTTCTCCGTCCTCCGCAGCAACGCTAACCGTGCCAATCCAAGCAGTGAACAGTTAATCCTGGAGATACCTCAGCCCTTCCCCAACCATAACGGCGGGAACATTCTGTTTGGCCACGATGGGTTCCTTTACATAGGCCTGGGCGACGGCGGTGGCGCGGGCGACCCCCAAGGCAACGGACAGAACCCGGGGACTCTCCTGGGATCCATGCTACGAATAGACCCCAGGAGCCCTGGCCCCGGCCGGAGCTACTCCATTCCGCCCGATAACCCTTTCGTGGGCGCTCCGGGCTTCCGGGAGGAGACCTACGCCTACGGCTTCCGCAACCCTTGGCGCTTCTCCTTTGACCGGCAGACAGGACGGCTCTGGGCAGGCGATGTGGGCCAGAACTCATTTGAGGAGGTGGACGTTATTCTTCCCGGGCGGAACTATGGCTGGAACATCATGGAGGGGTCCCATTGTTACCCTCCCAGGGTCACTGCGTGCGACCAGCGGGGCCTGGAACTTCCAGTAGCGGAGTATGCGCTCACCGATGGCAACTGCGCCATCACGGGGGGCTACGTGTACCGGGGCGCTCGCCTGCCATCTCTCAACGGCGCCTACGTCTATGGGGACTATTGCAGCGGCAGGATTTGGGCCCTTCTCTTTGACGGCAATAGGGTCCTGGAAAACGTACTTGTGGTGGACTCCGCTCTAGAGATATCGTCCTTTGGCGAGGACCAGGCGGGCGAGATGTATATCCTCTCCTTCGACGGCAGAATCTACAGGCTCAAGCCGCCAGTGTAAGATTCTGTCCGCTTGCGCCTGGTGAATGAAGAACAAAAAGGGCAGGGTGAGTGGTCTGCGACCACTCACCCTGCATCCGCTAGCTTTCCATCCCCTGCCACCGGAGCATTGCCAGCTACGGCGATACCTTGACAGTACACCTCATGTCGTGCCGGGCTGCATTGAACTCCTCGAAGCAATCGAAGTCCCCCACCGTATCCGGCACGAACACCTTAGAAATCTCAGAGTCGTTCCCGCTAGTCGCAAAGAGCATTATGTCCCATCGTGGTACGCGCAGGCGATAGGAGTTACTTCCCCGGTTCAGAAGCTGTAACTGATAGCCTTTCCCAATCTTTAACTCCATGACATTAGGCTCCAGCTTAAAGTCAGTGGTACCGGTCACTTTGATCAGCTCCCCCGATACAGTTACGGCTGTGGGAGTCTTGGACGCTGCCGTGGGCGTCACACCACCACCAGGAGTTCCACCTCCACCACCACAAGCTACGAAGAACAAGGCTAGCATCCCCAAGGCGACCAGAATCCATGCTTTTCTCATCGCTCACCTCGGTTATCAGGATACAAGGGTTGAAATATCCTAGAGCAAGGTTCCGCTTCTTGCAAGATGCCCTTTGGCGAATGGCGTAACCAAGCCCAAAGCCTCTGGCGTCTACCAACTAGCAACTACAGCAATTGAGTGATTTTACCATCAAACATGCCAAATAGGATAGTAGCCCAGCCACATTTCATGAGCTTTTCGCACAGAAGCAACCTGCTGGTTGTGCCGGCTTCGAAACCCTCCATACAAAGGAGCGATGGCGGACGCAAACCAGGGAAGTAGTTAGGAACAAGTCCCGCTGGCTGTCCCGCTCATGTCCTTCCACGAGACCCGAATGAGGGGAGTATTACTCCGCTCATGGTGAGCCTGTCGAACCACATGAGCGGGTCCAATCACCGCTCACTCCCTTCTACAAGCTCAGGGTGAGCGGTCATGTATCCAAACCCCTGGACAGGGAGTCGCACCTCAGCAGCGAGATTTGTTGCCGGCCACGTCACGCCCTACGGGAGTCGGCGTGAAATCCTTGGGGAAATAAGCATAGCTGTCCACCGACCCAATGGGTAGCCCAAAATCCCTGTACGCAAAGTAGTCCACTACCCGGCACCAGGACTCTCTTTTGCGCAGACCCTCCCAAAGCGTCTTCTGTGTGATGCCGCGGTAGCTCTCAGGAAACCACCACCGGTGCTTGTATTTCACTGGCGTGCCGTAGGCTGATAGAAACCGCTCCGCCGACGTCTGGTTGCGTGCCGCCAGGAGCACCACGTCGGCTTCCGGTGTCTGCTCCATGTCGCGGCAGCCCGGTTCGTTGCTGTAGCACGGGTATCCCACAAACTTGTAGTCCCGGAGATACCACGCCCACGGCCAGCTAAAGCCATCGGTGGAGTCCACTGTAATCTTCAGGTCGCGCCCTTTGCCAGTCTCCTTTCCCAGACGCTCTATCTCCGCCATGATCTGTGGAATGTCAGGCGCAGTCTGGGTATAGACCAGCATTTCGACAGGCACGTCTGGGTTGGCATAGGTCACACGGAAGGCCGCCTGCACGCTCAGGGCCAGCATGATTCCAGCTAAAGAGAGCACGACCAGGGCTAGCCGCTTGCCTTTGCCTGCTTGGCCCGCTTGCCACATCAGATAGACGCAGGCGGCAACCAGAGCAGGGACAAGGAGGCCCAAGAGCAGTATAAGCCGCAAGCTCAGGCCTAACTCCTTGGCCAGAGCCAGGGCCAGCCACCTGCCACCTACGGCCACCAGGAGGGCCAGCATGAATGTAAACGCCACGGCGGGCCAGTGGATGCTCCGTGGCCCAGTCACGGGTGAAGCACCGGTTGCGCCGCTGCTCCGCTGCCAGGGCTGCCGTTCCAGCAGGCGGCCCAGGGCCTTGCCGGTTAGCAGAATGAACGGCAGCACGACGCCAACCAGAAGCCAGGGCATCTTTTCACTCGCGTAGCTGTAGAGCAAGAAGCTGCCTACCGCCCAGTAAACCAGAAAGACCGAGAACCTGTCGCCTTTTGCCAGATAGTAGACGGCGGCTGCGGCGCCCACCAGTAATGGCAGGAACTCGTAGTTCAACCCCAGCACTATGTAGTAGTACCACGGCTGGCCGCCGCGAGCGACGTCTTGCTGCACCACCCAGTAGCCCAGGGACTGCCACAGGCCGCTCAGCAGGCCGCCCGGAAAGTTGGTAAAGAAAGAGGAGTAAAGCAACACCCACACGGTGGCGAATACCCCAAAGCAGGCCAACCAGACCCATGGCCGCCAACGCAGCCCCACAGCCACCGAGGCGACGATTGCCGATACCACGGCGAAGAAGGCCACATATAGCCCTGGACCCTTGGGCATTCCCACGGGGCCTGCGGTCCACTCAGGGTTGGCCAGAGTAATCCCCAAGGTGCGCTGAAACAGGGCGATAGCCGCTACGCCCAGGGGAAGAACCAGCGTGGCCATAAGTACCAGGATCTCTCCTTGTGGAGAGAAGTCCCGCAGCCTCTTGCGTCCCAGCAGCCATGGCACCACGTCAGTGGCAGAGGCGATGATCAGATAGCTGCCCAGGACGGCTACCAGAATGTAGGCGTTCTCCATGGTGGAAAAGGCAAAGGCCAGCACCACGGACGATAGCACCAGGTAACGCCTCTTGCGGGTATCCAGATACGCCCACATGAAAGCCACCAACAACAGCGCCCACACCGCCATATACATATCGTCGCGGGTGAACCGGCTGAAGTAGAGCATGGTGGGGGACAGCGCCAGCATGAGGGAGGTCACCAGCGTTCCAATCCTGCCCAGGTGTCGCCGTAGCAGGAGGGGTAGTGCCACCAGAGCCGTGCCGAACAGCGCCGGAAGGAGGCGCGCCGTGGCGTCACTGGCCCACAGGAGCCAGTAGACCGCCGCTGTGCCAAAGAACTTGAATGGGCCGTGCATCATTGGGTCGTGGCGATAGCCCCGACCGTCGTATATATACCAGGAGTAGATGGCGTGAAGGCTTTCGTCGTGGTGGAGTGCCCTGGCTCCCAGGTCCCACATGCGCAAGCCAAGAGCTAGCAGGATGATGAGGACAAATGCCCAAAGCTCCCACCTGGCCCACGGCAGTTGCTTATCCATTGGGCCAGCCGCAGCCTGTTGCGGCGAGACGGCCTCTCCCTGCTCCTCCAATGCCACTCCCGTTCCGCTATCTTCTGACACGGTATATCACCACGTCGCCTTCCTGGAACGCCACATCACCCAGGGCATCGAACTTCTTCGCGTCCTGAATGCCGTATTTGGCTTTCTCCCGCGGCCCTACAATAATATACGTTACTTCATACAGACGGAGGATTACTTCAGCCTCCTGGGGAGAATCGGTCTTGTAAAAACTCTCCACTGCTTGCAACCGACCCTCAAATGACTTGCTTGACCCGCGCCACTGCTGTTCGTGGCCAACCCACCCTAAGATCGTGGGTATACCAGTGCTGGCCGAGACCCGCCCGTAGCTGGAGTAGTCGTCGCCGACACCCTCTACGATAACATCTCCGGGCCTGTGGTTCTTCTTTAGCCATTGGATGCCCTGGAGTTCCCCTGGGCTTTCCCTGTCCACGTAGGCCAGACCATCCAGCGTTGCCTTCCCAGCCAAGCCGGATGTCTTGGTGTAGCCGGCGGCCAGGGGATAGTAGACCAACGCCACCATCCCCACAACGACTAGCCCGGCCCACACGTACCCAGGGATGCGAATCCATGCGCTTGCGCGGCTGTATCTGGAACCCAGGTAGTATAGGGCGTAGGAACCGACCACAGCAAGGAGGAGCCACGCCTGGTAGTACAGCTTGAAAATAGTATTCATCCGATTGTTGAATACGTCCACCAAGTAGAACAGCTCCGCACCGATGAGCAGCAACAACGCCAGGGCAAGGAGCATCAGAGGAAAGGCTCTGGCCGCTGCGGAGGCATCCCACTGGAAGTGCTTTAGCCTCTGGGACTGCTGTTCTGGAGCAGGTGCGGGCCCAGGCTCTGCCGCCGCGCTATGAACCCTACGGAGAGCCACGTACACTGCTGCTGCCGCCAATAGGATCAACGGCAGCAGGTGGAGGAGCCGCCGCCAGGCCATGCCGGCAATCTCCGGCGCGGTGCATGGTGACGCACCTTTGTATATGACGCAGTCAAGCCACGGCACCACCGCCAGCACCCCCTCCACGAGCGTCCATACAAGCCACGGGAGCAGTGGAAAGGCCAGGGCTATGGCCGCCGTTTGCCACCTCCGTGGCCTGCTCCGCAAGACGGACGCTAGCTCCCATACCACTAATGGCACAGCTATGAGAAGAAAAAGACCCCAGATGACAAGGAAGTGAAAGGGCCGGGTGATGTACTCCTTCACCGGCAAGATTCCTTTGGCCTGGCTATCAAAAGAGAGGTAGAAGGGCAGATAAAGCACCACCGCCAGCAGCACTACCGGGACCGCCGTGGCAAGGGCACTCTTCGCAGCCCTGCCCAAGGTATCTTGCACACTGTATGCCTTGGCCATCGCCGCCCCGGCAAACAGCGCCGCAAATACAGGCAGGTCCCACAGGTTGATGAATCCCAGCGCTCCCAGCGCTAGGGCAATGACAAGGGCGTCTCGAGCGCCGCCCCAGCTAATCAGCCACCGCCAACCTGGCCTGGCGGGACTCACAAGATAGTTCAACACCAGGCCCAAGAACATCAGCACAAAGGGAAGGCTCATGACGTGGGGGTGCAGGTCGCCGAGCAGGAAGCTGAAGAACGGGAACTCAGTGATGGTGTAGTCCAGGCTGCGACCGCCTTGCACGGTATCTATGACACGGGTGGCGCGCCACCACCACCAGCCTGGCTCTGAGGGGTACCAGTTCGACGACTTCAACGGCCCATCCAGCCCCTTGATGTCCACCCACTGCCATAGCTCTGGGGAGCCTCCTCCGCCAGCCCTGACAAGCTCCAGCCCAGAGACAAGATTGGCGACGCCCAGAAGGAACAACACCCCCAGGAACCCGGTTAACGCCGCCGCCCGCAGGCTCCCTCCCACCAGTCGTACGGTGTTCATCACAAGACCAAATATCCCGACGGCGGCCAGGGCCGCCACCAACACCAACGCCAGGTTGTACCCCACGGCGGTGGAGATGCCCGCCAGGCGGGTCAGGCCACCGAATATCAGGTATCCAAAGTAGTAGTAGCTCACCGTATGCCCTGCCAGCCACGGGTCCTGGGGTGGGAAGCGCCGGCTGGTGAGAGTGGCGTTCAGGAAGGCGAAATCCATGGGTTGTTCGGTGTGGTTGATGGCCGCATCGTGGGACTTGATCACTGCCCAAAGGGCGAAAACGCCAAGGAAGACCAACTCGGAGAGAAGCACCACCCTCCATTCCCGCTGGAGGAAGTCACGCAAATCGGCACGCAAGCGCCAGGCCACAAGCCCGGAAGCCGCAGCCAGGGCCAGAAGAACGAACAGCAGGGTCGGAAGGCCGTTGGAGACTAGTGGGCTGGAAGCCAGCAGCCACAAGGGGTAGAAGGCCAGGAGAAGGCCCGCCGGCTTCGCCAGAGTATACCCACGGTCGGGGAGCCAGGGCGTCAAGGCAAATAGGATAGGGAAGGCCAGCAGGCCCAGGAGCTCTACGGCGAGGAGCCAGACAATTACATCTAGCACGTTGAACTATAAGCTATAAAGGGTTGCAGAGGTTGAGGTGGTTCCGCTCATGGTGAGCCTGTCGAACCACATGAACGGAACCACCTGCGTAGATGTTCCCTCCCGCTCATATCCTTCGACAAGCTCAGGATGAGCGGGAACAACGTACGCTCCTTCGCCAGGCTCAAGGGACGGTCCCTGTTGTTCGCATGTCCCCCCATCCGAATGCAAATACAACACTGCAGTTCATGCCCGCGAGTCCACGGCAAGGGGTGTGAACAGCGCCTCCACGAACTGGCTAGGATCGAAAGGCGAAATGTCCTCAGCGCCCTCGCCCGTTCCGATGAACAAGACAGGCAGACCCAGCTCCTGGCGTATGGCGAACACAGCGCCCCCTTTAGCGGTGCCGTCCAGCTTGGCCAGGAAAACGCCGTCGCAGGCCACCGCCTGGGTAAAGGCCCGCGCCTGCGCCAGGCCGTTCTGTCCCGTGGTGGCATCCATCACCAGGAGAGTCAGGTGAGGAGCCTGGGAGTCCAGGCGCTGCACCACGCGGCGGACCTTTTTCAGCTCCTCCATGAGGTTGCTTTTCGTATGGAGCCGCCCGGCCGTGTCAATGATTACAACGTCGGCTCCCCGTGCCTTGGCCGCCTGCACCGCATCGAAAGCCACCGCCGCCGGGTCACTCCCCGGCTGGTGAGCGATAACTTCGACGTCCAGCCGTTTGGCCCAGGCCTGGAGCTGGTCTATGGCGGCGGCGCGGAAGGTATCGGCAGCGCCCAGGACAACCTTGTCGCCGGACTCCTGGAAGAACCGCGTCAGCTTGGCTATGGTGGTGGTCTTCCCGGAGCCGTTCACACCCACCACCAGGACCACCAGCGGCTTGGGCCGCGAATCCCCAGCCTCCAGCAGGCCTTTGATGGACGGAGCTTCCTCTCCGAGCAGCGCCACCATCTCTTCTTTCACCGCCTGCAATACCAGAGTTGAATTGGCGGCTTCGCCGGCGGAGCGCACCCGCTCCCGTGCCCGCTGTAACACTGCCTCAGCCGTGGCAACGCCTACGTCGGCGGAAACCAGGGCCTCCTCCAGATCCTCCCACGTTTCGGCGCTAACCTGGCCACCATGAAAGAGGTGGGACAGCCGGCCAAACCAGGTCTCCCGGGTGCGGCGAACCCCCTCTTCCACACGCTCTTTGCGGCCAAAGAACAGAGGCATATGTATACCAGACTACTTGATTCGCCCTCGCCAGTTTTGCCATGATAGCATCCGGCGAGAAGCGGCGCGCAAGCAACAGGGGCTAGGGTTCCGTTTTGCTTCCAAGTGACAGTTGCGTAAGCACCACTGGAGGCCCAGTCCTCACACTCCCTCGTGAGCCCGCTACACTGCCAACTGCTCTTCAAAATCGCAGGCCGTGGCCTCCAACTGCCCAACATCAGTTGCCTTGAACAGCATCCTCTTGCTGCTCACACAGGAAGCGCGCCCTTTGGGAGTCAAGGCGTAGCGACCCGGTTCGTGGTGTATAAACTCCTTGTTGACCAACTTCTGAAGCGCATCCTTGAGGACTACGGAGAAATCGGCCTCGCCGCCTACAGCAGCGAACGGCGCCAACAAGGAGTGCTTGGCCGACAGGGTCTTGAACACCGCACCAAGCCGCGCAACATCGTCGGTAAACTCATTCCTGGTAATGGACGCCAGCATCCCTGACAGCACTTCATCAATGCTGTACCGCATGGACCGCGGGCCAGAGCCTTGTGTCATGGTCAATCTCCCTTCATTACGGCTGTTGAGTGTTATCCCCGATAAGTTGGAGTATCGCAATTCGATAGCTATTGGTAACCCGAGGCGCTCAAGGCATTCAGAATCACGCCCATCTTGCCAATATCCAAGATTCCCCATTGCGGCTGAGCAGATTTCCGTCAGCAGGACCCGAATGGAGTAATGACAGCTTACCATCTATCTTGAGTGCCAGCAACCTTATTCCGCGGCCTGGCTACGTTTTGGTTGGTGTCAGCGCGCAGAAGCAAACAGAATCAAAGCTCAATCCACGGCCTTCAGTGCCTGGAGGGCCGCCTGTCGCTCGGCATCCACCCTGCGAGGGCCCTGCCCTGTGCCCAGCGGTTGGCCGTCTACCACCACCTGCACCGTGAAACGGCGCTGGTGTGGTGGCCCTTCTGCGGACACCATCTGATAGCTAGGCGTGCCCCTGCCATCATGCTGCATCCGCTCCTGCAACTCGGACTTTGGGTCCTTGGAGACGCCTTCAGCACGCACTTGCGCCAACTCAGGTTCCAGAATGCGCGACACCAAACGCTGCGACGCCCCGTACCCACGGTCCAGGAACACAGCGCCCACCAAGGCCTCTAGGGCGGCGGCCAGGTTGGAATCCCGGTCACTGCCGCCGGCGCCCTCTTCGCCCTGCCCTAGCAACAGATATTGCCCCAGCCCCAGACGGCGCGCCACGCGGGCCAGCACCTGGCCCCGCACCACCTGGGAGCGTAGTTCGGTCAGATCTCCCTCGTCCAGCCCCGGCAGGCGCTCGTAAAGCTCTCTGGCAACCACCAAGTCAATAACGGCGTCGCCAAGGAACTCCAGCCTCTGGTTGGAGCCGCCGGCTTCCTCCGGATGCTCGTTGACGTGGGAAGGATGGGTGAGCGCTTGGCGCAGCAGCCCCTCGTCTCCAAAAGAGAGGCCCAGGGCGTCCTGTAGCTGCTTTAGGGCGTTATCGTCCATCTCACCTCTACCTTACGATTAGTGCCGCTCCCATAGCAAGGGTAGCGGGGATATAATGTCGGCAAGTCCTAGCCATTTAAGGAGAACCATGCCTCTACCTCCCAACTACCGCTGGTTCGACCCGTGGGTGGCTGGCGCTGCCATGCCGCTGCCGGAGGAGCTGCTTGACCTCGCGACCCAGGAGGGCATCCGCGGGCTGGTGCGCCTGGAAACGGCTGATAAGTCAAAAGTCACCCCGGAGCAAGTGGCCGGTGCGGGCATGGTAGACTTCCACGATCCAATAGACTCCTACGCCTACGTCCCCACGGCGGAGCAAGCACAGCGCATACTGGCTTTTATGCACGGTATGGTGGATTCTGGACGCAAGGTGCTGGTGACATGCGGCGTAGGAGCGGGGCGCACCGGCACCATTGTGGCGTGCTACTTCGTGGACAACGGCCTGGACGGGGAAGCAGCCATCCGCAAGGTGAGAAGCATACAAGAGCCAATCCAGGAGCAGTTTGTGCGGGAGTATGCTTTGCAGCGGAGGGCAGAGGGTTAGGGTGTCCCGCTCATGTGGTTCGACAAGCTCACCATGAGCGGGAGCAAACAAGTCCGCTCACCCTGAGCTTGTCGAAGGGAGTGAGCGGTACTCAGCCCCACCCATGTGGTTCGACAGGCTCACCATGAGCGGGACACCAGCCGCGGTTCGCCTGGGGTGCTTCCCGCAGCCTATAATGTCGCCATGACCAACCCCTCAGAAATACAGGCAAGGCTGAGCGCAGCCCTTCCCCCGCAGGGCAATTTGGTGGTGGCAGAAGCAATCAAGGCTGCCCGCCTGCTGGGCCTTCCTCTATACCTGGTGGGCGGCGTCGTGCGGGACATGCTGATGGGGCGCGCCGTCAAAGACGTGGACCTGGTGGTGGAGGGCGACGCCGTGCGGCTGGCCTCGGCCTTGGCCGAGGCGCTATCCGGCAAGGTGGTAGCCCGGTCGCAGTTTGGCACGGCCAAGCTCCGACTCCTGGGCCAGGACATTGACGTAGTCACGGCGCGGCGCGAGACCTACCGCAAGCCAGGCGCGCTGCCTACCGTGTACCCCGGCATCATCGCCGACGACCTGGCACGGCGCGACTTCACAATCAACGCCATAGCCCTGCGCCTGGAGCCTGCCCCCATGCAACTGCTGGACTCCACGGGTGGACAGTCGGACATCCAGCAGGGGTTGATACGCGTGCTGCACGCCGCCAGCTTTCAGGACGACGCCACACGCATCCTGCGGGCCGTCCGGTACGAGCAGCGCCTGGGGTTCCGGCTGGGGACTGGGACGGAGAGGCTGCTGCGCCGCGACCTGCCCATGCTGGATACAATAAGCGGCGACCGTCTGCGCCGGGAGCTGGACATCATATTCCGCGAAGAGCAGGCAGGGCCAACGCTCCTGCGCGCCGCCGAGCTGGGCGTGCTGACCGCCCTTTATCGCCACCTCCCTGATGCGCCGGCGCTGAAGCAGCGGCTCCAACGCCTCTCCGCCGACGGCCTAAAGGAACCTCTACATTATCTGGGCGTCCTGGCCTACTCCATGAAGCAAGAAGATATAGAAGGCTTTATCCGGCGGCTGAACTTGCCCGCCACCTGGGCCAAGGTCGTGCGGGACGTGGC
>JAUSCR010000105.1 GCA_030651175.1 Dehalococcoidia bacterium
GATAACTCCGGGCACGTCTTCAATCCTCCAGTAGTCCAGGTGGACATGGGAGTCAATCCATCCGGCCATATCCTCCTCCTTTCGAATCGGCGTCATTGCATCTGGAGCGCAGTGAACCCTTCAGGACACGCAAAACTGCTCCAGTTCAGAGCTGGATTGCTATGCCGCTATCGCGTGCTGGGCAATGGCTTAGCAGGGTGATGAAAAACCCTTTCCGACCATCCCCCTGCCCCCTTCCTGGCCAGGAAGGGGGTGAAAGTTGTATCTGGGGGACACCCACAGACCCCCGTCCCTTCGGCTTCGCTCAGGGCAGGCTCCGGGGCTTCGTCCCTCTGCACACCCCTTTTCCCGCAGCCTGTTAGGTTAGACGGCGACGCCCTGAGCGTTCCAGTGAGGCGTAGCAGTGGGGTTGGCCTTGGATGGCAGAGCTACCACCGCGCTGCCTGTCATGCCAGGCATCCTTGGCGTATCGGATTGCATCTCCAATTCCACCAGGTTCAAGCCGTTCTCCTGCCATTTCTTTGCAATCTTCCCAGCAACGTGTACCACGTCACCTGCGGCGTGGAAATGCATTATGCGGAAACTGACCTTCTTGACCCGCCCATGGATTCCGCTCCAGTCGGATATCACGCGCTCCCACAGTTGGAGGCATGAGACGTTGTTCAAGAACATATCTGGAGAACCGGCGGCCTTGCCCATGGTGGGATTGTGGTGGATGGTGGCAAAGTCCCGGTTGGAGCCAGCGGACATGACCATGCGCTGGACGGTGAGGTTGAAGTCAACAGGGGGTATTGCATCCCCTTCCTTCACGTCCTCCCAGCAAATCTGGTGGGGTATCTTGGCCTTGGGCTGTGATGTCCGAGTCGTCCCTCTAGCTCTAGTCGTCATGTCTTTGCGCCTCCTTACTTAGCTTGGTGTCATTGGCTCTTGTTGCTGCTGGATGTTAGAGTATAGACCTTTGTCTTCGTGACTGCTACCCGGGGTTATAGGCGTAGCTACCTCGTACAACCCGTGCCACCAGTTCACTCCGCTGGTTATATACCAAGAATTCCCAGTTGATGAAGGCTCCGACGCCAACACGCGTCTTGCGAGGCCTCACGTTGACTACCTTGTCTCCTTTTACTGTAAGCCTATCACCTACGCAAACCGGCTCAAAAAACTCGATTTCCATATCGGTTCGGACGCTATTAGTATGCGGAGGCATAGGCAGAAGCTCCTCCGTTTCCTCGGGAGGAGCCGGGTTGGACGCACTGACGTCCTTTCCGATTCCCACAGGGAAACGTGTCGGTTCTCCTGGTCTCCAAAAGGTGTCATTGGTGAATGTCTGCTGGGTGCTGCTCCAGGGGACCAGCACGTTCCTGTAGCCGGCCTGCTTTGCGGCGTCTTCGTACCAGTAGATGGGGTTGCCAATTTCCCAGACCTCGCAATACCGGCTCAAAGCGGCGGTCTCAATGGTTTCCTGGGCCGGGCGTTCCCTGCCGCCAGAGAAGTCCTTGCCTATGGCCTTCACGGTGTCGTCCCATGTGTACTTGGGGTTCCCGCGGCGCATCATCGCTGGCCTCTCCTGTGTCACTCTTACCTCCTTCCTGCTACACCGATTCTAAGGGCCATTCTTATTAGCCCATTCTTTCTGATAGGCCACCCTATTTGGGGGCCTTTTGCCCTGGGTTGTAGGTAAAAAGACCGCGATTTATTCGCGTCACCAGTTGCCCACGCTGGTTGTAGAACTCGCTCTCACGGTTCATGAATGCGCCATAGCCGATGCGTGTTTCCCTGACCCTGACGTTGAGCAGCTTGCTGCCCTTCGCTGTAAGCCTGTCACCCACTATGAGAGGTTCGAAGAACTCGAGCTGTATGTCCGTGATAATGCCCTGAGTGGTTATGGGCATGGGCACTGGCTGCTCCTCATCTTCCCGTGGCGCGGCGTTGGCCGTGCCGAGGTTCTTGTCTGTGCCGACAGGGAAGCGGCTAAGCTGGCCGGGCCTCCAGAAAGAGGTGCTGGTGAATGTCTGATAGGTACTGCTCCAGGGTACCACCACTCCCCTGTAGCCGGCCTGCTTTGCGGCGTCTTTGTACCAGTAGATGGGGTTGCCTATCTCCCACACCTCGCAGTACCGGGCCACGGAAGTGGCTTCTATGGTCTCCTGGGCTATGTGATCCTTGCCACCAGAGAAGTCCTTGCCTATGGCGGCGATGGCGTCATCCCAGGTGTACCTGGCGTCCCCGCGCTGTGTAAAGGCTGGCCTATCCTGTGTCATTCCAACCCCCCTCCTGATACTCCTATGCTACGGGCCATTCTTGCTAGCCCATTCTTTCTGATAGGCCACCCTATTTGGGGGCCTTCTGCCCTGCGTTGTAGGAAAAACTACCGCGATTTATTCGCGCCACCAGTTGGCCGCGCCGGTTGTAGAACTCGCTCTCGCGGTTCATGAAAGCGCCATAGCCGATGCGTGTTTCCCTGACCCTGACATTGAGCAACTTGTTGCCCTTCGCTGTAAGCCTGTCGCCCACTATGAGTGGCTCGAAGAACTCGAGCTGTATGTCCGTGATAATGCTCTGAGTGATTACGGGCATGGGCACTGGCTGCTCCTCATCTTCCCGCGGCGCGGCGTTGGCTGTCATGGCGTCCTTGTTGGCGCCCACAGGGAAGCGACCCGGCTGGCCGGGCCTCCAGAAGGAGTCATTGGTGAAGGTCTGGTAGCTACTGCTCCAGGGTACCACCACTCCCCTGTAGCCAGCCTGCTTTGCCGCGTCTTTGTACCAGTAGATGGGGTTGCCTATCTCCCACACTTCGCAATATCGGGCCACTGAGGTGGGCTCTATTGTTTCCTGAGCAAGATGGCCCTTGCCCCCCGAGAAGTCTCTGCCTATGGCGGCGACTGTGTCATCCCAGGTGTACCGGGCATCTCCTCTGCGCATCATGGCTGGCCTGTCCTGTGTCACTCATACCTCCTTTCTGCTTCTATGAACAAGGTCCCTTTTGCGTGTTGATTACCTGGGTGAGCCGGTCTGCTCTTGATCGTCCTATTTGGGGTTGTAGAAATAACTACCCTGGGTAGATCGCGCCACCAACTCCCCACGCTGATTGTAGTACTCACTCTGCCTGTTGATGAAGGCTCCATAGCCAATGCGCGTGTCCCTCACCCTGACGTTAACGAGCTTATTGCCTTTGACAGTAATCCTGTCCCCCACGCATACCGGTTCAAAGTACTCATTCTGCATGTCGGTGCGGATGCTGTTGGTAACAGGCGGCATAGGAGGAAGTGTCTCCGTTTCTTCCTCCGCAGGAGAAGCGACATTTGCCGTCATGGCATTTACGTCGGTCCCCACGGAAAAGCGTGTCGGCTCACCCGGCCTCCAGTAACCCGTGTAGGTGAAAGTTTGTAAGACGGCGCTCCAAGGAACAGCTACATTCCGGTAGCCGGCCTGCTTGGCCGCTCGCCTGTCCCAGTATATGGGATTACCGATCTCCCAGGGTTCGCAATACCGGGCCACAGAGGTGTACTCTATGATTTCCTGGGCGACTTGTACCTTGCCACCCGAGAAGTCCCGTCCCATAGCGGCAACTGTGTCATCCCACGTGTATCTTGGGTCTCCCCGGCGGGCCATTGCCGGTCTGTCCTGTGCCATCCTTCCTCCTTTTCTTTTTGCCCTGGGTTGATTCTAACCCTAGCAAGGTGCGGTAAAACTCCTCCGACCATCCCCCTGGCCCCCTTCCTGGCCAGGAAGGGGGTGAAAACTATATCTGGGGGATACCCCCAGACCCCCACCAAAGGGGCTTCGCCCCTCTGGACTCCCCTTTTTCAGCAGCCTGCTAACTTTCTCTACTGGCCGCCTCCTCTGGTGGGATTGTAACGGTAGCCTCCCTGGTTGACGCGGGCCACCAACTCTCCCTTCTGGTTGTATATCTCGTTACCGCGGTTGATAAACGCCCCATCGCCGATGCGGGTCTTCCTGGGCCTCACGTTGATCAGTTTGTTCCCCTTCACAGTGAGCCTGTCACCCACGCACACCGGTTCGAAGTACTCGATCTCCATGTCGGTGAAGACGCCTGTAGAGAAGGGAGGGGTGGGAATGGGCCTGCCCCGAACCTCAAAGGAGCCAGTCTGGGCAGAGGCGTTCTTGTCCAAGTTTGGGGGAAAGCGGGTGGGCGCCCCCGGCCTCCAAAAGCCGTTGTAGGCGAAGGTCTGTTTGATGGCGCTCCACGGAACCACCACATTGCGGTAGCCCGCCTGCTTGGCCACGTCCTCATGCCAATAGATGGGGTTGCCAATCTCCCAGACCTCGCAGAAGCGCATGACAGTGGTGTGTTCTATTGCCTCGTCGGCCACCTGTTCCTCACCGCTGGCGAAGTCTTGCCCAATGGCGGCGATGGCGTCCTGCCAGGTGTATCTGGAGTCTCCCCTGGCCGACTGTGCGACTGGTTGATTCTCTCTGGTGGTCACGGTTCCCTCCATTTACATGTTGTATCTAGCCACAGAGCAAGTTCGCGGGGTGGCGCCCCAAAAGGATCGCGCGGCTGGCTGCCGCAAAAGACGCGCCGCCTGCCCGCTATGCATGGGTTCAATGCGAGGCGGGCTGCGGCCTGTAGTGGTGACAGCGGCAAGTTACAGCGATTAGTCCTTGGTTGTCAAGACTCCGATAGAAGCGGGGGTTCTCAGAGCCCCCTCGGAACTTCCCAGGGAGATGGTCAAAGAGGGTTTCCCATCACCCTGCTAGAGATGATGGGACAACCTTATCCTGGTTTAAGGGCTGCAAGCGTGGAAGTTTGCAGCATTGAAAAAGGGGATGTAAGATATCGGCAACCTAGAGGTAAACGGTTGTAATACAAACTATGAGCGCTTTTACAGATCAGGCAGCAATTGTAGGCATAGGCTACACCAAGTTTTCCCAGTCGGCAGGGGTCAGCAACCTGAGCCTGGCGGCAGAAGCGGCGTTGAACGCCATTCAGGACGCCGGCCTCAAGACAAAACAGATTCACAGCGTGGCCAGCTACACGCGTGGAGACACGCCCAATCAGGGCGTCCTGGAGACCATCCTGGGGCTGGAGCAGCTCTATTGGAACTGGGACGCTACCCCAGGAGCCGCCTACTGCGCGGACGAGCTCATAGGCATGGCGGCAGCCGCCTGCATGCAGAACCTGGGCGACTACGCGATTGTTTTCCACGTGGTGAACAGGTGGGCCAACCGTAATCCAATGATAGGTCTGCAAGGCCTTGACTCCGATGCTTTATGGGAGGAGGGCCAATACGGCTGGCCCTACGGCATGAACGCTGGGATTCACCGGTCCGCTATGATGGCCCGGAGGCGCATGATCAAATATGGGACCAAACAAGAGGACTTCGGGCGCGTGGTGATGGCGGCCCGCAACAACGCCTGCCTGAATGACCGTGCGCTTCTACGGACCCACGTTTCCCTGAACGACTATCTTGTTTCTCCCCTGGTAGCCGATCCGCTGCGGTCGCTGGACTGCTTTGTGGAGGCCGTGGGGGCCTGTGCGGTCATAGTGACAAGCGTGGAAAGGGCCAAAGACCTGCCCCAGCCTCCCGTGTACATCATGGCGGCCCAGAGCGGCAATACGGACCGACCCAGTCTTGGGTACATGACCTCAGAGCTAGGTGATTGCTTCAGCAAACGGCTGGGCAAGCGGCTGTACGAGCAGGCGGGCATAAGCCCCAAGGATGTAGACGTTGCGGAGCTGCACGATCCGTTCTCCTGGATGGTGCTCCCCCAGTTGGAGGACTTCGGCTTTTGCAAGGAAGGCGAAGCCGGCGACTTTGTCAAGAATGGCGCCATCGAGTTGGGCGGCAAGCTACCGGTAAACACCCACGGGGGGTCGCTGGCGGAGGGTGAGATGGAGGGGCTGGCACAAGTGGTGGAGGCGGTGATCCAGTTGCGGGGAGAGGCTGGCCCGCGCCAGGTGAAAGGCGCAGAAGTGGCTCTTTGCACAAGCCATGAGTTTGACCGAGGGAGCGCATTGATTTTGCGTCGCTGAAAGTCTATCTTGTAGAGGGTTCAAGGCACTTGGGGGACGCCCCATTGGGGGAAAGGAGCGGGACCATGCGGGACTTTCGAGACAAGATTGCAATCGTGGGTATTGGGGCCACTCCGGGCATGAAGCAGTCCGGGGTAAGCGTGTTGACGCTGGCAACCAGGGCCATCAAGGAGGCCATAGAAGATGCGGGGTTGAGCTCCAAGGATATTGACGGCATGTGCACCAACATGGGAGCCGACACGGTCACCCCACATCAGGTGGCCAGCGCCATGGGTATTCCGGAGCTGAAGTGGAGCGGCGTCTACTCCGGCGGAGGGTTCGCATCCAATACCTGCGTCCTGACCGCAGCCGCCATGGTGAACATGGGTGTATGCAACTATGCGGTGGCCTACAGAGCCCAAAACGGCCGCTCCGGTGTCCGAATTGGCGGGCAGGGAAGGTTCTCCGGCGACGGCGGGCCTCCCAAGGTTCGTGGCGCCGCGGGGGCCATGCTGTACGGAATGGCCACGCCGCCCCAGGGCTTCGCCATGAAGGCGCGGGCCCATATGGAGAAGTACGGCAGCACTAGCGAGCAGTTTGGCTGGATAGCCGTCACAACCAGGTACCATGCATCCCTGAACCCTCTCTCCCAGATGCCATCGCCCATCACCCTGGAAGACCATCAGACCTCCCGCTGGGTCGTGGAACCATTCCATTTGCTGGACTGCTGCCTGGATACCGACCAGGGATGCGCTTTGATTGTTACCACCGCCGAGCGGGCCAAGTCGTTGAAGCACCGGCCGGTACACATTTTGGGGGCGGCTGCGGGCACTGGCCCCATGTCTACTCACGGCGATATGTGGCCCGACCTGACGGAGTTGTACGGCAAGTACACTGCCCCGCGGGTCTTCGAGATGGCGGGTGTAACACCCAAGGATATTGACGCCGCGGAGCTGTACGACTGCTTTACGTCCATTACGCTTGTCCAACTGGAAGACTACGGCTTCGTGAAGAGAGGCGAGGGTGGGCCTTTCGTGGAGGGTGGGCACCGCATTCGCCTGGGGGGCGAGCTGCCGGTGAACACCCATGGCGGCAACCTCTCCGAGGCGTATAGGCAGGGAATGGGACACGTTATTGAAGGGGCACGCCAGCTCCGTCACGAGTTGCCCACGGAGCGGCAGGTGAAAAACGCCGAGCTGATCCTGACCACAGGACAGGGTGGGCCCCACGGCGCTGCCCTTATTCTAAGGAAAGGCTAAGTAGCAAAGCATGACCACAACGCAGTACCGTAAGCCTATCCCGGTGCCCGATGCCGACAGTAAACCATTCTGGGATGGATGCAAGCAGCATGAGTTGCGAATCCAGCGGTGCTCCGAATGTTTCAGCTATCGGTGGAATCCCGGGCCGATATGCTACAAGTGCAACTCCTGGAACCACGAGTGGGTCAAGCTCAGCGGCAAGGGTACGATCTATAGCTGGATTATTATCCACCAGAGCAATGTTCCGGGCTTCGATGAGGAGGTCCCGTATGCGGTGGCCCTGATTGCCCTGGCGGAACAGAGCGACTGCCGGATGACCACCAACATTGTAGAGTGCGATCCGCACACCATCTACAACAACATGCCGGTAGAGGTGGTGTTTGAGGACATTACGCCGGAGATCAGCCTGCCCAAGTGGCGGCCGGCCCTGGAGCGGGACCGGCTGAAGAAGTCGCCGGCCGCAGCGGCCAGGAAGAGGCATTCCTGAACGAAATGCCCAGAGAAGAGGGCGGACTCACGAGAGCCTGCCCTCTTCTCTGTCCGGCCACGTGGCTGCAGATAGTCCATCCCATATCGTCAAGGTCTCAATTAGCACCATACCTACCTAAGAAAACGAAGGAGCACAACCATGAGCCTTACTATCGCCCGGGCTGAAGGAATCATAAAGGCTGGCCGCGCCACCGCAGAGAAGCTGGGTGTCAAAGTCAGCATCGCTGTGGTAGATGATAGAGGCGACCTGGTAGCCTTTGCCCGCATGGACGGTGCGCGATTCATGACCGTGGCCATATCCCAGGGGAAGGCCCTGGCCTCTGCCTTGTTCGGCCAGCCCAGCGGCGTGCTAGCCGAGCGGGCCGGAAGCCCTGTGTTCCAGAGCGTAATCCAGATGAACCAGGGCCGCGTGGTGTTTGGGCAGGGGGCTATGCCGATAACAGAGGATGGCCACGGCATTGGCGCCGTGGGTGTAAGCGGAGCCACATCTCAGCAGGACGAGGATGTAGCCAAGGCGGGCCTGGCGGCCTCTTAGTTCAACCTGGCGTGGGGACTCCGGTTGGCGGCACTGGGGGTCCTGCTTGCTATGGCTTGATCACCACCCGCAAGACCTGCAATCGCTCCTCTTCCGCAAAGCGAAAGGCAGCGCTAGCCTCTTCCAAGGCGTACTCACGCGTAATCAGAGGCTTCAAATCCAGCCGTTTCGAGGCCACTAACGACGTTGCCATGTAGAAGTCGGCGCGGGTCAGGGCCCGTGGAAACATTAAGGTTGTCTCCTTGCGATACATTCGATACAGGTCCAAGGAAGGCAGTGGCTGGGGCGAGATACCATGCCCCAACATCCGACCTCCCGGCTTGAGCATGTCAAGGGCCTGCCGGACAGTATCAGGGTTTCCCACCGCCTCTATGACCACGTCAGCGCCAAGGCTGCCCGTAAGCCGGGCCACTTGGGCAACCGGATCTCCCTGGCTGGCGCTGACCACAAAGTCTGCCCCCATCTGTAAAGCCAGGTCCAGCTTCCACTGGCTGCGCCCCACGGCAATGACAGGATAGGCTCCGGCCAGCTTGGATAGTCTGGTGTGCATAAGGCCCGTGGCCCCTTGCCCTATTACCGCCACCGACTCGCCAGATTTGATATCGGCACGGCGTTGACCGTGAACTACAGTGCTCAGTGGCTGAATAAGAGCACCTTCGGCAAAGGAGACGTGAGAAGGCATCTTGAACACCAGAGACTGGGGAACAGTTAGATGCTCACGCAGCGAGCCGTCGGTCTCCCGACCCATGAACAACCCGTTGGGGCAGAGGTTCTCCTTGCCCAGGATGCACAGCTCACAGTTATTGCAACTCAGGTTGGGATTCAGCGCTACAGCGTCGCCGGGGCTGAAGCCGGTGACGCCTTCCCCAACCTGCTCCACAATGCCTGTGAATTCGTGCCCGGGAACCCGCGGGTAGACTACCGATGTCTGCCCTGTGTAGATGTGGATGTCCGTGCCGCAGATTGCAGTTGCTTTGACTTCTACCAGCACCTCGCCGAACCGAGGCGCTGGCGCCGAAGCCTCTATCAGTGCCAAGTGCCGGGGAGCTACCAGGACCACCTGTTTCATAGTTGCGTAGTGCGCTGAATGTCACCCTTTCAGCCAGGGTAACGCTAGTTGTCGACCACCGTGATCTCCTCGATGGGGAACTGGGTGGTAATCTCCGGGCCCTTCTCGGTTACTACCAGCATCTCCTCCACCCTCACTCCCCATTGAAGGGGCTTGCCGTGCTGGGTCTCCAGAGCGAAGCTCATTCCAGGCTGAATCTCTACAGGGAAGTCCAGGGAGTAGATGCGGGAAATAACAGGTGGGTCGTACTGGGCCAGGCCAAGGCCATGGCCCCAGAGGTTGGCCGCTGCCTGATCCTCCTCCTTGTAGCCCCATGTATGCATTGCCGAGGGCCACACCGAGGCAATATCCCTGGTGGTAGCGCCAGGCCGCACCTTGCTGATGGCCTGGTACAGCCAGTCATAGGCAATCTTGTAGTACTCTTTCTGCTCCTGGGTTGGCTCTTTGCCAACGCAGTAGGTGCGATACATACAGCTCTTGTAGCCGCTCCAGGTCACCGCCGCCATATCTATTATCACCAGGTCGCCGGGCTGAATAATGCGGTCAGAGAAGTTGCGCCAGTTGGGCCAGCTATTGGGGCCTGAAGACACGATGACATCTTCCACATCTTCGATCCCAGGTATGTTGTACAAGTAGTTCATTGCGAAAGCTGTTATCTCATGCTCCCGCATCCCTGGTCGCATGAATTTGGAGATGGCCCAGTGGCAGCCATCACAGATGGCAGCGACTATGCGCATCGCCTCTAGCTCATCAGGACTCTTGATGGCCCTGGCCTCCATCATGGGGCTGGCGCCATCTACCCACTCGATGCCAGCCTCCTTGAAGGCGCCGATCATGTTGATGTCAATGAAGTCTACGCCCAGGGGCGCTTTTGCCATGCCATACTTCTTCATTTCGTCCTGAATAGCGGCGGTGAACTTCTTGACCTGCTGGCGGGAGGCGCCCCCTACAGCACCCTTGATCCACGAATAGGCATACCGCACGTTTTCAGCAGGGATCCAGGGACAGTGGCGGTTGATCTGAATGCCGATGTCTCCTTGCTCAAAGAGGACAGGCTCGGCTCCCTCAGTAAGCAGAGCATAGCGCAGTCCAGGTTTGAGCCTGCACCAGCCCGGGGTTATGGTTGATGTGACGTAACGAACGTTCTCATCGTACATGGTGAGCATGGCTCCAATCCCGTGGCGCTTCATGGCCTCCCTGGCGCGGTTCAGGCGGTACTTTCGAACGGTGTCCCAACTGACCCGCTGTTGCCAGTCGGTTCCCACAGTCCCAAAACTTGAGGTGCTCCGATTTACCATTATGCGTCTCCTTAGTTCAACCGGTTTGCCTGGTTTGACAGTTGACGGGGCAGGGAGGTGGCCGCATCCCGGCTATTACGGTCGCAGGACCACCTTTCCGAAGTTGCGCCGTTCCGCCACGTAACGGTGGGCCTCCGAGGCTTCCCTTAGGGGAAATACACGGTCCACCACCGTCCTCATTTTGCCCTGGCCGCAGAGGTCTATGATCTTGGCCAGCTCCGCCATGACGCCGCCATAGTACATCTGTCCACCCAAGCTGAAGCCGGTGTAGATGGCGTTCTTGCGCCTCACCAGGTTCAGGTCCGGCGCAACGGAGCTGCGACTGCTGTTGCCCACAGTTACAAGCCTGCCCAGAGGTGCCAGGGCCTGGATGCTCTTGGTGAGCACATCGCCGCCTACGGACTCCAGCACTACCTCAACTCCCTTGCCGTCGGTAACACGCATCACCTCCGGAAGGAAGTCCTGCTTCTGATAGTTGATGGCCAGGTCTGCTCCCAGCTCCCTGGCACGGGCTGCCTTTTCATCCGACCCTGCGGTGGTAATCACCATGGTCCTAAAGTATTTTGCTATCTGGATTCCAGCCATCCCAACACCGCTGCCCCCCGATTGGACTAAAACGGTCTCTCCAGCCTCGATGCGAGCCATCTTGACCAGGCCATACCAGGATGTTAGGAAGACTATTGGTATGCTGGCCCCTTCTTCAAAAGAGAGGCTATCAGGAAGCGGGACGGTGCCTGCACGGTTCACTGCTGCCAGCTCGGCATAGCCGCCGTAGGGCAGCGTCGCCACTACCCGCTGGCCGACCCGGCGGTCCGTTACCTCCGGGCCAACTGCTTCAACGAGGCCTGCAACCTCCAAACCGTCTACAAATGGAAACGGAGGGGAACCGCCACCGCCCGCGCCTTCGCGCCTAAACAGGTCTTTCCGGTTGATGGCGGTCGCCTTAACACGAATCAGGACCTGCATGGGGCCTATCTTTGGGTCAGGCATGTCCCCGTAGATAAAGGTGTCTTCGGTTGTGAACCTATCGGTATAATACGCTGCTTTCACCCGGACGCACCCCTGTTCTGTCTTTGGTTGCTGGGCTGTCCGCCCATGAGAAGAAGATTGTTTGATTGTATGAGGGGGCAGGACTGTAGTCAATGACGACGAAATAAGCAATCTCTTCCGGGGTATCATCCCTTATGGTGGCTGCTCTTAAAGAGACGTGAAGGCCCAACAGTCCTGGGGCATTTACTTCCAGCCGGAGAGGCTGGAAAAAGAATGGCGAAAATCTCCCCAAAAGTATCTTGTAAGCGATACGGGTTTGCGTTACCATTGCCAATTAAAGGCAATTGAATAAGTGTCTCCAGTCAGACAATTCATCAGCGTTGGCACGCTAAAGGTGGATACCCACCTGTTGGAGAGGCGTTCTGTGGCCCGGTGCGTCCTTGCGGAGTGCCGGGCCGCTTGCTGTGGGCATGGCGTGTTGGTGGACATGGCCGATGCCAGTTGGATTGTCCAGGAGGCGGAACTGGTCAAGCCTCACCTGCCTGTGGGCCGCCGAGACGTGGATGCTTGGTTCGATGGGAATGTGGTGGCTGACCCGGATTTCCCTTCGGGGTACCGGGTGGGAACCGAGGTGGTGGATGATCCCCATCATGTCGCGGGCACCCGGTGCGTCTTTCTTCGCCCCGATTACAAGTGTGCTCTCCAAGTGGCTGCCCTGGCCCAAAACAGGCACCCCTGGGACCTCAAACCGTTTTATTGCACCCTATTTCCTATTGCAGTTTATGGTGACGAGGTGCAACTGGACGACGAAAACGAGATTTACGATCTGGGCGGCACTTGCGAAAGAGCGGATACTTTACCTGTGCCGGTGTACTCTGTTTTCCAAGAGGAGTTGGTCCTTGCCCTGGGGCAAGAGAGGTATGACCAGCTTTGCTCCATAACCAGCGCCCAAGCGGGGGTTGACCGATGAAGATTGGCCTTGCTTATGACCTCAAGAACGCGGTGCCGGTTGCTCTGGGCGCGCCTGACGAAGAGGCGGAAGAGTACGACCCTCCCAGTACCATTGATGCCTTAGCCTCTGAAATA
This sequence comes from Dehalococcoidia bacterium, assembly GCA_030651175.1. Classification (GTDB taxonomy): domain Bacteria; phylum Chloroflexota; class Dehalococcoidia; order Lucifugimonadales; family SHYF01; genus SHYF01. The sequence continues at coordinate 12,701 of JAUSCR010000105.1, forward strand.
GAGAGGCTGGGGCATCAGGTAGTACGCCTGGGAGGCGGCCCGGAGTTCCTCGAAAACGTTGTCCACACGTCCGTAGACTTCGTCTTCAACATTGCCGAGGGTAGGGGAGTCTACCGCAGCCGCGAAGCCCAGATACCCAGTGTCCTGGAGATGCTGGGCCTACCCTACTTCGGCTCGGACCCACTCACGCTGGGCATCTGCCTGGACAAGCCCTCTGCCAAGCTGGTTGCCCTTTCCGCCGGCGTCCTCACTCCTCGGTATCATGTTATCCGGCAAATAGACCAACTGGAGGCTCTCCGGAAGGAAGCGTTGGCCTTTCCCTTGGTAGTCAAACCAGCCTTCGAAGGCTCCAGCAAAGGCGTCCACAGTACCTCCCTGGCGCACACCTGGGACAACCTGTATCAATCGGTGGAAACTGCCCTGGAGGCGTACAGGCAGCCTGCCCTGGTGGAGGAGTTCGTTCCGGGAACCGAGATCACTGTAGGTGTGCTGGGCAACAACCCGCCCACTGTGCTGGGAGTCATGGAGGTAGTGCCGCAATCGGGCCCCGACGATAACTTCATGTACACCCTGGAGGTAAAGCGCGATTGGCGTAACCTGGTCTCCTACCGCTGTCCTCCTGACTTGCCCGCCGCTTGTGTTAGGGAGATTGAGGCCACAGCCCTCACCTTGTTCGCTGCGCTGGGTTGCCGGGACGCGGCACGCATGGACTTTCGCATAGGCAGGAATGGCATGGTCTACTTCCTGGAGGCCAATCCTCTGCCTGGCCTGGGGGATTACAGCGATCTGCCCATCATGGCATCAATTATAGGCAGGGACTACTCATGGCTCATCGGGAACCTGTTGAACTCAGCCCTGGAAAGGTGCGGACTTAGGTCGCTACACCATGCACATAGTGCTTCTGTATAACGAGCCTGGGCCTTCCCGCTACAACGCTCTGGGCGAGGGTGTAGCCGTGGCCTCGGTGCGGGTGGCGGTTGATGCCATCAAAAGCGCGCTGGAATTGCGAGGACACACCGTTGACCTGTTGAGCCTGAGGCCACCCATGTCTGGCGCAATTGCGGCGTTTAAGGGAGTACAGGCGGATGTGGTCTTTAACCTCTTCGAAGGGTTTGCAGGCAAACCTGAAACAGAGTGGCAAATTGCCCTGGCGCTGGAAACTGCCGGGCTGGCCTTCACAGGTGCCCATGCCAGCACCCTTGCCCTGTGTCTGGACAAGGCCAGGGCAAAGCAAACTCTCGCCAGCCTGGGTATCCCAACCCCTCCTTACCAGCTCCTTACCTCAGGCGACTTAGCGCAGTTCTCCCTGGACTTCCCCGTCATTGTGAAGCCTTTGCATGAGGATGGGTCTCATGGACTGAACTCCCAGAGCGTGGTCTATGACCTTGGGTCTCTGGCCGCGCAGGTCTCCTGGGTAGAGTCCAGGTACGGCACTCCCGTCCTGGTTGAGCGTTTCTTGCCCGGGAAGGAGTTCAGCGCGTCCATCTTGGGAGGGCAGTCGCCCAGAGTGCTTCCACCTACGGAGATAGTGTACGGGGGAAACATGCCTGGGCCACGGATTCTGACATACGCCGCCAAATGGGTGCCTGAGGACCCCACTTACCAGGCCACAGTTCCCGTGTGCCCGGCTCCAGTGCGGCAGACCGTGGGTGCGAGGATAAAAGAGTTGGCTCTGGCTGCTCACAGTGCCGTGGGCGCACCTCCGTATGCACGGGTTGATTTCCGGACGGACGAGCGTGGAAGGTTATATGTGATTGAGGTCAATCCCAATCCGGACCTTTCCCCCAATACAGGCATGTCCATTCAGGCCGAGGCCGCGGGTATGAAGCACGCGGAACTGATAGAGACCATATTGGGTCTATCGCTGGAGGAGAAGCGCCTTGACAGGCATTGGACTGCGTCCCATGCGAACTGA
>JAUSCR010000106.1 GCA_030651175.1 Dehalococcoidia bacterium
AAGGATTTCCATGAGGGTCAGGTATTCGAAGTAGGCCGATGCCTGAAGCTGGACGCCGATGCGCTCCTTGACCTTGGCTGCCTCCCGGTGGCTGTCCATACCCAACAAGAGCGTACGGCCGGAGGTGGGCTGTTGAAGGCCCTCCATGATCTCCAGGGCGGTGGTCTTGCCCGCGCCGTTCGGGCCAAGGATTCCGAACACCTCTCCCTGGTGGACCGAGAGGGAAACGCCGTCCACGGCGGTCAGGCTACCGAACCGTTTGACCAGGTCTTGGACCTCAATTGCTTCTGGCATAGGCTCCTGGCTAGCTGCCACCCTGCCCTCGAAAGGCCGTTACCACTTCCCTGGCCGCCTGGTAGTTCCTGCGCCCGCCCCGCAGAATAGGAGGGATCAGGTACACGCCGCTCAAGCCGTTCTCCATGTAGTCGTTCAGTTGTTCCAGTGCTATCTCCGTAGCTGGGCGGCCCCGCTCCAGATCGCGCCGGGTGGCCTCAGGCACATCGCCGAAGACCAGGCCATCTTTCTCCAGGACTTGCAGGCCGTAGAATACAGGCTTGGGGAACTCCCGGCCCGCAAGCCTGCGGTAGTGTACCAAAAACTGCTTAGCTCTGCCTACCTCGTAGAAGGCCTGGGTCAGGAAGAAGTCTGCGCCGGCTTCGACCTTCTGCCGGGCAAGGGCGGCTTCATGTTCCAGGTTACTGGCGCTCAGGTTTATGGCAGCCCCGATACAAAAGGACGTGGGTGCCCGCAGCTTCAGCCCACGGAAGTCCACGCCCTGGTTGAGGGCGACTATGGCCCGGATTAAGTCCACCGACCGGTAGTCTGACACTTCCTTTACTGTGGCCAGGTCAGCCTGGGTGAAGGCGTCGCCCTGGAGCACCAGTACGTTCTCTAGTCCAAGGAGCTGTGCGCCCAGGAGGTGGCTCTGGATAGCTAACTTGTTCATGTCCCGGCACGCCAGGTTGAAGATGGCATCCTGGCCACGCTGCTGCAAGAGGTATGCTGCCACAGTGGAGTCCACCCGCACCGACTTGCCTGGGCTGTAGGCAACGCAAACTAAGTCGGCGCCAACATCCTTCACCTGCTGCACGGTGGATATGTCCGCACCACGGGGAGGCGAAAAGTCGCTGATGAAAAGGGGCTTGCCATTCTGTTGGGCGTACTTCTGGGAGATGGAGGTCATAAGGCGATCTAGAAGTATTCAGACTGTAGAGTCCACTACTATCTGGACTATAGAGGAGGGCAACTTATGGCGTCAAGCGCTGTCATGCTGTTTTGCAGGGCGAATTTGGTAGCCCCGCTCATCCGGAGAGCTTGTGAGGAAATCACGGACTCGGCATTCGAGAAACCCCGCCCCAGATTGCCACGCCCCGATTCGCAAACTCATCGGGGCTCGCAATGACAATTCCTTCGCACACTCTCAGCCTGTCGAAGGACATGAGCGGGGCCGCACAGACATTGGCGTTTCTATGCCCCCTGCGCCGACACCATTATGCTGTGATACCCGGTAGCCCCGTCCGGCAGGCTGTCCTGCACCACCAGGGTCTGCGTTTGCCCGGTGCCGTCGGTGGCCCGCACAGTGATGGTGTACGGGCCAGCCGAAGGCGGCGTCCAAGCGCGGGTCCACAGCACCCAGGTGTACGGAGAGAGCGCCTTGCGCACCTCCGCTGGGTGCCAGCTACCGCCGCCGTCCGTGCTGACCTCTACCCTGGCCAAACCGCGGTCGCCTGCGAAGGCAACTCCACCCACCAGACTGTCCTGGGCAGGCACCACTGCTCCATCCGAGGGCACATCCACGCGGGACATGGTGTTGATCACCGCCGTGTCAGCCCAGCCACGCTGCTGCCAGTAGCCCCGGAAGTTGGCCTGCACCGGCTCTATCTTGGTCAGCCACTTTACGTTCTCCATGCCGTACAGCCCAGGGACGATTAGGCGGGCAGGGAAGCCGTGGTCATTGGAGAGAGGCTCGCCGTTCATCAGATACGCCACCAGCACGTTCTCCCGCATGGCACGCTCCACAGGGAAGCTGTCCACATAACCATCGGCGGCGAAAAAGGCCAGCCGCACAGTTTCGGGAGGAAGCTGGGCACGCTCCAGCACAAGCTTCAGTGGCACACCCCGCCAGAGGGCGTTGCTGATCAGGTCACCGCCTATTTCGTTGCTGATACAGGTGAGTGTGACGTACTGCTCTTGCCAGGGTAACGCCTTCAGTTCGTCGTAGCTCAGGGAGTAGGCGTTGCCCAAGTTGCCTGTTATCTCCAGCTTCCATGAAGTCGCGTCTACCCTGGGGTTGATGATGTTCTTGGAGACTTCGTAGAACTGGTCGTTGGGCGTGACCTCAGGCGGCAGCTTCCCACTGTTACGGAAGACCCGCGAAGGCGATACCTGGGACGCGCCGCGTGCAATGGTGCGCACCGCCAGGCCTCCTACGGCTGCCACCACGGCCACGAGAGCCGCCATCTGTACAAGCCGCCTGCGTCCCATGTCCTGGCTGCCTTCCCTCCGGGCCAAGGCCCACGAGTGAAGCAGTGTCAGGGATACTCCATAGGCTGCCAGGGCCAGGAAAGAGGTGAATAGATACCGCCCAGGGCCATTGGGAAGGGAGGAGCCAAAGGCTCCGCCTCCGGCCAGCGGGGTTACAACAGCCATCAGGCCGACCCACAGGACTGACCCGATAAGCAGTCCCCTGCGCCAGGGCTGGCGTTCGCTGAAGGGCAGCCTTGCGGAGTAGCGGACGTACAGCAATCCCAGCCCGCCGCCCGCCAGCACCTGCCCCACCAATAGCCCGCCGAACATGAGGGGCTTGGCGCTTACTTGAAGATGCGCCAGCACAAAGTCAAAGGCAGCAGGAGGAGTCGCTCTGGTAAGCCCGTCGGCCACTACCTCGGGGAGCACCGGGGCGTTCATGGCGAACCTCAAGGCCACCAGTAACAGGGTCATGACTAGCCCGGCAACCAGGCCCATAGCCAGCCCGGCTGCCCTGGAAATGCGCCCCGGGCTCTGTACTGCCTGTTGCCCTGTTTCCATAGCGCCTCCCTAAGCCTCTCCTCATGGACACGTCCCAGACTCGACGCCCGGGGAAGTCCAGAGTCCCGACTTGTCGGGACTCTGGCGGGGGTTTGGGGGTGTCCCCCAGATTTATTCTATGCCCCTCTCCTGCCAGAGGCGGGAGAGGGGGAGCAAGGTGGTGAGGGTTTTTGGGATAGTCTCATGGTAACATACGAGTCGCCACGGGAGGCGGATTTACACGAATAGGTGCAAATAATGCATACATTGTACGTTGTCGCGACACCCATAGGGAACCTGGAGGACATCACCCTCCGTGCGTTGCGTGTTCTCCAAGAGGTTGGCATCATAGCCGCGGAGGACACCCGCACTACCAGGAAGCTCCTGCGCCGCCACAACATCCGTACTCCACTGGTCAGCTACTACGAAGGCAACCGCTTCCTGCGCATCCCATTCTTGCTGGAACGCCTCCTGGAAGGAGATGTGGCCCTGGTCTCCGATGCAGGCATGCCTGGCATCCGCGACCCCGGCTACGAGCTGCTCAGGGCAGCTATCCAGGCAGGTGTTCCAGTAGTGCCGCTGCCAGGGGCATCGGCTGTGACGACTGCTCTGGCGGCCTCTGGCCTGCCCGGGGACCAGTTCCTGTTCCTGGGGTTTCTGCCAAGCCGGCGCAAGGAACGCCTTCAATCGCTGCAACGGGTATCCCGCCAGCCCTACACCCTGGTGCTATTTGAGGCGCCCCACAGACTGCGGGCTTCCCTGGAGGACATGGCCGAGGCCCTGGGCAGCGACCGCCGGGTGGCAGTGTGCCGCGAGCTTACCAAGCTGTACGAGGAGATATACAGAGGGACGATTTCTGAGGCGCTGGCGCACTTCGTGCTGCCCCGGGGCGAGTTCACGCTGGTCATAGCCGGCGCCGAGGAGCAGAAGGGATCGGAGGAGGTCACATTGCAAGATGTGGTGGAGGGCCTGCGCAAGCTAAGGGCATCGGGGGTTGCTGCCCGTGAGGCGGTGGCTCAGGTGATGGCGCAGTACGGCCTGCCGCGCCGTCAGGTGTACCAGATGTGGCTGGAGTTGGGAGGGTGATGGCAAACGCCTTCGACCATCCCCCTGACCCCCTTCCTGGCCAGGAAGGGGGATGAGAATTAGTTCTGGGGGATACCCCCAGACCCCCAGCAGAAGGGGCGTTGCCCCCTCTGCACTCTCCCAGGAGCAAAACAAGCAGCACCTAGAACGTTAGCTTGCGGTACAGGGCGGGCAGCCGCGCCGGCAAGGAGTTGATGTCGGCCAGCACTTCGTACCCCATGTCCTGGCACATAGTCTTCAGGTAGTCGTGGCCCGCCTTGTCCACCGTCAGGCAGAAGGGTGTGATCCCCTTGCGCCGCGCCTCGGTCAGCGCCATCTTGGTGTCGTGGACGGCGTACTCCTTCTCCACGCCCTCCCGGCTATAGCCGCGGTCCTGGGGGCGGCCATCGCTCAGGAGGAGGAGCAGCTTGGTGCGGGCATCCTGGCGTTCTAGCTGCGCGGCGGCGTGCCGGATGGCTGGCCCCATGCGGGTGGCATGGAGCGGCGCTATCTTGTCAATCCGTTTCTTGACCCTGTCTGAGAATGCCTCCTCCATGTCCTTTATTACGTAGAACTCCACGTTTTCCCGCCCGTAGCCAGAGAACCCGTAGATTCCGTATACGTCGCCAATGGTCTCCATGGCTGTGATGAGCAGGACAATGCTTTCCTTTTCCAAATCAATGATGCGCTTGTAGGTGCGGCGCTGGGCCTCCCCCCGGCGACGGCGCAGCCACGCCATGTACTCCACTGGGTCGTCAGGTGTATCCCAGGTATCAGCTGCGCGGCGGGACTCGTCTATAGCCTCGGCGGTGGAGGCGCTCATGTCCAGCAGGAAGGCTACCGCCACGTCACGCTCTATCTTGTCGCGGCGCCAGTGCACCTTGTCCGATGGCGACATGCCGGCCCACTTGTCTATGATAGCCTCAATGACGGCATCCAGGTCAAAATCGTCGCCGTCAGGCAAGTGCTTCACCTTGCGGAACATCTCAGGCATTATCATCTCGAACTGGCGACGTATCTGCGTGACCATGCTGGCGTAGCTGCGTAGTGTGTCAGTGAAGAACGTTGTCTCTCCCTCGGCCACGGGCTTCTCTCGGACAATGCACCACCTGGGCTTGTAGTCCATGGCGCGGAAGTCCCATTCGTCGTACACAAACGTCTTTGGCTCTTTGGCCTCCAGGGAGCCTCCTGCATCATCGTCATGGGGAATGGGCCCGTAGCCTTGCCCCGGGTCTTGCGGGGGAGAGGCGTTTGCCGACTTGAGGATGTTCTCCACGAACATCTGGAGGTCGGCGTCCAGATGGCCGGACTCAGCGTCCAACTCCAGTTCGGGGTTGTTGGCCAAAAGCTGCTCCAGCATCTCCTTGGTCAGGGGGCTTCCTGGCTGTTGTCCACCCTGGCCCTGTCGAAGGCGCAGTTGCGCCAGAAGTTGACTCAACTCCGGCTTGAAGTCGCCCCGGTAGTCCACCTGTGGCGGAGATTCGTAGCTCTCCTCCTCCTGCTGGTCCTCAGAGCCGCTGGCGGAACCAGGCGCCGAGCGAAGCTGGTCCAGGAGCTGCTCTAGCTCCTCCGGAGAGAGGTCCTCTTCATCGAACTCCACCTCAATCCACTCTTCCTGCGGGACCTCCACGTTAGGCACCCCGGCAATCAGGTCGTAGATGCGAATGGTAGCCTCCGCCGAGTCCTCAACATTCGCCTTGGTGGATAGCACCCGGCGCACTACCTGCTCAATGGCCTTGGCCACATCAACATAGTCGGCAGGGCAGGGGAGACCCTTGTTCTGCTGGAGGCTGAGCCGCACCAGAAACTCGACCATAGCCTCTTGCAAGGGCATCCCTTCAATCTTGGGTCGCTCCCCCAGGGCGTCTTGTTGCACCCTGCGGTATGCGGAAGCCAGCCCCGGATACTCCTGCCTGGTCCGGTAGTCCAGCCTGCTGTCCTCTACCACGGTGAATACGTCCTGGGCCAGCCGGCGGTTGTCGAACAGACTGAAGAAGCGGCCCATGTCTGTGGCAAAG
>JAUSCR010000117.1 GCA_030651175.1 Dehalococcoidia bacterium
TAGTCATAGACGCCGGCGTTCTATTCCCAGAGGAGGACATGCTGGGAGTGGACCTGGTCATCCCCGACATCTCCTACCTGGTGCAAAACCGGGAGAAGGTGCGCGCCATCTTCATTACCCACGGGCACGAGGACCACACCGGCGCTCTGCCATGGGTTTTGCAGCAGATCAACGTGCCTGTGTACGCGCCACGGCTAGCCTACGGCCTCATCTCGGTAAAGCTCAAGGAGCACAAGGCGCTCAGGGGGGTCACCCTGAGAGAGATAGAGCCGGGCAAGCCCATCAAGGAAGGCGCATTCCGGGTAGAGTTCTTCCGTGTTTGTCACAGCATACCAGACGCCATGGGCCTGGCCATTACAACACCTTTGGGCCTGGTGATCCATACCGGCGACTTCAAGATTGACCATACCCCCGCCCAGGGCCAGCCTACGGACCTTTCCCACCTGGCCCGCATCTGCGCAGACGGAGTGTTGCTACTCTTCTCCGATTCCACCTATGCCGAGGTGCCGGGCTTTACCGCATCGGAGCAGGTGGTGGGAGAGGCTCTGGAACATGTCATTGACCAGGCGCCAGGCAGGGTGATGATAGCCACATTTGCATCCCTCATAGCAAGGGTGCAGCAGATCATGGACGCCGCAGCCAGGCACGGCCGCAAGGTGGGCGTGGTTGGCCGCAGCATGGTGGACAATGTGAAGATGTCCCTGGAAATGGGGTATCTCTCCGACCCCAGCAACGTGCTGGTCCCCGTTGGCGCCCTGCGGAAACTTCCGCCGGAGCAGGTGGTTATCGTGACCACTGGAAGCCAGGGCGAACCCACGTCGGCGCTGGTGCGCATCGCCAACAAAGACCACAGGGAAGTCAAGATCATGCCTGGGGACACAGTTGTGATATCCGCTACGCCTATCCCTGGAAACGAGACTGTGGTGAGCCGGACCATAGACAACCTGCTTCGCCAGGGGGCACGGGTCCTCTACGACAAGGTGGCCACAGTGCACGTTCACGGCCACGCCAGCCAGGAAGAGTTGAAGATAATGTTGAACCTCACCAGGCCCAAGTTCTTTGTCCCAGTCCACGGCGAGTACCGCCACCTGGTAAGCCACGGACGGATTGCGCAGAGCCTGGGCATGGCCTCCGAGGACGTCTTCATTCTGGAGGATGGTGACGTTCTGGAGCTGACGGAGAATGGTGGGAAAGTTAGGGAGAAGGTCGCAGCAGGGCACGTCTTTGTGGACGGACTACAGCTCTGGGATATGAAGAGCGGGGTGCTGCGGGACAGGCGTACCCTCTCACGGGATGGAATAGTGGTAGTCACCATGGCCATAGACAAGGCCACAGGAAAAGTCCTCCGGCATGCCGAGGCAGTGTGCAGTGGGTTCGTGGACTTGGAGGCATACCCGGACCTCATGGAGCGCACCGCCAAGGCAGCTATGGAGGCCGTAGACCACGGAGGCACCGGAGGGCCCATGGACTGGTCGTCCACAACCACGAAGGTCAAAGACGTAGTGGGCAGCTTCCTCTACGACCAGACCCACCTCCGGCCCATCATAATTCCGGTGCCCCTGGAAATATAGGAGACGCTTCCATGCCTGGACGCCGCAAGAGAGGTGGCGCAAGGAGCAGTGCCAGGGACGCTCCCCTCTGGCAACGGATGGTGGAGCCGCTGATTGCCCCTGGGTGGGGACGGCTGGGGCTCCTGAGCACCATTCTGGCTGTTCTGGTTTACTGGCAACGCGACATGCTGGTGTACCAGGTGGCCCGCTTAGGGGGCTACGGCATCATTCCGATGACCCTGTGGGGGCTGGTGTTTGGGGCGACGCTGCGCTGGCAGCCCAAGTGGCTGCTTCGCTGGTGGCGATGGTGGGTGGTCACCGCATTGGGGATCACGACGTTGGTGGCTATGCTGGGTGCGGTGCACGGCACTGAGGGCGTTTTTGCCACCTACACCCTGGGCGGCATAGCAGGCAAGACCTTGTGGGGCAACACACCCATCCAAGGCATACCAGTGGTGGCGGGCCTACTGCTTCTTACGGCAACCGTCCTCTGGCCACGCCGTGCTTACAACCTAGCCAAGAAGCTGCTCCGGGCTATGGGGATAGCCATGCTGTCGATTCTCCGCCACATACGCCGCCTGGCCTGGCGGGGCGTCGTTGCCCTGGTCCCACCGCTGCGGCGTTGGGCTAAGGTCGTGCCTCCAAAGGCTCCTGCATCATCCACCCCTGAAGGCCAGTTGGCCGTTGAACCGACCACCCCGGCGGATGGAGCCATCCCTTCTCCAGGCAGGAAAGTTGATGGCGCACATGCCAAGGCCAAGGCGGGCACATCTGCCAAGGGGACTCCCGGCCAGAACGGGCAAAAGGCCGCATCCTCCGGCGCAGCCTGGACGCTTCCCTCCACCAGCTTGCTGGAGAACGGGCGGCGCGCTACGGTGAAGGAGGAGGAGACGGAACGCGTAGCCAGGAAGATAGAGGAGACGCTGGGCTATCATGGCGTGGAGGTCACGGTGGACCAGATCAAGCCTGGGCCAACTGTAACCCTATACGGACTGACGCCAGGATGGAACCGCAAAACCAAGGAGACGAAAGAGCGGGACAGATGGGGAAACATCCTGCGCGATGCTAAAGGCAGACAAATAATTACCAGGAAAGAGGAGCAGACTTTGGTGAGGGTTGACACCATCGTGGCGCGGGAGAAGGACCTGGCCCTGGCGCTGGCCGCGCCCAGCCTGCGCATTCAGGCGCCCGTGCCCGGCGAGTCGGTGGTGGGCATCGAGGTGCCCAACCGCTCTCCTTCCCTGGTCACTGTGCGCAGCGTGATGGACTCGCCCACGTTCCAGGACATCATAGCCAAAGGCGGCCTCCCCCTGGCCTTGGGCCAAGGCTCCGGAGGCGATCCCATAGCCACCGATTTGCGGGGGCTTCCTCACCTGCTCATCGCGGGGGCCACGGGCAGCGGGAAAAGCGTTTGCATCAACGCCGTAATCGTCTCACTGGTAAGCCAGGTATCGCCACAAAGGATGCGTCTTCTGCTGATAGACCCCAAACGGGTTGAGCTGACGCCTTTCAATGGCCTGCCGCACCTGGCGATCCCCGTGGTGGTGGATACTGCGCCGGCTGTGAGCGCGCTAAAAGGTGTGCTGCGGGAGATGCTTCGTCGCTACAAGCGACTGGAGGAGATGGGAGTCCGCAACATCGAAGGCTATCACCATCATCCCCAGGCCCTGGAGGCCATGCCGTATCTGGTCATAGCCATAGATGAGATGGCCGACCTTATGATGGCAGCGCCCTACGACATTGAGCAGACGTTGTGCCGCCTGGCCCAACTGGGCCGCGCCACGGGCATCCACATCATTGCGGCCACTCAGCGTCCCTCGGTGGACGTTGTGACAGGCCTCATCAAAGCCAACTTCCCCAGCCGCATCAGTTTCGCCGTAGTCTCAATGGTGGACTCGCGTACCATCCTGGACTCCGGCGGAGCCGA
>JAUSCR010000131.1 GCA_030651175.1 Dehalococcoidia bacterium
GGTCGCCCCAACACGAATCTGCCGCTTCACTGCTACGCCGCCCGTGCCGAGCAATTCATCCACATAAGCCTTGGCGCTGGAGAAGAACTCAGCCGTTAGCTTCAGAGTTGGCTCGTGGGCAGCTTCGCCAAAGTCGCCGGGGAAGACGCTACCAGCAAAGGTCTTGACATGCCGCCCCGTCTTGTAAGCCAACTCAAAGTTGATAAGCGTAGCGCTGACGCTAGTTGTTCCCATTGTACCCGTGGAGAAGGCGTCAACGGCTAGGGTAGTGTCGGCCATCCTCACCACATTGACTGCCCGGTCGGCAGGCGTCGTAGATAGGCCGCTGGTCGAGGCGACGATGTTCTTGGCCACCGCTCCGACGACGTAGTTCCAGAGGTCGCCCGCCTCACCCTTCACGGTGAGGTCATTGAAGACGACTCCGTTGGCCCGGTAGGCCGCCCCCGTCGTGCCAAACTCCATCGTGTAGTGATAGAAGACTTGAGTACTGCTCACCGGAGCCGTGTAAGGGTAATTGTATCCCGCGGCAGTCGAATCGGTCGAGGTACTAGCACTTATGCCCGTGAAGAAGCCGTTCAGGATAGTCGGCATGTCTTCATAGACACAGATTCCCTCGAAACTTACTTCCGCCGTCTGCGACACTTCGGCGCTGATCGGACTGGGGCCAAGCCAGCCAAGTGCCTTGACTATTTGCCCCTTCTCAACAATCTGGCCGCTCTGTTGGGTTACGCCGTGGAGCTTGCGAACCACTGATCCCGTGCTGCCCCAGGTCGACTGCCCGGTCGAAATATTGACCTGCCGGTTAGCGGTGACTGCCATTTGCTTTACCTCCCCTGAACTAAGTTGATTTTTCTTTCACCTGTATCTGAAACTCGAAGCCGTGGTAAGGCACGGCAGCATAGAGTAGGTCCCCCTTGACGCCCGAATCGCTCATTGGTTGCATCACTTCATCGACCGTGTTGTCGAGAGTAAGATTGGTTAGAAAGGTCCTGCCCAAAGCGTTCATCGGCCCAAGGCACGCCTGTACGCCTTCGTCTATGCCCTTGCCCAGGGCCACCGGCTTGACATAAACTCGAATGATATACGTCCGTACCTGCCGGTAGAGCGCATTAGCCTGCTCATTCCATTCGGCAGGGCCGGGGATCACGATAGCGCAGGGCAGATCGGAGGCATTCAGCACTGGCGGAAAGATTTTGGGGGCCTTACTTATGCCACTGCTGGCGGCCACAATATCGCATAGCTTCTGGAAGGTCGCGCTAACGCTCATTGTTTATATCCACCCGCTTATCCCCTTGCCCTTGGCGTCTGCCATCCTTATAGTGCCGCTAATTCCTGCTCTTTTGCCACATCTATGGTATTCAGGGCCGCCTCAAGGATGGTTTTGACTCTTGCCTTGGGAAGCAGTACTCCTGCTGATACCTCGATGCTGGCCTGGGTCAGGTGGGCGGTCACAAGTACAGGCTTGTCGTCGGCGTCGAGTTGACCGGTGTCATATATCGCCTTAACCCAGCCGCTAGATGTCTTCATGATTTTGGTGTTGGTCTTATTCACATTGATTGGCATTTCTCTCCTCCTTAGATCGCGTAAGTGACGACGCTAAAGGTAAATGAGGCATCGTCGGTTCCTGCGTCCACAATCGCCCATCTCGCTCGCATTTGTGGCCCGAACAATGATGGTCTGACTACTCCAGCGGCAGCATCGGCGGTGACAAGGATTTCGGCTGTACCTGGAGCACTTGGGTCTAGCACTGCATACCGTTTGCTGGCTGCATCCGTGCCGATGATCTGGGTGAAGTGGACTGCGTTCAGCCAGGTGCTGCCGTCGAGACTCACATCCACATAAACATCAAGAGTATCACCGGCATCGGTATCGGCTACAGTGAGGTCAAACAATATGATGTAGCGACTGCGCCAGCCTAGGCCGGTGACTGGGGTGCCGTTGGCGGTGGCGGTTCTGGCGGCGGAGGCGGCTAGGGTGATGAGCTCGCCCAGGGTGCCGACTTGCTGGACGCCGAGGCCGGCGCCGCTGGAGGCGATGGTGCGTAGACGATCTAAGGTAGCGGCGTTATAACCCATGACTTGGACACCCGCTAGTCCGGTAGCGGCTTGGGCGTCGGCAACCGGACTATAGACGCTTTCGTAAGCACCGGCTGAGTTTTTCAAGTTCTGGGCTGATGCGGTACGCAAAAGGGTTTGAGCACCTATGGATCCGATATCCCCGCCTGTAGCGCTATAAAGCAGACTAGCTGTCCCCCTGATTCTCACATCGCCGATGGTGTTGGCGCCGGCTGCTATGCTCACAATGTCCACATCGCCGATGTTGTTGTCGCCGGCAGGAAGAGCGGCGTCATTCCAGTTTGTCATGTCGTTCTCCTATAGTAGATTTTCGCCACTGACGCTGTACTGCGTTGCGCCACTGGAACTGTGGGTCATACTAAATCGCCATGTTCGGGTCAGTCTCATGTTCACCGCTTCGGTGAAGCTGCCTGCGCCGCCAACTCCGCCTAAGTCAAATAGATAGGCTCGATGGCCCGTGCTGGATAAGGCCGCCGCCGCTGTCCATGCCGTGAAGTATCCTCCGCTTATGCTATCCTTAATCTGCAAAGTGGGCGTCAGACTAGCGCCCGTGGAAGTGTCCGAAACCACCTGTAGAATCAAGCCTCGCCCGTTGTAGTTTGTTTGATCGGCACTGTTCGTGGTTGCCGTTCGACTGGTAGAGGCGAGTAGGGTGACAGCCTGATTGTTTTGCCAAAACTCGGCCCCCGTAGTCGCCAAAACAACAGCGTTACTTGTTCCTGGTGTAGTCTGGTCAATCTTGACGTAGCCAATAATCTCCGTGCTCGCCTGAAGCGCTCCGATCTTGGCGGTAGACGCATCGGCGATGACATGGCCAATAACAGCCGTGCTGGCGTCTCCGATGACGTGGCCAATGACAGAAGTGCTGCCTCCGAGAATGCCCATAGCCTCAGTAGAGGGTTGTGCCCAAGTCGCGACCAACTCGGCAACTATGCCAGTTGTCGCCGTCTCCACATATTTCTTCTGATTGCTTAGTTGACCGATATGAATGGTCTCGCTAGCCATCTTGTTCGCCCCCTACCTTACGAATTGACGGCGCACATAGCCGCCATCTTCGAGTATTCGTCTCACATCCTCCGGCAATCCGGAAGGCACGGTTATCGTTCCAAGCTCACTAACGCTCGTTACATCGTATTCTGACACATCTCTTTTTCGATAGTGAAAAGCCACCAGTCTTTCGGTGGCATGCACCACGTCGGCGGGCGCTGCCGTCGAGAAGCCCCATTGCCCTGCTACCGCTACCTCGCCATCGGTGCCAAACTGCCATGACACATTGCTTTTTAACCGAATGACTTGAAAACAGGTAGTGCTGTTTCTCGGCTCCAGCCAGTATTCCGTGCTGGTAATCGTCGTGCCAGTCGAGTCGCCATTGGTGAGACTGGTTACGGACAAAATGTCTTTGTCGAGATAGAGCACGGTATTGCCGTACTGGCCGGAGCCATAGTATTGACTCGGCCAGGTGTCCCACGAATAAGCTCCAGCGCCGATATAGTTTGTGCCTGGTATCCGATACTGCGTCTGGTTCGGCAAGACGAAGATGCTATCGGGCCGGTAATAATAGGTATTGCCGCTGGTCGTTGTCTCGAAACCCCTTTTGCAGCAGGACTCGATCTGCTTCTGAGAGCGCGTGATAAGCGTACTGAGCAACGCATCGTCGCCCGTCGTTCCGGTAGCTATGTTTAGCAAAACCTTACAAGCTGCTAAGTCAGTGTACGCCAACTAGGTTGCTCCTATTTAGATGGTAATGGACGCCAATTCTTTACCATGTGCTGGCAGTCCTGTAAGGCCCCCAGGTGCTGCTGCAAAGCATTGTTCTTCTCGTTCAACTCATTCTGGAGGGCGTTTGCCTTACCCTGAAGTTCGGCTACCCGGGCCTTCAGTTTGGCGTCAAAGCCTTCTTCCTGCAATTGCTCATAACCGTAGAAAAACACTGTCTTCAATAGGTCCGCTGTGGGCGGAATATAGACCTTGATGCCCTTACCAACAGCCACACCAAGGAAGTACTCGCAAGATGGGCGCTGGCCGCTATATTCTGTGTCATGAGACATGTCCACTCCATAGACATGAATCTCCTCAAATCCCTCCATGATGGACATAGCCAGCATGTAGGATATTGAATTTGTGAGGTACGGCTTCCAGCCCGGGGCTGGATTGGGAAATGCTTCGCAAATCTGGGCCATTGGATAGGTTACGCTATTGGGAATGTCCTCCCAATGTTGCTGCATGTAGATCGGACAGGTGAGTTTCTTCAGATTCTCGATGTGAGCGTCTGGCGGCGCGTTGCTTCGCTTCTTGTCGCTCAACAGGCCGTCTTGCATGTGCAACTCGAACCATCTGTCATATCGGCCTCCCTGAATCTGAGAGATGAACAGGTAGAGCTCGTTAAGTCCCCAAATCTCGAACGATGGATCGTTGAACGGTGCCAACTTCCACGAATCGGTAAAGCCTAGTATGGCTACCTTCTTTCGCTTTGGTTGTTCCTCATGCACCTGAACCATAAGTCGCTTCCCCCTTTATTTTGGGGTGTCCCACCATAGCAGGACACCCATTATCCCTAGATGATCGAAACCGCCGTCGAGAAGCCCAGCACCCGCCAGTTTGTGGAATTTTCTCCTATCAGATTGACCCACGCGGGCGTTGCCAGAGTGCCCGATGAGATAGATATCTGCGTGCTGCCCCCGATGCTGGCCCCTGCCGAGCTTGACGTGATAAGCAGCGTAGCTGCCGTAGAGATGGCGCTAATCCACTTCATCTGGTTGGCTACTGGAGCCTGTAGGGGCATCGTCAATGCTGTCGCAGCGGTCACGAAGGATATGCCATAAGGCCGAATGTCGGTTGAGCCTGAAGTGATAGCCTCGAACGAGTTGTCTACATAGCCCGCGGTAACTCGAAGGTTATTGGCTGTGACTATACCCGTGCTGCTAACACCGTTGAAGGTGCCTGTTCCAGTCGAGGACACAGCGTTGAAGGTTCCTGTCCCAGTCGAGCTAACCGCAGCGAACGTCCCTGTTCCCGTCGAGGTTACGGCGTCGAACTTGGCCGCTACCCCAGAACCCGTCGAAGTGATACTGCCGCCCGTGCTGACAAATCCGGCAGCGGCGTTTATTGAGCCAGTCGAGTTAACGGCATTAAAGGTGCCGGTGCCGGTGCTGCTTACAGCGTTGCCGGTGATTGTGCCGGTAGAACTCACGGCATTGAAGGTTCCAGTTCCCGTGGATGTAACTGCGGCGAACTGGCCTGTTCCAGTTGAAAAGACGCCTGCCTTGCCGATAGCGCTGCTTAGATCGACTAAGCCGCCACTGCTGATGAGGGGGACGCCGGCGATCTCTAACCGTCCACCAGCTAGAACGTCAATCTCACCGCCTGCGTCGATTGCGATGCGACCACTGGAAACGACTTCCATTTGGTCCCCACCGCTAGATCGGTAAACCCCAGGCATATAATTGGAATTAGCCATGTTAGTGACCTCCTTTGTTACTGGCTGACGGGATGTCAACCCCGTCAGCCATAGACTTATGTCCTTGGACTCACGATATTAGCGTCCTTCAGCCGAAGGACGATTAAGCCGTTCCGGTGCTCGGAGATACAAAATACTCCGTTCCGAGATTCTTACCGGTCGAGTGGGTCACCGGCGAATCGCCCGCCTTGTATTGCAGGGCCACTATGGCGCTCAGCGTGTCGCTGCCCGCGCTTGGTATCATCGCCATTCTGACGTACTGCTTGTTCGGCCTGAAGATGTCAGCGGCCAAGAAGCCATCAGCGATGGTCGTCGATGAGGCCGTCACCGAGGTGCCGGTCAGATCGGCCACATCGGAACCGGTGCTCATGCTAGAGCTGCTGGCTTCTTGCACCTTGATCCCGAAGGCCGAGGTAGAAGGCCCGCCGCTTATCATGGCGATAAAGGCCACTCCGTCATAGCCGCGCATGTCGAGGATGGAACTGTAGGCTACCGCGGTAGAGCCGCCTATCTGTGAAGTGTTGGTGACTTTTACGTTCCTGAGCAGGTTGTGCATTTTATACTCCCTTCTTAACCAATCCTTCAGTAGAAGGACTAAGCAGCCACATTGCCAAGCCTCAGCCTCCAATACTCGACCAGCTTTCCGCCGAACCGGATGCGTCCTAGAAGCATCACTTTGTTAGTCTCGGCGTAGAGCTCGCGTAGCACTTGGATGGACATTCCGATTCGATTGACCAGCCAGTAGCCGCTGAAGTCACCGAAGATCATCGCTTTGTTGCCTGCGCCCACGTTGGGCATGAAGGCATTGAAGACTACGGGATAGCCCTGAATGGGCTTCTGAAGTCGTTCGCCGGTCAGGTCGTAAGGGCTGGTCGCCCAGTAGGGTCTGCCGTCGCCGTCCTTGAGTTTCGCGAGGGCCTGAGCCGTGTTTGTTTTGTTCATTGCCACAACAGCATTCTGATCGTATTGCTCAGGTAGAGCGTAGAGCAGACTGGTAAGGCCATCCCACGTTAACGCCGCAGCGGCGCCGGAGTTAATCGAGCTGACGCTGCCATTGTTGATGATGCCCTCTGGCTGGCCGACGCCGGTGCCGTTGATGAGCATGTTCTCGTACAGCAGTTCGATTGTCTCGTTGAACTTATCGCTCATAAAGCTGATCAGGTTCACCGTGGAATCCTCGATCAGGTCGTTCGTGAGGGGCAAACTCATCATAGCTGTCCAGACGGGGATATGCACCTGGCCGAAAGACGGGTCGGTAACGTTGTGAGTCGTCGCCGAGGCGGGAATCTCACCCGTCCAGGTCACTCGCATTCCCGACGTGTACTGATTGTCGGTCGTATAGATAAGTTGCGGCACGTTCAGAGCATCCCGGCTGGTCGTTACCCGTGTTACCTTGGATTGCAGGGTCCGAGGGGCTGGTTCCCTGGCGATAAGGCGATTCAGTAATTCCTCGGGGACGGTATAGCCGCCCGCGGGGTCGCTGCCTTCCTGAAGTGTTTTCAAGGCGTCCCCGCTCATGCCGTTCTGGCCCAAGCGTAGATAGGACTTGAAGGCCCGACCATAGTCGGGATTGGTGAGGGTCTTGTAGACGTTGGGATTAACCAACATCTCACCGTCGTCGCTAATTAGGATGGATTTGCGCCCGTTCTTCTCCCTGACTTCGATATCCATGCCCCCGGCGGGACTCATGCCAAGTAAGGTAGCACCACCGGCTAAGGGAAGCATCCCAGCGGATTGACGGCCCCAGTCGGCGAGTTTCTGGGCCTCGCCCATCGCTATAAGTTGACTCTTCAGGCCGTTGCCTTCTTGGACGATAACCTGAAGTCGTTCGGCATCGGCGGGACTGAGTTCCGCCTTACCGGCGATGATGTCGCTCTCTTGTAGAAGAGAGACCAGTTTTTCCTGCAAATCTTTTAGCGCCATGTCTAAACCTCCGTTAATTGATTGTGGCTGCGTAGAGTTTCAAGAGTTCGATCTGCAACCGTGCCGAAGCGGCTTTCGCCGGCTGGGGCTCAGCACCGTCAATCAGACCCTGCATCTCATCGCAGGCCTTTCGCATATCGCCAATACATTGGCCTAAACGCTTGCGATTGGCTGACGAGATCATCCGGCCTTCCTTGACTCGACGTTCTTGGAGGTCTTTCGTGCGCTCCAAAAGGGAGGTTGCGTATGTCTTCGCCATGTCGGCGTGCATTGCCATCGGCATATTCGACATGGCGGGTTTTACAGGAACGTAAGTCTCCTCGACCTCTTCGGCCTGTCCCATACCGGCAACGTGACCGTCTTCGCCAAGAGTGAAGGGAATACTGAAGTAGCGTTCTTGCCCATCCTTACTGATGCAAGCGATTACGTGGTCGGTATAGGTCTCCTCGACGTAGACATACCCGTGCGAGTCACTGAATGGGTCGGCATTGGCCATCTGCTCGCTCAGCATGTGGTTGCAATCGCTTCTGACATCCTCCCAGGGGATTGCTTTAACGGAGACGGCATTAGGCCAAATAGTAAGTACAGTGGTATTGCCTGACCCACTGGCAACAGTTAACGTGTCCTTCGGCTGAAGGACCGTCTTTCCTGGCGATGCAACCTCTATCCCCATTGCCTGTGCAGCGGCCATGAGCTTCTTCCTGGCCTTCTCCTTGGCCGCATCGGACTCAAAGGTAGTCTGGTCAAAGCGGGCGAGAGCATTTCTGACATGTGCCGCGTCGTGCATAGGCAAGTGCCGACCGCCCTGACTGTCGATATAAGCAAAATCGGCGTCGCTCAGTTCCTTCTCTTGGGCGGCGGTTAGTTTTGCCTTCAGTCCTTCCAAGAAGGATTCGTCGGGCATCTCTACGCCAATTGCCTTGAAGTGGCTCTTGGCCGTGGCGAAGTCTACTTCGGCCATCGGGTTGGCTGGTGTTGGGGTAAGAGACCCTTCGATAAGGGGCCAGCACAATATCTCGCCACTCTTAGGATTGACTTCCACCAGATGTCTCATGGAACCAGAGGATAGCCCCAATTTACCTTGCTTGATAAGTTCCTTGATTGCCCCGTAGTATTCATTGTGGGCGTCCAGTTGGGCAGTCATCCAAAGACCCATCTCGTCTCGACTCACCGATTTCATTCGGCCTACAACGGCAATGCCCGTTTTGGGATCGAGGCCATGATGATAGAGAACTGGACGGGCATCAAGGGGAAAGAAGTCGAGGGCGAAGTTGGTTTTTGCGCTAAAAAATTCTCCCGTGATATCCTTTCCATTGAAGCAGCCGCCATAAGGAGCAAGCAAGCCCTCGATATCTGTTTCATCTGCATTGGAAAATTTTACCGCTGCCTTAGCCTCAGAGGCGTAGAGTGCTCTGGCCTGAGCAGCCGCCTCATCATGGGTGGCATGGCAATGGATCGCCTCTCCCATCGGCTCGTTATCCGCGCCCAACTTGAATACACAAAAAGTACCGGCTTTTTCGATTACCTTCCAGGGCATCTTACTACCTCCATTCGGGGGGCGGATACACAAAAGAGCCGTTAGAGCGGGCGTCTAGCGCCTTTCTAACGGCTCGAATTAGCCAATTTATGCTCCTTCTCCTTCCAAGAAGGATGAAGGACTGCCTAAACTATACTACTATTGTTTGCCTGCTGTCAATAGTCGCGTCCTTCATGGAAGGATCTTGGGCACTTACTTTGATTACATTGTAACTTCCGCAGTGGCATTTGTGCTCTACCACGCTATTGGGAGCAAGATTGGTCTTGGCGATCAGCCGGTGACAGTGATAGCAGCGCCATTCCCGGAGATTCATCACTTGACTAATCCCCCTAACGTTAGCTTCAACTGTTGGTGGAAGATTTTCTTTATCTGGTTGCCCCGCAGCAATTTATCGGTGCCCTGCCCTGTCGTCGCCCAGCCTGTATTGCGGTGGAATGGCTGCTGGTCCTTACTCCCCTGAACATAGGCGGCATAGCGCACCGGGTTGTTTACTCTAGCATTATTGCCTTGCCGGTCCACCCGCCAGCCACCGCCCAGTTGCTGACTAGTCTGGTCGCTACCACGGCGATAGGGCATGAAGGTGGAGGCTTTTCTCATTCGTGCCTGTCCCCTGCCAAGCCGGATGGCCCTTGCCTGTGCCCGACCGCTCTCCATCTGATAGCGATACCAAAAGTACCATCGCCGCTGCTTCCGACTCTTCCAGGCGATAGGGTAACGCACCTTGCCCGGATACTTTGCCATAATACGGGCCAATTCGTAACCAACCGACATGCTCAGGCGGGGATAGACTGTGGGCAAGGCGCGTCTCAGTCGGGCGGCTATCTCGTTAGCGTTTCGGACTTCAACTTTCATGTCAATGCAACATCTTTGGATAAATGTAGTCCGCATCTACAGGCGACGTGGGCAGGCGGCCCGAAGGGGTGCATTCCTCTCCATATCTCTTCTGATTTGCCGTCAAGAGGGGCGCAAATAGCACACACGCGTTCGTCTCGACGGGTCATCCATACCCGCGTTGTCTTGGCCCCAAGTTTGATTAACCTCTCCGCATACTGGCTGATAGCAACGTTTCTAGCTCTTGTAACCTCTGTTTTGGCGATCATCTCAGCCCGTGCTCTGCCGAAAGCTGGCTCGAGCATGGCCTTCAACTCTGCATCGCTCATCTTAGGATTAGCGAGATACTTTCTCATAGCTTCTTGCAATACGCCTTTAGTCGTATTGGTGAGTCCTCGTACCAGATCGTAGGAGTAGGTCTTAGCCCACTGCGAGGCGGCAAGATTTAATTCAGCCACGTCGAAGCCAATGCTGAATTCGTCTACACTGCGGAGATATTGGATAGTAGCGATGTTTGTCAACTCTCGTTCGAGAAGAGCAGCCAGAATCAGGATAAACTCTTCTTCCGGAAAGTCTTTTTGGGCTTTGATGTCCCTGGCGGCCTCATTCCAAAAAGGCAAGAAAGCGGCAGTTAGGTCGTCCATCAATGGTCCTTCGAGATCGGCCTGAAATAGGTCGTCGTCTTCGCTGGGGGCGGCCTTGATAGCCGACTTATTGGGCACATGGGTCGTCCTTCGGGGAAGGATTGGTATGTCTGTGCCGGGGGGTTCTGCGGGATGATTACCGGTATCGACAGGGGCGCCCGCTCCTGTTTCGCCAATAGCATCGGCGATTTGTCCGGCAATTGGTTCTTCCCTGTTGGTTCCGAACATGACAAACACATCGCCTCTGGCTGGTTCTACAAGAGGCAGATTCAGGTAACTGCGATATTCGTTGCGGGTAAGCACACCTTCGTGATAGGCTTCTTTGATAGGGGCGATCTTCTCCTTGAAGTGAGCGCCCATTGCCCTCACCTTGGTAATATCGAACTCACAGATGATGTTGGGGCCGAACTCCTTCGCCATGTCGCTAGTGTATTGGTCCTGATAACGTCGCCAGTGGCCGGACAGGGTCGTCTCTGCATAGTAGCTTCTCTGCTCGGTAACGCTGGCCCGGTTGTTACCCTCCCGAAGGCCCACCTTTAGGCCCACGAGAATAGCGGGGGTTCCGAGTGCCGCAGCGATACGGGATTCCGAGATAGATCGCAATTCAGGGAACTCCAACTGCTGTAAGTTAAAGCCCAGGGTAGTTATCTCGGTATCACCGTCTACCAGAGCGGGCGTACCTTGATTAGCGCCGCCGAACTCATGTCGGAACTTAGCCTTGACCAGTTTGGCGTCATCCTCGTCCCGAATCGTCTTCTTTACCTTAATGATAACCGTAGGAGCAGCATAGTTAGCCAGCAGAGCGCCGACGAACTTCGTCGCCTCATTATCGGCGGCTATTTGTTTGGCGAGAACCTGTACGGGGCCGAAGCCTTCGACAATGCCGCCCGATGCGCCCACCGGGTCCGGGAAGTTGAAGGTCAGCACATCTGAGCGATTGATGGCGATAAACTCGCCTGTCCCAGGATTCTGGTAAGACCAACCGGCCAACACCTTTTTGCCTGGTTCTTGGCTATTGCTATAGATGGGGCCTATTCTATCCGGGCGGATAGGCCAGAGAGCGGCAACCTCGCCTAGATTATTGCGTTCCTTCCACCAGCAAGAGCGTCCCACAATGGCCATATGAATAGTCGTCAACTCCCAGAACTCGAACTCAGTCATAAGCTCGTTAGGATTACGGATCAACTTGGGCAGGGGATGCTGAAAATCCAGGGGAGTCTTGGTTGCACCGTTAACACTCATCTCATAGGCAATGAGAGGCGGCTCGGGGATCGATTGGGAGAGAAGTCGAATGCAGGCGTACAAAACCTCATTCTGGCCGTAGCCTTGACTGGCGAGCGAATAGAATTTCGCCTCGATATTCCAGAGTTTATTTGCCAGCCAGTCGGCAATGAGGCTAATACTGGTCCATCCTCTAGAAGGATCACCGCCCATCCTTCCGCTGAAGGACGAGAGTCTGGTTCTAAGCCAAGTTAGCATATCAATAGGCTCCTTCCGGCAGATGAATCCAGCCAAAGGGCAATTCGGGGCCATCGTCGAGGGCGAAGGCCATAACCACTGCGTCCCCCGAGTCGGGCGAGCGTCGGAGTCTGGCCTTGATGTCGAGCTTCGATTCGATTTGTACCTTACCTGACGAATGCTCCTTCTGATGAGCAGATACCAGGTCTCCAGTCAACTTATCATCAGGTGGAAGCATGATATTGTGGTTATAGGTAGGATCGAGCAACTCGCGCATGTGATACCAAGCTCCTGCCCGTCTGTTAATAAAGCCTATCTCCCCTGAGAGATCGGTATCGTTCGTCTTCTCTGTGCCATTGAAGGCGATCACATCCTTCTTCTGTTCCCTCACCCGGTGTACCACGCCAGCGCCTACGCCGCCAACGTCGATTATTGCCATACCGCCATAGGCATTCAGAATGCCTACCACTCGGCCAGCAGTCTCCATCGTATCAGCCTTAGCGAACTCTCGCAGTTCCGTGATGATTTTCTCGTAGCGAAGGGCCATAATCGTCTTATCCTCACCGCCGGTAGCCACATCGACGCCTACGCCGGTGAACTCTCCCTTAACAGCGCCCGCGTCGAACCATTGTTGCCACCTCTCTTGAGCAGCTTCCACCCAAGAGAGGGGAATAATGCCTTCGGAGTCACTTTCGGCGAACTCCCCTAGAACCCTATTCTTATAGATACTACTTGTCTCGCCCCATTGGGCCTTTCGATTATCCACCCATTCCTTGGAGATACGACCGGCGGCGATAGCCTCTTCCACCTTCACGTGTCTGACAAACCAATCTCTAAATCCTGGCTTGCGGGTGTGAATATCATAGAACCTGCCAATTGGCTCGCCGGGGGTAGAGATAGCGAGGGCGAACGCCTCATTCTTCGTATCTTTACCAGCGCCAGAGAAAGCGCCCTCGGCGGCATCGAAAGTCGCGTCCGGGATACTCTTCGATTCGTCGAAGAGATAGAATAAGCTATCGGCGTGCGCCCCTTCCAGCAGTTCAGGTGTATCGGAGGCGGCGGCGAAGGCCTCGCCAAAATTCAACCGGAGTGACAGGGTCAAGTGTTCTCGCCGAGGATCGAACGGCTCTCTGCCGATCTTGTCCCATCTGATTCGTTTAGCCCACTTGCTAATTTCCGGCCACAAAAATTTATGCAGATGTCGCCAGGCCGAAGCCGTGGTGGGCATTTTCCAATCGGTGCCCTCGGCGTCGCGGGTTAGAGAAAAGAAAAGCACTAGCCAACTTGCTAAACTAGTTTTTCCTAATCCATGACATCCTCTTACTGCCACCCTCTTCTTCTTGATTAAGAGGGCCATAATCTCATCCTGATAGGGAGCGGGGCCTTGGTCGGCGTCCCAACGGAAGCAATCATGGGCAAAGGCTACCGGATCGTTGCGATACTGTTTGGCAAAGGATTTATTCGGAGTGGGCTTGGAATCGCTCAACTGGCTAGCAGCCTGATTGAGCCAATAGCTAGGGAGGTTATCAATATCAGGAAGAACCAGTTTCCTATTTGCCATTTGTTATCGCATCCTGTAGGGCAAATCTCGGCTCGACTGTGTTGATACCCGTTATCTTGAATAAATCTTGGGATACAGACATAAGAATCTTCTCCGCTTGTTGCTTATCTCTACAGTGGAGATTCACGGACCTCTTCATGCTATCCACCACAACAGCCAAGAGAGTCATAGCCTTCTCGGCAGTTATCATCTGCTTCAAGTTAATCTGGACCCGATGTTCATCTTGTACCAGTTTACGTCGTTGCTCGATAGTGGCATGAATTTCCTGCCAGCTTTCATAATCCCCCATACCCTTCTCGATAGCCGTTTGCAACTCCGTTACTGCCAAGTCCTCTACTGCTTCCAAACTGAGAGCGCGCGCATTAAGGAATTTCTTAAATGACCGAGTAACTTGCGACCAAGCCGCCACAGATTCCCCTCGATCCAACTTGCCAAACATCTCCCCCAATCGGGCATCCATCAAGGCAATATCGTCCTTCAACTGAAGCAAGTTAGGATCGTTAAGAGCCAGCGCATATATTTCCGCAAGGTGCTTTGGCAGATACTTACTGTATCGACCATGAATGAATCTAGGGCTAGCTATCCCCCTTAGAGAGGCCCCCCCATGCTTGTGGCATTTGGTCATCCCCCGAGTAACGTAATTCCGACATATCGACCCATCCCTGTCACGAGCGTTGCACTTAAGTGGCTTAGCGTCCTCCTTCAGCGGAAGGACTTCTTGGAAGGATTCACTCAATGTATTACTCCTATCCTTCATCCTTCTAGGTCCTTCAGCTGAAGGACCAAGAAGGACTTTGACGTGAATACTATAGCAACCAATCAATCCTGTCAATACCCACTCGCAACCTTACAAACAGAACCAGCCCTCACCATCCTTCAGCTGAAGGACTATCGCTTGCTTATAGCTTTACATAAGAATGTATTATCGCAGACAAGTTGGCGAGGTAGAAACACACACATAGGGTATCCCCGGGTTCCCCCATGTACCCCTAAAAGTTATCCACAATTTCCCCCTACTTATCCACATTCCTTGTACTACTTGTCAAACAATCACCCGGTACCTGGTATACGCGAACACTTAAGCCTTACATCACTTGGAGAAGACACGAAAATAAAGCAGGCATGATTTTGCATCCCATCCCTCAATCCTTCAGTCCTTCAGCTGAAGGAGACTATAGAAGCAATCGCTCGCTTAATCGGTATGGTTATACAGGGAATAGGGAGTGAGATATATCCCACAGCAGCCTCTAACTACCCGGGGCCTACCTGCTATGAGTGCGGTAATGAGCGTCAGCTATACATAACCTACATAGGGCGATCCACTCCACGAGGCGCGTATAGATATAGGGTTAGGCTCTATGTAGACAGTTATGTAGAATGTTGTGTAGGAAGTTGTCTACATAGGAAGGCCCTAGAAATATGGCATAAATGCCTATACCTCACATCATGAGGCTATCCCTGTCCGTCATGCCATAGCGTCATGGGTAAGCGTCAACCTACATGGGGTATCCTGAGGAGTTCCGCGTATAGCTGCGTAGGGGGCTACGCGATCGCGT
>JAUSCR010000132.1 GCA_030651175.1 Dehalococcoidia bacterium
CGAATCGACGCGGGCATCCTCTAAGAACTGCTGGAACTCAAGCCGCTTCTTCACCTGGCGGCCTGAGATGAACTCCGTGTACCAACGGCCGCCCAGGATGAGGCCGTAGCTTTGCGCAAAGCGCTCGATGCTATGGCGCTGGATGTCCGGGCCAAATCCGTCTCTTTGGTCCAGGGTGCTGTCGCGGATGTATCCCTCAGCCCGGAGGCCCCTCAAGTCCTCGAAGGTAAGCGGGCGGTGTCCTATCCTACTCAGGGTCAAGATGGTCATGGTTGTGTCCTCCCGCGATTATTTCCAGCGGCGGGTAGCCGTCTGGTGATGCCCAGTGTACACCCGTGGGGCTACCCTTCAAGTAGCCTGAGGTCAAATTTCCGACAGGTGTTGGGGGCCTGCCATGCTCCTCCTCCCAGGCCAGGGCTGACCTCAACATGTCGCCCAGAATGTCCACCAGGTGGGAAGGGCCAGGAGATGTCTGGCTGCTGTCCCTCCCATTATCCGCGCCTTGGCCCTCTTGCCCGAGTGCCGGGGCATCGCTTTTTCCATCGCCATTTACCAGCTTGTCACGCAAAGCAATCCACGCCGCCGCCTGCGCCGGGGTGGGCGGACCGTCCTGAAGGATTACCTTCACCGGGGGCAGGGGGGCAGGCTTAGGCTTAGGCATCGCTGTCCTGCCGATTGCGAGGCAGCCTGAGCACCGCCTGGAGCTTCTCTTCAAGGTCGGGGGGCAGCCTCCGGTGGCTCCCCTCAAACTGCGACAGCCGGGCGGGCGTGATGCCTACTCGCCGGGCCACTTCGTAAAGGTGAAGCCCTTGGCGGATGCGGGCCAATTTCAGCTCAAGCCCCTCGGCACGTTGTGTAGTCATTTGTTCTGAGGTAAAGCTTCCCATAACACCAGGGCCATTGTGGGAAGCGGCCACAGCGCGTGTCAAACACAAAATTATCCTCCGCGTTATTTAGCAGTGTTTTCTTGGCAATGAAAATAGGCCCTTGTACGCTTATTAGCAGCGGGCCCTTACGACAGGCGTGCTCACAAGCCTACTTCGGCGTACAACAGAGGAAAAATGAGGAAGAGTATGGACGTAGCGTTAGAGAAACTGATCAGGGACACAGCAGGCCAGGCCCTGCTCAAGGAGGCCTTAGCAACTGGTATCAAGATGCCCCTCGGCAGGGGTACTATGAGGCTAGGCGGGAGTGGGTCGCCTCGCAGTCCCTAAGCGGCAGTGAGGCCGAGACAACGCCCGAGGCTGGCAGCCCATTCAACTTCTAGGTTTAGGCAACTTCGGCTCAATTTCACGCTGCACCCAGTCCTTCGCCACGTCTTTCCCTTCCGCAAGCGCCACCGCATTCCCCGCTGGACTAGCGGAATGGACAAGAAGAGTTGTCAACGAATTACCAACACTACGAACCAACGCATGCAACCAAATCTGTTTCTGTTCAAGAATATCGATCTGCTCATGCAACCAAATCACTTCCTGTTCAAGAATCTTGACCCGCTCAGGCAACTTCTCCTTCTCAGCTTCTATATCCTGGATATCTTTTTGCAGCGTGACGATTTGCTTCCGCTCCCGCAACTCCACCATCTCATCACTCTCAACAGGGAGTCGAACGCCACCGACTTGCTTTGCGACATGATAGACTGAACTCTTGGAAAAGCCTGCCTTCACCAAGGCCGCCGGCTGTTCGCCTGCCAACAACCTTTGCCGGATCTGAGTCATTACCACTGGTCTACTCCATAGCTAAGTCTTGAGACCGAGTCTATACGGAAGTCTGAGACTTGTCCACTAAGTCTTAAGACCGAGTCTATACGGAAGGTGGAGACTTGTCCACAGTCCAATCCATAGGGAAGTCCAATACCCATTATGCCCACCGTCTACGCTTGCCTAGAAGCGCGTAACTAGCCCATCCCACACCTCCACCGCTGTCCGCCTTCTGACCACACTGTACTCGCTCATGGTGACCTCCTCAGACTAGGTTGCCGAACCGCTTCCCCTTCCTGACGCCCTCCTAGGGAGGACTAAAACAATACATACTGTTATAGGAAGGATAATAGACATTATCTAACCTGCTAGACTGGCTTTGCTAGATTCAATTCTAGCTTGCACCTTTACATAGACCTGGACATTGACTAGAGCTTCCCTAGCTTGACTGGACTCGCAAGAGGCAAAGGGGGGTAGGGGAAGCTCAAACCTGGGGATGGCTTCCCTGGGAGTCTAGGGTAACTCCACGCTTCGGCTGAAGATGGTAGAGCGGCGAAGGCCGCAAGCCGACACCCCATAGCACGCCTGCTATGGTAGCTGTAAATAGGTGTCGTGCCCTTCCCGAATACCTACTAGCCATAGGGAAAGGGATACAGGGGTACTAGGCTGCGTAGAGCGTGGGCGTTATGTAGGTGGCAAACCGTCAATGCCACTGTACCCGTCCAGGTTGGACAACGGTTACATAGGTTGCGCTTCTCCCACGTGGGAGATTGCCCAGAGGTACGGTGTGAAGTAGATTCGCACACTGGACAAGCTAGAACGCAATCAGAGGAAACAAACTAGCTAGACGTTCCTGGGGAGTGAGCTTGGGCCGTCATGCTCAAGTAGCCAACAACAAAGGAAGGTATAGAGCATGACAACCAAAGTCCCAGCGTACATCACCAGCCTTGTGAAGCCCACCCAGAAGGCTCCACCGGCCCGGCGGGTGTGGAGCGTTGACCTGGAAGGCACGTGGGTCCCGTTCTTCACGGCCACCAACGTCACCAAGGCAACCGAAGTCCCGCCCGAAGACCTTGGCGCACCCCTGCGGTTAGCCAAGGCCAAGGACGGCCAGGTACGCTTCGGCCAGAACGGACGCCCTACGCTCCGAGTGGCCCCCAAGCTCAACGAGGCGATCACCAGCGTGAGAGAGAACTTCATTGCTGGACTGCACGCCTTCACGGGCCAGGTCATGAAGGAGAACAAGGACGGCTACAAGGCCGAGGTGCAGAAGGCACAGCGGGCTGGCGAGCCTATCATCGTGGCCATGCAGAAGGACGTGGCCGAGGCCGTGGCTGCCTACGAGGCGGCCCAGGCGGCTCAGGAGAGCGAGGCCGTCAGCGAGGCCCAGAGCATCATTTCCACCCCAGCCCCCGAACCCGTCGCAGCGTAGCGGCAACCACCATTGCATGACGGCCCATGCTCACTCTCCAGGAACGAAGCGGCGCAAAGGAGAGTGTGACTATGTTACCAAAGTGGTGTACTCCTGAGCGCCAGCGCCAGATGGTCGAGATGTTCGGGCGGACGCTAGGGCTGTGCGTCTACGGACACCCCCAGTGTCCAGTAGAGGCCCACTGTTACGAGGCGTACCTGGACACCATGCTCATCCCCGAATGGGTGAGTGCAGACGCCCTGGAGCGGGCCTGGCAGTGGAAGATGGAGAAAGAGCGGATGCACTTTATCCCAGACCGCAAGGGCTGGGGGAAGTGCTACGAGCAAAGGCATGGCAGACTCCAACGCTGGGACCCTATCACGATGGAGCAATGGCGGGATGCTCAGCCCCTGTTCGAGATACTGGGGTACAGCGTGAACCCCTTGACCATGCACAAGACGGCGCTGGTGCGAGTCCCTGGCGCTCTCGTCCGCCTCCTGGTGGACGTGGAGCACGCAATGTTTCCAACCAAGAATCGCAGACGTAAGGCAAGACGGGCTGGCATACAGCTCCCCACAGCAGAGGAGATGTGCAAGGTGGCGGTGCTTGGCTGGAAGGCCAAGCACTAGCAGGCGAATAGGTTAGCCACCCCACCCTATCAACGTAGGGTGGGGCTTTCGGCGTGTTTGTGAGGCTCCCTTCCCACCTGGGAAGGGGGCTGGACGTGTTTCAAGACGGCTCCACGGGAGCCAGAAAGGAGGTGAAACAGGATGGAAATAAGCACGCTGATAGACATTGCCAGTAAGGCCTATGACCGTGATGACTCGGAGCTGGTGCGTAACTACTTTGATGAGCCAGACGGCAATCATGGAGACACGTTAGCGAAGTTCATCGCGATAGAGCTGCAAGAGACTTTCGACCCTGGCCTAGATGATGGGGCACAGCTATCCCAGGCGTCGCAGTACATGGAAAAGGCAGCCGACCAACTTGAGTCTCTGTCCACCTCATTAGCGGCGGAAGCTCTGAAACACGGGTGGAAATAACGCGGCCCAAGTAGCCGAGAAAGGAGGTGAACCGTGCCTAAGTACATCCAATACTGGACGTGGGAAGAGGCATTTCAGAGAAACGGTTTTGGCGACGGCGACGAGTGGGTAGGCACATACCTGATAGAGAAGTTTCTCGAAGAGCGGGGCTACAAAGTGGACAGTGGGGGAGGGATGCACAACCTGCAGATCCTCAATGTCGTGGGGCCGGATGGCGTTGACAGCGACGCCCCGCGTAGCTATCTGCCCGCCGAGCTGGTGAAGGCCCTGGACGCGCATTTCCACGAGGAGTTCACCGTCAGCAACGAATAGCTAAAAGAAAGGAGGTGTCGATGGTACAGCAGTCTTCTCTCCCTATACCCGAGGCCCAGGGCCCGCCCACGCCGAAGCCGCGGAGCAAGTCCCCGGAGAAAGAGTGCAAGGAGTTCGCGCAGCTCTTTGTCCACATCCTGAAAGCGCCGATGGTTGTGTGGCCGGGATACGAGGAGGACTTCAAGGACAAGTGGGACAAGATACTGATTCAGCGCCTCGCCCATCACCAGGACTTTGTGGAGGGGATGTGCACCGAGTACGAGGCCATGCTCTACATCTCCACCGCCACCCTGGTAGCGCCGCCCTCTCATAACTGGTTCAACATCTACATGTGGCTCTTCAACCGGTACATGCCCGAGGCGGCGAAGGCTAATGACCTAGTAGGCCCCGCCGAGCTGGAGGGCAGCGATGCTGAGGACCTGAAGCGCCTGCGGCAGTGGATCTTCAAGAGCCAGGCCCTCCACCTGAAGCGCAAAGAGCAACCAGATGCCCAAAATGTACAAAAGATTGTGCAATTAGAAAGGGAGGTGAAGGTTGAACAACCCAGGCTCATCTAAACGCACACCTATAACCGACATGGTACGTGAAAGGGACGGTGACTACCTCGCAGCCG
>JAUSCR010000144.1 GCA_030651175.1 Dehalococcoidia bacterium
ACGGCGCACGGGAGCAAGACCCAGCAACTGGAACAGTAGCCATGCTGGACTTCTACGGTATCTTGGAGCTTTTCACCGACGAGGAGCGGCAAACTCAGGCCACCGCCCGGGAGTTCATGGAGGCCGAGGCCCAGCCCTTTATTCGCGACTGGTGGGAGGCCGGCACCTTCCCCCGCCATCTGGTCAAACGGTTCGGAGAAATGGGCTTCCTGGGCGCTAACCTCCCCACCCAGTACGGTGCCGCCGGTGTGAGCAACATATCCTACGGACTCATAGCCTACGAGCTGGAGCGTGTCGACTCCAGCTTCCGCAGCTTCTTCAGCGTCCAGGGGCCTCTGGCTATGTACGCCATCTACTCCTGCGGCTCTGAAGAGCAAAAACGACACTACCTGCCCAGGCTGGCCTCCGGTGAGATGATCGCCTGCTTCGGCCTTACGGAGCACGATGGCGGCTCGGACCCCGCCGCTATGAAGGCCAGGGCGCGCAAAGACGGCGACTCCTACGTCCTTTCGGGCGCCAAGATGTGGATCAGCAACGGCAACATCGCAGACATCGCCGTCATCTGGGCCAAGGATGACCAGGGTGTTGTTCGCGGATTCATAGTCCCCACCAACAGCCCAGGGTTTCAGGCCAACGAGATAAAGCACAAGATGAGCCTCCGGGCTTCCGTGACCAGCGAGCTGGTCATGAACGACGTGCGAGTGCCCGCGGACCACATCTTGCCCAACGCCCAGGGGATGCGTGCTCCCCTCTCATGTCTGACCCAGGCCCGCTACGGAATCGTGTGGGGTGCGCTGGGTGCGCTGGAGGCGGTGTACGAGGAGGCGCGCTCCTTCGCCCAGGCACGGAGCACATTTGGCAAGCCCATAGCCTCGCGCCAGTTGGTGCAGGCCAAGCTGGTGGAGATGGTGGCCAGCCACACCAAGGGCCTGCTGCTGGCCTGGCGGCTGGGCAAGCTGAAGGACGAGGGAAAGCTCACATACGCCCAGGTCTCGCTGGCCAAAAGGGAGAACGCCCGGGCCGCGCTGCGGGCTGCCCGTGATGCCAGGGACATCCTGGGCGGCAGCGGCATCACCCTGGAGTACAAGGCCATCCGCCACATGCTGAACCTGGAAACTGTGGACACGTATGAAGGCACACACGACATCCACACTCTGGTGCTGGGCCGGGAGTTCACCGGGCTGAACGCGCTGGAGTAGTGAGAGGAAAATGTCATTCTGAGTCCGCCGCAAGCGGACGAAGAATCTGGCGCAGTGGGGTTCACCCTTCTCCTCCAAATTCTTCGGTCGTCCCGAGGTATTGGGACTCCCTAGTGGTTGAGGTTAGGCGATGCAAGGACTGACTGGTTATGATGTTCACCAGCGTGCGGCATTTTAGGCATTAGTTTGACAAGGTTTGCCTTCAAAGGTATGCTCCGCCTGTCGGTTGTTCCGCACCTTCAAATCCGGAACGCGGCGGATATAAGTTAGAAATGGTAAGGAGGAAACCATGCCTAGCTATCTTTCCCTACTCAACTGGACAGACCAGGGCGTTCGCGACATCAAGAATAGCTACCAGCGAGTTGACGCAGCGAAACAGGCCGCCAGAGACGCAGGAGGAAGGATTATCTTCTTCTACATGACCATGGGGCAGTACGATCTGGCCGTATTGACAGAGCTCCCCAACGATGAGGTAGCGGCCAAGTACCTGCTTGCCCTCGGTGGCCTGGGGAATGTTCGCTCCACAACCTTGAAGGCGTTCACAGAGGCGGAGTTCAGGACTATCATTGGCGCTCCTCCCCTGCCTCCTCGTACAGACATGCGATAGCGAGCGGCCGAATATGCGCTCATTCTCAGTTTCCCCGCTCGTATGGTTCGACCCTTCGACTTCGCTCAAGGCAGGCTTGCTCACCATGAGCGGGTGGTTTGAAACCCCCGACTTAAGTCGGGGGTTTGGGTACATAACCGTTCGCCCTGAGCTCCGACCGAAGGTCGAGAGTCTCGATGGAATCGGACCTGTCGAAGGGCGGCTCGTGGTTCGACAAGCTCACCACGAACGGGGAAACATATGGCCACCGCAAGGAGATAGCTTGCCATGACACAACCGCTAACCTTGGACCGTAGCCATACCGCCCTCCTCATCATGGACTACCAGAACCGGGTGGTGAGCGACGTTGTCAGCGACCCGCCAGGAGTGACCCACAGGGCCGCCTCGGTGCTCCAGGCCGCTCGCAGAGCGTCAATCCCCATCATCTATATCGTGCACCGCAGGCCAGGCACGGATCCCAACTCGCCCGACTCCCAGATACACTCCGATGTGACCCCGGCTCCAGGGGAGCAGGTGTTCGTCAAGTCCAAGCCGGGAGCCTTCTCCACAACGGGCCTGGACGTTACTCTGAGAGAGCAAGGCGTAGATACCCTGGTGCTGCTGGGGACGTTTACCAGCGGATGCGTCCTCTCCACAGTGCGGTGGGCCGCCGACATCAACTATAAGCTGGTCGTGGTCGGGGATGCCTGCGCCGACCGGAATGCGGAGGTGCACCACTTCCTGGTGGACAGGATATTCCCCCGGCAATGCACAGTCATAACCGCCCAGGAGTTCCCGCGAGCGGCGGGGGTGGCGTAGACAGCTAGCGTGGTGTTGTATGCCAGCCAGCATTGACATAGTCATCCCCGTCCTCAACGAGGAGCATGACCTGCCCCGCTGCGTCACGACTCTGCGGCAGTTCATGGCAGGCGCCATCCCCAACCCGTGGCGCATCGTCATTGCCGACAACGGCTCCGACGACACTACGCCGGATGTGTCGCGCCGACTGATGCAGGAGTACCCGGAGGTAGGCTATATCCGGCTGGAGCAGCGAGGCCGGGGGAGAGCGCTGCGAAAGGCGTGGCTGGAGAGCCAGGCGGACATGGTCAGCTACATGGACGTGGACCTGTCCACGGACCTGGTCGCCTTCCCGCCCATGGTAAAGGCACTGGAGGAGGGTTACGACCTGGCGGTGGGATCGCGCCTGGCCAGGGGAGCCACGGTGCGCCGCCGGATGCTCAAACGCGAAATCACATCTCGCGGCTACAACATGCTCATCAAGGCCATGTTCCTTACAAGGTTCAGCGACGCCCAGTGCGGGTTCAAGGCAATGACCCGCGCTGCGGCCCAGGCGCTGCTGCCCCACATCAAGGACACGGGCTGGTTCTTCGATAGCGAACTGCTGATTATCGCCGAGAAGCGTGGCTTCCGAATCAAGGACGTGCCAGTAACCTGGACCGACGACCCGGACACTCGGGTGAGAGTGATACGGACAGCAATGAAGGACGTGCAAGGGCTGCTACGGCTTCGTTTCGGCGGGTTACCTCGGGTAGAACGCCCGCCGCTTAGTTGAAACAGTCCGCAGCGCGCAGAATCAAGCCTTCCACCGGGGCACTAAATTGGGCTTCGACCTCGAAGGCAAGGCTACTATAGCAGTGCCCTGCATGCTGGCCCCCCGCGCATGCTCCGACTTCATGTTCAACTCAACCAGGTTGAGACCCTCCTCCTGCCACTTCTTCGCTACATTCCCGCTAACAGTCACGGCGTCACCAGCCGCATTGAAAGTCACTATGCGGAAACTCACCTTCTTGATGCGACCTGCCGCTCCAATCCAGTCCGTAATCGCTCTCTCCCACATAGCCAGGCACGAGTCGGCGTTCGCGTGCATATTAGGGGCGCCGTCGGCTTGCCCCATGGCTGTGTTGTGGTGGTGGGTGGCAAAGTCCTGGTTCGATCCCGCAGACATCACCAGGCGCTGAATAGTCAGATTCAACGTTACCGACGGTATATCCTCACCATCCCGCACATCCTCCCAGCAGAGTTGCTTCTTTTGCGCAATCATGTTTCACCTCTCCCCCTCATAGGCTCTGATGGACCTAGCCTTTTTATTCACGGTTGTAGGAAAACGAAGTGAAGCGACCCCGAACCACAAGCTCGCCTCGCTGGTTGTATGTGCGGCGCTCCCTGGTGACGAAAGCTCCTATCCCGGCGCGCGTCCGCTTGGGAGCCACATTGACCAGCTTGTCGCCCCGCACAGTCAGCCTGTCACCAACGCACGCGGGCTCGAAGAACTCGATTTCCCAGTTTGTGACAACGGAGTGGTGATGTAGTGGGATCGGAATCTCTTCGGGGCCACGCGAATAGCCGCTTGAGTGAGATGATGCGTTGGGCTCCTGAGTTGGAAAGCGCGTCTCAACTCCTGGCCGCCACTTCCCCGTGGCAGAGAACGGGTACCGGATAGAGCTAATAGGGGCCACCACTCCGCGATAACCCAACTGTTTTGCGGCCTGTTCAGACCAGTAGATAGGGTTGCTTATCTCCCAGGGTTCGCAAAACCGCATTACGCTGGCGTGTTCAATGACTTCCTCTGCCACCTGCTCGCTGCCGCCAGAAAAGTCCTTCCCTATGGCAGCCACAGCGTCGTCCCACGTGTACTTGGGGTTCCCCCCAAGGTTCGAGGTTATCTTCTCTTCCGTCATTCCTTCCTCCTTCTTGAGTACCACTTTCCTTTGGAAAAGCTCTCTCCGGCTATGCTGTCGCTAACGCCAATTGTGACAACCTCTGTCCCCTACCACCATCTTCATAAACCTGTCCCACGGGCCACGCCAACAGCGCTGGGGAAATTCACTATGCTTATGGCTGCAATCGCCTGCACCAGCCACAAACCCATCACAGCCAGCATTATATGCGCAAGAGGAATGGTTGAAAAGGCTATCGTGGCGTCCACAACGCATTGGAACACCAGGCCAAGGGGCGGAAACTTAGATTGGGGGCACATCCCCCAATCCGTTTTCCATGCCTTGTCCCAAAAGTCCTTGACCTCACCCCCTGTGTCCCCCTCTCCGACACGGAGAGGGGGAGTTTTGAATCTGGGGGATACCCCCAGACCCCCAGCGGGAACCTAGGTTCCCTGCACCTTCCTGACTCTTGAGGCAACGCCCACTTCAAGCGGTGAACATGCCACGGATAAGAAAGGCAAAAAGAAACAGCGAAACGACGCCAAAGGCCAGGTTGGGATGGCGCTTCCCCTCCTGCCTGGTGTACAGGTACGTCCAAGGTAGCAGCAGCGGGGGAAGCGCACCGTAGATGAAGATGTGGAGCGACGAGGCAGGACGCAACCCCCAGGCCAGCAGAGCAAGTCCCAACAGGACCTGGAGCATCAGAAGGGCGACGCCGATTAGCAGGATCGCTTTGTAGCGGGACGGCACATAGGTAATGTGCCTTTGGTGCAAGGCCAAACCGTAGATGCCC
>JAUSCR010000150.1 GCA_030651175.1 Dehalococcoidia bacterium
CAGTCCGCGGGACATGGAAGGTGTTCGCGTTTGCCTCGACCTGGCGGAGCTGGTCAAGCGGTCGAACGGCGTCTTTGGCAAGAGCGGCACGGGCAAGACGTTCCTGACGCGCATCCTGCTGGCGGGCATCCTGCAAAAGGACGTGGCGGTGAACCTGGTGTTCGACATGCACAACGAGTACGGCTGGCAGGGCACGCGCGAAGGCGGCCCTGGCGTCAAGGGGCTGAAGCAGCTCTTTCCTTCCAAGGTGGCGGTGTTCTCGCTGGACCCGGAGCAATCGCGCCGGCGTGGAGTGTCGCCGGACGCGGAGGTGCGCATCGGGTACGGGGAGATCGAGCCGGAGGACATCGAGATACTGGCCGCGACGCTGAACCTGACGCCCCAGGGGGTGGCATCGGTATACAGCCTGGTGAAACGGTTTGGACAGGAGGCGTGGCTGGAGGAGTTCCTGGCGCGGGAGAACCGCGAGGAGCTTGCGGCGCTGGCCGACGAGACAAACGAGAATTTCCAGGTGCTGTTCACCCTGCACCGGCGGCTGCGCACCGTGGGCCGCATGGGGTTCCTGACGCCCAAGGCGCCGGAGGATGCCGTGCGACGCATCCTGGAGTACCTGGACCGGGGCATCCACGTGGTGCTGGAGTTCGGGCGGTACGGCAACGACCTTTCGGCGTACATCCTGGTGGCAAACCTGCTCACGCGGCGCATCCACGACATGTACGTGCAGCGGATGGAGCAGGCATCGGGAGGTCGCAGCCAGGAGCCTCGGCCTCTGCTGATAACTATCGAGGAGGCGCACCGGTTCCTGACGCCCGCAGTGGCCGGGCAGACCATATTCGGCACAATAGCGCGGGAGATGCGGAAGTACAGGGTGTCGCTGCTGGTGGTGGACCAGCGGCCCAGCGGGATAGACGAGGAGGTGCTGAGCCAGTTGGGAACGCGGTTTGTGTACTTGCTGGACAACGAGCGGGACGTGGACGCAGTGCTGGCGGGCGTGGCGGGGGCCAGGGAGCTGCGGACTGTGCTGTCGCGGCTGGAGTCGCAGCAGCAGGCGCTGGTGTTCGGGCACGCGTTGCCGATGCCGGTGGTGGTGCGGACGCGAGATTACGGGACGGAGGAGTCGTACAGGGAGTTTGGGTTCCGGGACGCGGTGGAGTTGAAGCGGCAGGCGGAGGAGGACTCGAAGGATTTGTTTGGGCCTTAGGGGGGAGACGAGCATGAAGGCATAAGGGCAAGCAGGCAGGCCTTGCCAGGGATTTGTTTCAGACGTTATGTAAAGAGTTTGTAGCTGACTCATATCTGGGCGAGAGAAGTTTTTCGATGAAACAAATCCGAAATCCGTAGCGGGTTTGGATGGCTGCACATCTGGGCAAGGCAGGTAGACAATAGCGCTGGCGTTCACCCACGCCCCAGATTCTTCGCTCCGCTCAGAATGACAGGCCAAAGGACTGGACAGGGACACGGCGTTGGCAGCGGCGTTCATGGGAGTATGATAGGAGGGAAGCGAGGGTATGGGATAGGAGAGGATGGCAGGGGGAGGTAATAGACGAGTTACAGCAATTATGTGACCCGGCGTGACATGGGGTATGTAGATTTGCGGCAAATCCTATTTATAGCTGGTAGTTTTCTATTGGTTCTGACTGCCTGCTCATTGCCGCCATCTACGCCCACGCCTATCCCGACGCCTACCGCTACAGCGACGCCCGTTCCACCAACACCCACGCCTACGCTTACCCCGACACCAACGCCCACTGCGACGGCGACGCCTACGGCAACCGCTACGCCAACGCGGACGCCTACCCCGACGCCTACCGCCACAGCGACGCCCGTACCGCCTACGCCAACGCCCAAGCCGCCGACTCCTACTGCTACGCCCACGCCTATCCCGACGCCTACCGCCACAGCGACGCCCGTACCGCCTACGCCAACGCCCAAGCCGCCGACTCCTACGCCGATGGCGACTCCTACTGCTACGCCTACCCATACTCCAACCCCGACCGCGACATCTACGCCTTTGGTGTCAGCGGGTGGAACCTACGGGTGTTACCCCATGGTCGAGAGCAGCATTGACGCTGAGTTCGAGGGGTCCGAGCCGGACAGAATCTACGTGCTTCGGAATGGTCAAGTCTGGCTGCAGACTAGCTACGAATACCAGTACGTCTACCGCTTTGCGCCACGCGTCACCATCTCGCCGTCAGGTGGGGGATGCGCTATGGCAGTAGAGGGGATGAGCCGGACTGTGCAGGTGGTGCAGGTGGAAGCGATTCAGAGCCGCATCAGCGGTCAGTTCAACGGGCTAGATTATGGGCGGGCCTACACGCTGCAGAACGGTCAGGTTTGGCAACAGAAGGAATTCTATATCTGGTATTACAACTGGGCTGCTCCCTCTGTGATAATCTACAGGAGCTATAGCGGTTCGTGGATGATGAAAGTGGAAGGAATCAGCCGCGCTGTACGCGTCGAGCGAATCCGGTGATGTGCTATGCACTCACAGCGCAGCTTTGTGCCAGCGGCTATGAGTGGGCACAAGGTGAGGCTGCGGATTTATATGGTTTCCACATAAACAGAATTTAGGGGCAAGAACGTGGATGTCAAAAAGGCCAAGTCCAAGACTCAAGAGGACCTCGTACTGCTTTACTTACGCCTCAACGGTTTCTTCGTGACCAGTTTCATCGTCCACTCGCCTGATCCTGGCCGCAACCTGACCGAGATTGACGCGCTGGCGATCCGAATGCCGCACAACGCTGAACCTGAACGCGAGATCGGACCACACGAGCTACTTGATCTGTCTAGCAACCACACCGATCTGGTGATCTGCGAGGTCAAGAGCAAAGGGCAGCAGATCCGTTTCAATGAGGCCCTAACCACGAACTACCAAGCTGTGGAATCCGTTCTCCGGTGGTCGGGGCTCTTTCTGGATGAAGAGATTCCTGGACTTGCCGAGAGGCTGCAGGAAGCGTTCGCACAGAAGCCACTCCCGTCGTCGGGTCCGCCTTGCGTCATCGGACCACGAGGTGTGCGCATACGATGCCTCTTGTTCTCACCCGAACGTAAGAAACGGAATGGTAGCCAGCCCTGGTACATCACTGGCCCTCCCGTATTCGAATACGTCCACCGTTGCTTGTCTCCAGTTCAGCCACGCCCAGAGTGCTCAGTCACTTACGATTTCGGGCTATGGTGGAGCCAAGAGTGGATCGTGCGGTACTTCAAGGGCCGGAAGGGTCAAGATGCTGGTGACGTTGAGCAACTGATGGCCTACCAGGACTCACCGCCCCGCCCCAGATTGCCACGTCCACCTGCGGCGGACTCGCAATGACAATCCTCCATAGGCGGACTTTCAGTTCCATCACGCGCTCTCAGAATGACAGGGACAAATGTAGGGGCACGGCATGCCGTGTCCCTAGCTGTGGTTGCTGCTCTACAGCAGCCTTCCTTCAGGCATATTGACCCACGCGCTCATTTCATGGGGCGCGGCCACAGCTTCTGCCCGGCGCACATAGGCCTGGGTAAGCTGGCCCACGGACGTGACTCCCAGCAGAGCCATTGCGCACAGCAGCTCGTCCTCCAGGATTTCCAGGACCCGCACAAGGCCCGCTGCGCCGTCCGCTGCCAGTCCCCAGCCCTGGAGTTTTCCGATGGCCACGGCGCTGGCTCCAAGGGCGAGGGCCTTCAACACGTCGCTGCCACGCTGGACTCCACCGTCCAGGACGATGTCGGCCTTGCCCGCTACTGCTTCTACGATTTCCGGAAGCATGTCCATGGTGCCCAGCCCGTGGTCGAGCTGTCGCCCGCCGTGGTTCGACACCCATACGACATCAACGCCATGCTCGACCGCCAGCGCGGCATCCTCGGCGGTTGCCACACCCTTGAGCATGAACGGTAGGCCAGCCAGTTCCTTGATCCTGCCCATGGTCTCCCATGTGAGAGCCGCCTGGTAGTCCCGGTTGCGAGCCGCGCCATTGGCAGGGGCCGAGCGGTGCAGCATGGGCCTTTCTCTGCGGCTGTAATGGGCAGTATCTACTGTGAGACAGAGAGCCGAATAACCCGCCTGCTTCACTCGACCGATCATGTCTTCAATCCACACCCAGTCTCCATATATATATAGCTGAAGGCCCTTCGGGTTGCTGGCGGCGGCGGCGATCTCCTTAAGCCTGGGCTCCGTAACGCTGCTAACGACATGAAATGTTCCAAATTCTGCAGCAGCTTTGGTGGCCGCGACGCCTCCTTCTGGTGTGAAGCGCTGCAACCCACCCACGGGAGCCAGTATCACAGGGATGCGTAGTTGATGCCCAAGGAAAGTAGTGGACGGATCGATGCTGGATACGTTGACGAGCACGCGAGGGCGAAAGGCCAGGCGGTCGAACGCCAGGCGGTTGCGCCGCATGGCCGTCTCTGACTCCGAACCCCCGGCCAAAAAGTCCCATGCGGCTTGGTTAAGATTTCGTCGCGCCGCTTGAACAATCTCTTCGTTGCTTACAAAATCCGAACTC
>JAUSCR010000158.1 GCA_030651175.1 Dehalococcoidia bacterium
GAGGCTTCTTTGTGGAGGAGTCCCAGGAAGACACGGGCACCCATCTGTACCCTGGGTTCATGACAAAGATGAAAAACGCTCCTCTCAGCGTCCGGCGCGGTCCAGTGCGCTTGGGTGAGGACAACGAGCAGGTGTATAGGGAGTTGCTAGGCGTAGGCAGGGCCGAGTACGAGAAGCTTGTAGAAACAGGGCACATCGGCGTGGACTTCGCACCTGACATCAAGTAGGGCGACACATGCGTCGCCCATACGATATTTGCCAGCACCCTCCCATCCCACCTTCTTTGCGGGCAAGCTGTCCCCCTAAAACAGCTGAACGACACCCCGGATCTCCACCCTCCTGGTCAATGTGTCCAGAAGGGCATAGGTACGCTTGTAAGGGTTGGCTGGAGTCCTGGGTTCGCCCAGGGAGCCGGGATTCATGATTAGGGAACGGCCAGCCCTTGCTATCATCGGCCAGTGTGTGTTGCCCACCACCAAGACATCCGCCTTCCTCCACTCATAGAAGCCATCGGCCACCACCAGGCACCACCGCCTTTGGAAAGCCTACCGGAACGCGGGCTTTTCTACGATGGTCTCCGCCCTGGCATTAATCATGCGATTGCCTATAGACGGATCCTTGGCCCAGAAAGGAATCAGGCCCCACTTCATCATGCGTGGCTCGTTGCCTTTACCTGTTGGGTTGACCACGGTTAGCACCTCTTGAGTTGGTGCTATGTTGAACCTGGGCTTGAAAGGCATGGGCAGTTGTACGCCACCACGGAAAACAAACCTGTCGTTGATGGCGTCGTAACCAATTGCTAATGAGTATCTGCCGCACATAACATAGGCATTGTACCAGCAATGAACCAGACAGAGCCTCAACCATACACCGTCCCTGTCTCCCGCTGGCTCCACACATCGCGCCGTTGGAGCATCCGTGGTGATGGCCCTACCACAGTCTGCTACGCGGACATTTGCAGGTTCGCTGTCTCGTGTCCCAGCAAGACTTCACATCCCAGGGGAATGCCCCAGTCCCGATGCCCACGCTACTGGCCGGAGGAGCAACGACCTCTCGCCGGCCTGTCCCGGCTGCTCCAGGGCATGGTAGAGCAGTACAGCGTCATGCGAGCAAATAACGGCAGGCGACCGCTCCACCATCCATAGTCCCTAATCCACTACCGTATGACCTCAAAAACAATGGTTACCGAACGGGGTTTGCGACTTCAGAACTGCGGTTGCCTTTGCCTGACCATGATAGTGGATCACCAGGACGGGAGGCGAGGAGGAGCAGCTTCCTAGTCTCCCTGTCGATTTGGCGGCTGAGTTGGAGAGGGTTTAGCGACAGGTACAGCTTCTCCAGCACAGCTTGTCTTGCACCTGCGAGTTTGCCGCTATTCACCATACGCTGAAAAGGGGTAATGGCCTCGTCATAGAAGCGGATGCTTTTCGCTCCCTCGCGGCTCTTCGCCGAGAGCTTCCTGACCGGCTGGAAGAAGTTCGCATGAAGCCTGGCCAGAGAGTAAACCCGCTGCATTTGCAGGAATGCCGCCGCTGTCATGTAGCGGCCGTAGCCCACCAGCCGGCGGACCACAGCACCGTTCTTCTGCTCCACATGGGCGCTGTCGTTTTTCTTGTAGGCTCTGCTCCTGGTGAACGTGATGCTGTTTGTCTGGCAGTACTCGTAGAGGCCGTGGTTGATGAACTCAGACCCGTTGTCGGAGTCCAGACCCAACAGCGGGACCGGCAGCCTCCTGCGTATCTTTTGGATCGCAGCCCCCACCCGCACCTGCGTCTTGCCCCACACCACATCCGTCTCAATCCATCCAGTCGCAATGTCTACGGCGTTTACCGTCCACAGGTGGAAGCCCTCCGTGCTATCCCCACAGTGCGCCACCGTGTCCACCTCCAGGAAACCAGGCGTCACGTCGTCCCAGTCGCTGAATGTCCGCACGGGGATCCGTTGCCGCAGCAACGTCACTGGCTTCGTGAGACTCCTCACCCGCCTCCGCATCACTATCCGGTCGGCGGCCAGGAGTCGTTCCAGTGTGGCGGGGCTTGCCTTCCTGAGGAGAAGACATGCTTCTGAGGAGATGTTGAGCTCGCCGAAGGCTTCCAGCCGTGCCGCAAGCTCAGGTATGAACGGGCGCAGCCGCTTGGCTCCGATCCTACCTGCGGCCTCATAGACTAACCGGGCGGCAGCTGCCACCTCCAGTCCATAGACCACCGGCCTGCCTGGCGACTTCCCTCCGTTAGCACGTTTCTTACCAGAGGGCAGGCGCACCGCAGCCTTCCGGTGATAGCAGTCACGGACACCACCTCGTCAAGTATCTTGCCCTTCTCTTTCCTGGTGGCCTTCAGATACCTCTCCCTCTGTCGCCCTGCGTATTCGCGGATGCTCTCTCGGTTCACGGTTACCTCCCGTTCTTTGGTAACCGTAGTTATGGGGCTTATTCCCTTTTTCGGTAACCATAATTACCCTGCCATGCGCCAGAGTGTCCACTAAAACGGGGCAACTCCAGTCAATCTTCCAGAACTGGGGGGACGTCTCGCATGCCGA
Organism: Dehalococcoidia bacterium; assembly: GCA_030651175.1. Classification (GTDB taxonomy): domain Bacteria; phylum Chloroflexota; class Dehalococcoidia; order Lucifugimonadales; family SHYF01; genus SHYF01. The sequence continues at coordinate 2,539 of JAUSCR010000158.1, forward strand.
ACGTTCATGACAAATACGGCAAAGCTGTTGTTAAGGAAGCACTCGAGAGTATAGGGCAAACGAATCAAGGGCAAACGTTGGTGAGGTATGGCCAAGCCAAAGCTTTCATTGACGCTGCAACGAACAATGTCGCTATAGAGATTGAATCAAGAACACCCAAGCAGGTCAGAGATGCCTTACTGGACTTAATTCACCACGCTGCTCCAAAGAAGCTCTTGATTCTGATTCCCGCCTATGGCGGCAATTTAATGAACCTTCTGAGCATGTGTTCCTATATACTTGGTTGCCATGTCGCTTTGAGGGACTTCCGTATTGTGCCTGTGACTAGTAACGGCTATGACCCGCGACTTGAGGAGGACGTCAGGTTAGTGATGGAAGCTCTCAAAGAACTAACCACCAGTTGAGGGCACGCGCCGTGGGAGTAACTTTCCTAAATTCAAGCACCATCCCTTAACAAACGTCCGCTTATTTGCTTCGGCCGCCAGCATAGGGCGATCCAAAGCTATTCCCGTCACTCCCTTTATTGGGTCAATTGGCGCACCGAGCAAAGCAGCCGCTGCGCCGTCGCTTCCTGGTATGGATGCTGCCTCTAGGCCGCCCCGCTATCAGCGCCTTTTGCGGCTGACCCCCCGAGTTCTCTTTCACGAGAGGATGAGGTGGCCAGGCATTCGATCTAGTCAACGGCTTGGGTGTAAGGGGGGGTAGTGGAGCAGGCTTGTTTGGAGTTTACGCCGCCTTCCTGAAGGGGGCTCCGTGACTAATGGCCTTCCCCGGCTGCTCTTGCCCGCAAGGCGTAGCCGGTACCGCCTCAGTACGCTCTGCTCGGCCTTCGTCAGGCGCATGCCCACCACCCGCTTGCCAACGATAGCCCGCAGGTGCGGCGGGACCTGGTCCCAGATGGCCCGCACCTGCCTCGCAGCGTCGACCTGCGCCTCCACTTCTGCGGCGAACTCCAGCGTGCCCATCAGGAGGGCGAGGTAGGTGTCCTCGAAGTCACCGTCCACCTCGCCGTCGCATGCCGTTGCCACCTTCTCCTGCAACGAGAAATGCCTGGCCCGCATGAAGCTCCGGTTCCAGTCCAGGACCCGGTTCCGGCACATAACAGTGGCGTAAGCCCCTGAGGGTGGGGGGTGGGCCAGGAGGTGCGCCGCCAACTCCTGGAGCACGTCCTTGCGGTCTTCCAGCGATGCCTCAAAGATGATGTGCCGGAGGCTGGCCTTGATGGCGCTGGCCAGGTGCCCAGCGTCTATCCTAAATACCTGAGAGAGCACCGATGCCGTCTCCAGAATCTCGGCATTGATAGACCTGTTCTCCATGTCACTCCCTTCGTCTCAGGGTGGGAAAGGCAACAAAAAAGCCCCCTCCCGTGATGGGAGGGGGCCTGTACTTCGGGTTATTCTGCTACTCCAGGTTGTGCTTTTGCCGCCAGTCCAGGACGGCCGCTTTACATAGCTCCCCCACTATGGGGAGTGTGACTCCGTACCGTTCCGCCTTGCGGCGGGCGTTTCTTGATGGTTGCATTGCCTTGCCCACGTCCACGAACAGGTGGATGGGCAGAGCCAGTCCAGGGATTCGCACCAGAGCCGTTCTGTGGAAGGTCACGACATCTACGCCGTAGCCCACTATCTCATAGACGGGCAGATTCTCCCGCCGCTGTTCCTCTGTGATGGGGTCATGGTGGCGCAGATCCCCACGTACCATGGTGTACTGCCCATTCCAGCCCCTCTCCTCAAAGGCCTTGATGGTCGTGCGCCGCTTGCCCGCCTTGCTATCGGTGATGCGGTGTTTCGACTCGCCGTCACCGATGCCGCGGAGGTGCCGCCATTCCATCTCCCACTCAAAGGCCCGCCTGCTGGCGTCTGCGCTCTTCCATTCGGCTATTATCCCTTCCAGGTACTCCTCGTAGCAGTGCGCTTCCTTGGAACACTGGATGTGCCCGTAGACGCACAGCCCATTGGAGGCGTGGAACATCTCTACCATGTGGCGCTGGCGCTCAGGAGTACACCATTGCGGTAGCATATCTTTCTCCTTTGCGCCAAGCTAGTGGTGGATAGAGAGGGAGTGGGGAAAGAGGCAGCCATGCTCACCCGTGGGGGATCGTTAGGCGGGGACTGGCTCCGCCTCTGGGGTGCTTTCCACGATGGACTCGGCCTGGGCCACGGCGTCCATCGCCTTGCTGGCCTCGGAGAGGTCGTGCGCCATCGCTGCGACTATCG
>JAUSCR010000164.1 GCA_030651175.1 Dehalococcoidia bacterium
TCAACGGCAAGCAGGTGCGGCACCTGGTTTACGTGCCGGGGCGATTAGTGAACGTAGTGGTGGGGTAGGATATAAGCCCGCTCATCCTGAGCCTGTCGAAGGAAATGAGCGGGTGTTGAACTCCGCTCGTATGGTTCGACAAGCTCACCACGAGCGGAATGGGGGGTGCAGGGGGCGTGCCCCCTGCCGGGGTAACAGGGGTGTCCCCTGGTCTCTCGTTCTCCTCCCCCTTCTCCTGCAGGAGAAGGGGGACAGAGGGGGATGAGGTATCTGTGGGTGGCATCAAGCTAGCGTTACGCGCCCGATAACAAGGAGGGCCACCATGTGCCGGAGCATCAAAACACTGCGAAGTACCGATATGCCGGCAACCGATGAGGATGTCCGAGCAGCTGCTTTGCAGTTCGTGCGCAAGATCAGCGGATACCGGAAGCCGTCCCTGGCCAACGCCGATGCCTTCCAGTCAGCCGTGGACGAAGTGGCCGTGGCATCCAGCAAGCTGCTGATGGCGCTGAAGCCTCCCGCCGCGGCAGGGATTAGGTGAGGCGGAAGGCGTACGTGGTGAGGTAGTTAAACATCTGGGGAGACTAACCGTGCGGTCACTTCTTGTGGCCTTCTTTGTGACGCTTGAGGGCCGATCCTGGCCTGCGGAGGCCGTTTCGCTTCTCAGTTCGGATATTCACCAGCTTGACGAAGTCTTCGGTGGAGATAGTTAGAAAGTCTGGACTCTTTTTGATCTTGGTGCCCAAAGAGTTACTCCTAAGCCATGTTATCGGATGCTAACCATGATACACCAAGGCGGCCTCGCACAAAACCCCAGGAGGATACAAGGAACCTGGGTTCCTTGTCGGGGGGTTGGGGGTGTCCCCCGTCCCTCTCTTTTCTTTCCCCCTTCCCGAATCGGGAAGGGGGACCAAGAGCCTGTCCTGAGCCTGCCGAAGGAGGGTTAGGTCTCACATGCGTATCGCAGTAATCTCTGATACTCACGAGCTAGGCGCTGGATGGGGGTCGCCGCCGGAACTGCTGGACGCCCTCCGTGGCGTTGACCTGATCCTCCACTGCGGCGACCTGGAGGTGCTGGGCATTCTGGACCATTTAGAAACAGTGGCCCCTGTGCTGGCGGTACGCGGCTACCCTGACCCCCACGAGCTCCGACCGGCGGTCGGGAGTCTCGACAGAGTCGGACAGGGAGAACGCCTGGCTGACCGGACAAGAGTGGTGCAGATGGAGGGCCTGCGCATTGGCATGGTGCATGACATCCAGTGGCCCGGGCCTCGGGTGCAATTCGCGACTAATAGCAATGCCCTAGAGTTTCCTCCAGGGTCGGTCCCTGAGCTGATGGAGCGGAAGTTCGGACAGCCTGTGGACGTGGTCTGCTTTGGGGACACACACGTGGAGTACGTTGGCTGGCACCAGAACGTGCTGTTTGTGAACCCCGGCAGCACCTCATCTCCAGCTACGCTCACCAGCCCTGCACAGTTTGGCACATTGGCCTATCTAAACGTCAGCAACGGCGTAGTGTCGGTAGAGATACGTCCTTTGCACAGGAACACCTAGCAGGTCGCACATTGTAATTGCGAAGCTCAATGGTTCGAGGGCCTCACCACAGGCTCCGGAGGGCCGTGGCAATCTGGCAGCGGGGGGCCACCCCTCCAGATTGCTTCGTCGGATGCCGCCGCCTCGCAACGACATGGAGTGGGTCGCTCATCTCCTTCGATGGTTCTACAAGCTCAGGGCGAACGGAGCATGCATGCCCCCCTAAGCTCAAGGTGCCCGGGTTCCGCCATCGCCGGCGCGGTTGCCTCCCATGCCCCCACAAAAGCTCTGGAGCATGCCGGTGAACTCCATGGCGAAAATGAACTTGGTGGCGGCGCCCTCGCCCAGCTTCTTCAGCGTCTCGAAGTACTGGAGGCTCATGGTGCGGGCGTCGGCGGTCTGCGCGGCGGCGTTGATCTGGTTCAGAGCGTTGGCGAACCCCTCGGCGTTTAGGATAGCCGCCTGGCGGTTCCCCTCGGCGCGGAGAATCGCGGCTTGCCTCTCACCCTCGGCGTTGAGGATGGCTGCCTGCTTGGAGCCGTCGGCGCGAGTGATTGCTGCCTGGCGGTCCCCTTCGGCCTCAGTGACCAGGGCACGGCGCACCCGCTCCGCCGCCATCTGGCGGTTCATGGCGTCCTGCACCTCCTTGGGAGGTATGATCTCCCGTATCTCCACCCTGGTAACCTTTACACCCCAGTTCTCCGTGGCTTCGTCCAGCTTGGCGCGCAGCACAGAGTTCACCTGGTCTCGCTTGGACAGAACCTCGTCCAGGTCCATGTCTCCCACCACAGCCCGCAGGGTGGTGGTGGCCAGGCCTCTGGCCATCCCAATGAAGTCCGCAGCCTGCAATACTGTGGCCTCTGCCTTCTCCTCTATCACTCTCAAGTATGTCAGGAAGTCTATGTCTATGGGGGCGTTGTCCTTGGTGATGCAGGTCTGCCGAGGGATATCTAGAAACGTCTCGCGCAGGTCCACGACCTTTCGGGTCTCAATGAGAGGCCATGTCCAGCGGAATCCGGGTGCGCGCATTCCTGTGTATCTGCCCCAGCGGAACACCACCATGCGCTCATATTGCTTGACAACGTTTATGGCCATGTTTCCCTCCCCTGGTAGAATCGGGCGAAGCGCCCGTATTACGGCTCCTTTGCTATTGTACGGTCTTCCGGCGATACGCTCATCGGCACCACTGTCAGGGTATTGCCGCTTGACTGGGTGACACGGATCTCCTGCCCCGGAGGTATTGTCTCACGGCTCTCTGAAATGGCGGTCCACTCCTCCCCAGCCACCTGCACCGTGCCCCTAGGCGACAGTTCGGTGACAACGTAGCCGGTAGCGCCCAGAATGCGAGGTGCGCCGGCATCCGGCTGCTCTCGCCGCGACTTGAGGATTGTCCAAAACACCCACCCGCCACCACCTGCCAGAACCACTG
>JAUSCR010000145.1 GCA_030651175.1 Dehalococcoidia bacterium
AGCGGCGGCGGCGGCTCTATGGATTTCATCGGCATGGCCTTCCATGGGGCTACCATTACCCACGTGGACAGCCTTGCCCACCAGTTCTGGGACGGCAAGATGTACAACGGGAAGCCTGCTTCTCTGGTCAACGCCAGGCAACGGGCTACGGCAGGGGGCATTGAGGCCATTGAAGATGGGGTAGTGACCAGGGGCGTGCTCTTGGACATCGCGGCGCTCAAGGGCAAACCTTGGCTGGAGGCTGGCGAAGGTGTATTCACTGAGGACCTCGAAGCGGCGGAAAAGGCGCAAGGGGTTCGGGTGGAAGAGGGAGACGCCCTGTTGGTCAGAATGGGTTGGTACAAAAGGCGGCAACAGCTAGGGCCTATCCCCTTGCCAGCCGTACATCCGGGCGTGCATGCAGCCGCCCTGCCCTGGCTGCACAGTCGGGGCGTTTCCATCCTGGCGGCCGACGCTCCTGAGGATGTAGTCCCCAACACCTATCCCAGGCTGGGATTACCTTTACACAAGGTTGGGATCATTGGCATGGGGCTCTGGCTCATAGACGCTGGCAATTTCGAAGAACTGGCGCAGGTATGCAACCGGCTACACCGATGGGAGTTCATGTTTGTGATGGCGCCCCTCAGGTTCCCTCATGCTACTGGATCGCCAGTGAATCCCCTGGCGATATTCTAGGAGATGTTCGGGAATTGGCTGCTATGGGAGTGCAGAGGGGGCGAAGCCCCTTCTGCTGGGGGTCTGGGGGTATCCCCCAGCTTCTTTACCCTCCCCCTCTCCCGCCTGAGGCGGGAGAGGGGGACTTATGGGGTGAGGGTTTTCAGATAAGTCCGTTGGCACCTGCTCCGCTCATCCTGAGCTTGTCGAAGGAAATGAGCGGGGCAGCACGGGCACGGCTAAGCCTGCCCGCGAGGGCACGCCTGCAATGACAACTTGCACGGTATGGTATCATTACTCCCCAGTGTGGGGGCGCAGCGCTTTGCTTCTTAGTGTGCTTATTCACATCTTAGCTTAGGAGATAGCAGTATGGAATTTCTTCGGGAGCTTCCAATAATTGGGATCGTACCCATCGCGGGCGTGTTCGCCGTGCTGTTCGCCATATACCTGATGTGGGACGTACTCCGGCGCGACACCGGCACCGACGCCATGAAGGACATCGCCGACCGCATCATGGAAGGGGCCAAGGCCTTCATCGGAAGGCAGTACCGCACCATCGCAATGCTGGCCGTCATCGCAGCGGTGGCCATTGCCCTTGTCCTGGCCCTGGTCACCAACATACCGCCAGATGTGAACCACGACGGTGTCATGGACAAAGCCGACAAGATTGGCCTGGGGTGGCGCACCGCCATCGCCTTCCTGGTGGGCGCTCTCTGCTCCGGCGTCGCGGGCATCGTAGGCATGTACGTCTCCGTCAAGTCCAATCTGCGCACCGCCGCCGCCGCCATGAAGGGCATTGGGCCAGCCGTCCAGACCGCCCTGCGCGGTGGAGCGGTCTCAGGCTTCCTGATAGTCGCCCTCAGCCTGTTGGGCGTCAGCGCCATGTTCTACGCCTTTGGCGGGAGCAGCAACCCGGAGCTGGCCCCCTTCCTTATCGTAGGCTTCGGCTTCGGAGCCAGCTTCGTCGCCCTCTTTTCGCAGCTCGGTGGGGGCATCTACACCAAGGCCGCCGACATGGGCGCGGACCTGGTGGGCAAGGTGGAGGCTGGCATCCCTGAGGATGATGCCCGCAATCCCGCCGTCATCGCCGACCTGGTGGGCGATAACGTTGGCGACTGCGCGGGCCGCGGCGCCGACCTGTTTGAGTCCACCGCCGCCGAAAACATCGGCGCCATGATACTGGGCGTCATCATTTACCTGGCCCTCAAGGACGTTCCAGGCATCCCCCATCCTGAGTACTTCGTCCTATTCCCCCTCGTCATCCGCTCCTTCGGCATCTTCGCCACCGCCGTGGGCCTCCTCTCCGTCGATTCCCCACTCCCCTTCTTCAAGATGAAGGAAAGCGACGACCCCATGGGTGCGCTGAACAAGGGCTACTTCCTCTCGGTGGCCGTGGCCATTGCCTTCCTGGCCCTTTCCACAAACATAATGCTGGGACAGGGTGGCATCCAGTGGCAGTTCTACTTCTACGCCGGCCTGGTGGGCATCGCCACCAGCGTGGCATTTGTTTTCATCACCCAATACTACACTGAGTACAAATACCGCCCCGTGAGGGACATTGCCAACGCGGCCCGGACCGGCCCCGCCACCTCCGCGGTCATGGGCGTCTCCGTTGGTTTTGAGTCCACCTTTTCCACCGCTGTGGTCATCAGCGCCGCCCTGTGGGCATCCTTCTCGCTTGGCCAGCAAGCCGACATCCCTGGCGTAAGCGATATCCGCGCCGGCCTCTTCGGCACCGCCGTTGCCACCATGGGCATGCTCATGACCGCCGCCTACATTCTGGCTATGGACACCTTTGGCCCCATTACCGATAACGCCAATGGCGTCATTGAGATGTCCGGCAACCCAGGCGATGCGCGCAAGGTCACCGACCGCCTGGACGCCGTCGGCAACACCACCAAGGCCCTGACCAAGGGCTACGCCGTCGGCTCCGCGGGCCTGGCCGCCTTCCTCCTCTTCTTCGCCTACCTGGACGAGGTGGTCAAGATTGACCCCACCGCTCTTACCATGACTAATGCGGCCAACCAGCTCGTAGAGGTTATCAACCTGGCTGATGTGAGAGTCTTCGTGGGCGCTCTCATGGGGGCCATGCTCTCTTTCCTCTTCAGCGCCCTGGCCATCCGCGCCGTCTCCAAGACGGCTGGCGCTGTCATTGAAGAGGTGCGACGCCAGTTCCACGAGAACCCCAAGATCATGACCGGCGAAGTTCGGCCCGACTATGCCCGCTGCGTAGACATCACCGCCCGCGCCGGCCTGCGTGAAATGGTGTTGCCCGGCCTTGTCGCCATCGCCGTTCCCATCACCGTCGGCATCGTCCTGCGCCAGGAGGCGATGGGCGCATTCCTCATGGTAGGCACCATCAGCGGCATCCTGTTGGCCAGCGTGCTGAACAACTCCGGCGGCGCTTGGGACAACGCCAAAAAGTTCGTGGAGTCCGGCGCCATGAAAGACGAGAACGGCAAGCCGGTCTTGAAAGGCTCCCAGATCCATGCCGCCGCCGTTGTAGGCGACACCATAGGCGACCCCTTCAAGGACACGGCGGGGCCGTCCCTCCACGTGCTGGTGAAGCTCCTCAGCACCATCACCCTGGTCCTGGCTCCTATATTTATTTAGGGTAGCGAGGGTTGGCACACAAAGTCCGCTTACTGGAATACACCCATAAAGGAGAGGCGGTGATTTGGCTACCCAACAACCAGCAAACAATCCGTTTGAGTATGGCCCGTTCGTACAAGTGGCAGCGTTTTGTGACCGTGTTCTCCGAGAGGCGGACGGTGTGCTCTCACTCATCCGCGTCGTGGATGTAATCAACCACACTGCCACTGGGCCTAACGCACCAATTGATATGCCGCCAGTGAACTATCCCTTGACCTTGGTGCTATCGCTCAAATCTGGCAAGGCTAAGGGCCGCCATGAAGTGACGATTACGCCTGAAATGCCGTCAGGCGAAACAATGCCAGTGGCAAGCGTTTCCGTACGATTGGAGGGTGAAGGGAAGGGCTACAATATCATTACCCAGTTGAATATGCAGTTCAAGCTAGAAGGGCTTTATTGGTTCATCATTCGCTTTGACGGAGAGCTTCTCACGAGGCTCCCGCTAGAACTCCGGTATGCCAGGCTTGTGACTGGTCCTGGGCAACCCCCCCGCTAGACTGGACTGCCGAAGTAACTGTTGGGTTATTGGAAGTGGCCACGACTGAATTGACCGGAACATCAATCGCAAAATCCAGAAACGTAATCGGATTCTCGGACTTGTACTTGGAGAGGACTTTGCGCAAAGTCCTCTCGCTGGTGATACCGGAATAAATCTCAGCAAGGTTCAATTCGATGACCGTAGCGAGTTGTCCTGCTTGACTGTCTGGATTGGCCAAATAAACAGTAAGCCGTGGAGCCAACCACTCTTCAAGGTCATGCAGTGTCACGCGCTTATCCAAGTACTCAGCTATCTTGGCTGACAATTCGATGGAGGTACTCATGTCATCCTCTCGCAGCGCCGCAAACGGCGGCATCCAGTGGGTCAGTGCCGAAGAATTGAGAGCCGCGTTCAGTAAAGAACGCATTGCTGAACGTGCCAACCAGGGGACTCTGATGCGTCGTGTTTTGGATTATGACAACCATTTGTCCCCGCGTCAGCGTGGATTGCTGGACGAGCCTTACTGCACCCGCAGCCAAATGATACTCTACACCGAGCTCAATGGTCAACCCGTTGCGATTGCTGGTAGTGTCCTAATTTGAAAGCTCAACAAGCTGTTGGATGCTCCAAGGCTCATGGGTGACGCCCGCTGCCATTGCTGGCGGCATTCTCACCGTCTTGTGGAACCGCACCAGGTTGTAGTAGGCAAAGTGTAGGTTCACAGCAGCTTTCAGGTTCTCCACCTTCTTGCTAAATGCGTTGGTTAGGCGGGTGAACCGCCGCATGGACATTCTCATTGTTAGGTTTCCACGTTCCACATAGGACGTAGACGCTAGGGCCATATCCGGCTTGCCCTGAATCCTAAATTTGCTTGTGGAGACCACCTGGGGTGGGCTATACCTGCCAGGCCCAAGTGGTTCAGCTTCATAGGCTTTTACAATCTGAGCGTAGTCCACGTCGGGGCCAAAACCCGCTTCCACGGCGTCAACGTAGAGCCGGAGCGCATCGGAGCTAAGCTGGACTCGGTTCTCTAGCCTAGAGGCCAGGTCTGTAATGAAGGCGTGGGCATTGGCAGCGTCACGCTTGCCAACTCTGAATGAAGGCACCAGCTTGGAGTCAGCGTCCATCGCAACCCAAGTGTAGAAGTCACCCACTTGGGCAGGATTCTCGCCGTCCTGGACGTGGCGTTGCTTCTTGCCCACGTAGGCCCATATTTCGTCAACTTCGATGCGCTGGCAGTGTAGGCCCCGCATGGTGTGGTCAAGGACTTCCCCACACGTATCCCCGACCTGAACCATAAGGCGCATGATGGTGTCTCGGTGAACGCCTGTCATTCTTTCCGTAGACCTGATACTGGAACCTTCCACCAATGCCCGAATCACCGCCGTCTGTTTCTCTATCTTCAGCTTGTTCACTATGCCGCCTCTCAATCTGTGCTATACTTACTAGGTGGAGCGGCGGGGTATTGAACCCCGTGGTGCCTGAATGTAAAGTCCTGGCCCAGAACCTTTTCCCGCCCCATGCTCGCCCCAAGATGCTCGCAACACCTTGGGGCTTTTCATTGCCAACATTCTATCAGCTTAT
>JAUSCR010000181.1 GCA_030651175.1 Dehalococcoidia bacterium
GTGTCGTACCTGACGCTCAGGCTCCTGGGCTACGACAAGGTGCACGGCTACGAGGGCTCCTGGGCGGAGTGGGGCAACGACCCAGACGTGCCCATTGAGAAGTAAGGAGATACGCATCTTGACCGCTGGCGAACTAGATCCCGCTGGGGAACTCTCGATAGGACCTGAGGATGCGAGCAGACCTCGGAGGCAGTTGAAGGGTAGAGGCAGGTTACTGCTGAAGGGACTGGTCGGGCTTGCGTGTGTGGCGTACTTCGCCACCAGCGCGGTGGTGATAGTCAACGCCTTCGTATGGCTGCCATCGTTCCCCAGCGGGTGGTACCGGATGCAAGAAATCCTGTACTGGCCCTTTCAGCCGTATTTCGCCCTGGCTTCCAACGTGCTGGGCAGGGCCAGCGTACCTTACGGCGTGTACGCCACGGTGACCTGGTCTCCCTTCCTGCTGGCCTCGATAGCCGTTGCGGTGGCGCTGCTGCGTCGCCAGAGACGGACGCAGAGCAGACGATAGTGAGAGCAGATAGCCAAACAACTACAATGGCTCTTGGTCGGAGTGGGGCAACAACCCCAACACACCCGGCAAGCAATAGGATGCGGAAGGCAACAACAGCAATTCGTGTGGAAAGGCAGCAGTCATGGTAACAACAGCAATTCCTGGGACACTGATAGAAGCAGACAGCATCCTGTACGCTCCCAGCGTTGTTCAGCAGCAACGCGAGGGCGTCTGCCTGCTCATAGACCCGGCTGCACCCAACTGGGTGAGCACCAACGGGCTGGGGTCTCAGGTGGTGCGCCGGTGCGATGGCCGGCATACCCTGGGGGAGATCGTTGAGAGCCTCAGCCACGAGCTTGAGCTGAAGGCTTGGGACTTAGTCCACTTCATCCACCAGGCGGTTGGGGCGGGCATACTCTCCACCGGCCCAGACCTGGCTCCAGCCTACAGGGGCAGGGCCGAGGCCATTGGCCCCGAGAAGCTGGAAGAGCTCTGGATCACAACCAACCTCTCCTGCCCTCTCCGCTGCAAGCACTGCCTGGTCAACGCCGGCGTCAAGCCGCCCAGGCCAATGACCACCGCTGAGATAGAGAAACTGGTGGACGACGCCGTGGCCCTGGGCGTCAAGCGGATTTACTTCACAGGTGGAGAGCCTCTTCTTAGAAGAGACCTGTTTGCGCTGGTGGAGTACGTGACGGCCCGCGCCCAGCTAGTAGTCCTGACCAGCGGCGTGCTGGTGTCCGAGGAGAAGGTAGCCAAGCTCAAGGCGCTGGACAATGGCAATCTGCTGGTCCAGGTCAGCCTGGAAGGCCCAGACGCCGAGACCAACGACGCCATCCGTGGCAGTGGCAACTTCGACCGGGCTGTGCGGGGCATAAAGAGGCTGGTGGATGCCGGCCTGCCGCCCATTGTCACCACTACCATTACCAAACTGAACCACCAGCGGGTGACGGACACAACCAGGTTCGTGGCCTCCCTGGGCGTCCAGGACCACCACGTGCTGTGGCTCCACGGCCGTGGCCGGATGCGCCAGAACGTGGACGACCTGTCCCTCCCGGGTGCCAGGGTATCGGAGGTCATGGGAGAGCTGCGTCAGACCGCGAAGCAGGCGGGCATCATAGTGGACAACGCTGAGTCGCTGCGGGTGCGGGTAGAAAGCGGACGGGGCAGGAAAAACGACCTGTGCAACGCCTGCTTCGGAATGCTCAGCGTCAACGCCGACGGCCATGTCTACCCCTGCGCTGCCCTCTCCGGCGCCCCGGGATTCGACTGCGGCTCCATCAAGGAGAAGAGCCTGAAAGAGATATGGCAAGAGTCACCGGTTGCTAGCTGGATACGGCAGGACTCCGTGCAAAAGAGGGTGGGCTGCAATTCTTGCTTCCTCAAGTACTTCTGCGGCGGCGGCTGCTTCGCGCAGTCCTACTTCGCCTACGAAATGACCCAGGGCTACGGCTGCATCATGGCCCCAGACCCGTATTGCGAAGCCTACAAGACACAACTGCTGGACCTGATGTGGGAGGCGGCCATGCCTGGTCCCGAGGACAGGGACGACAGCCGCCCGATGCTGTATCACGCTATGGACCCCGATCCCCCTAGCTGCGCCGTGGATGGTAACAAAGTGCTGGACGCCGCCTTCAACGTCGGGACCTACCACTGCGCCTGTGTGTTGGCCATGGACGTGAATGGTGGTAGCTAGTGTGGTGTCCCTGAAGTTCGCCGTCAATGTCATTGCGAGGCCCGATGGTTCGAGGTACTCACCACAGGCTCCGGAGGGCCGTGGCAATCTGGCTGCGGGGTCCACCCCTCCTCCAGATTGCTTCGTTGGCTGCCGCCTCCTCGCAATGACAGTTCGTATGGGTATTTCAGGGACAGGATATTAGTTAGCTGTGCTAGCGAATAGAGTTATCACGAAGAGCAGAGCGCGCAACCTCGCCATACTGCTGGCGCTGGCAGCCCTGATGGCGCTGGCCTACTGGCTGTGGCCCGCTTTCCGGGATCAGTTGCACCGCGTCGTGAACATCGTCGGCAGGGCCGACATCGAGGGACTACGGCAGTACCTGCGCTCCTTCGGCATTTGGGCGCCCATCGTTTCTGCGCTGGTCATGGTGCTTCAGGCCGTCCTTTTTCCCCTGCCAGCCTTCATAGTCACAGTTACCAACGGGTTGCTCTTCGGAGCTTTCTGGGGCACCCTGCTATCCTGGGGCAGCGCCATGGTCGGCGCTGCGGTGTGCTACGCCATTGCCCGGGTTTTGGGGAGGCCAGCGGTGGAGCGACTGGTGAGCAAGAGGGCCCTGGCGGCGGCGGACCGATTCTTCGAACGGTACGGCAACCATAGTGTGCTCATTGCCCGCCTCGTCCCGGTGGTTTCATTCGATGTAGTCAGCTACGTCGCGGGTGTAACCTCCATCTCCTTCGTCGGTTTCTTCGTCGCTACTGGCATCGGGCAGCTACCGGCGACGATCGTGTATTCTATCCTTGGCCAGAACCTGCCCAGTATCGCGAACATCGGGTTGTTTGCCTTTGGTGCGGTGGCAGCACTCCTGGTGCTGGCGTTCGTCGTCAAGAAGGCCTTGGAGAAGCGGATCAATGAGCGCGACGCCAGCAAGGTAAAGCAATGACATCAGAGGAAAGGCTACTGGAACAACAGAGCGCTCCCGCAGCACCGCCGGCGAAGAAGAAGCTGGGTTGGCTGCGTCTGCTCAGGCCCGTGATAGGGATCGGCCTGCTGGTCTTCCTGCTGCGTGGGGCGAAACTATCGGATTTCGCCGCCATAGCAAAAGAGGCCAGCGTTCCGTTTCTGGGTGTTGCCCTGGCGCTGGTGGTGGTGGCGCTGGTTGTCAGCGCCTACAAATGGCAGCGGCTGCTGGTGGTGCAGAAGGTAAACGTCCCCCTGCCGCGGCTGTTCGCCTCCTACCTGGTGGGGCTGTTCTTCAACAACTTCCTGCCCACCAACATCGGCGGGGATGTGGTGCGCATTCACGATGTAGCCAGCTACACCGGCAAAACCGCTGAGTCCGTGGCCTCGGTCGTCAGCGAAAGGCTGCTGGCCGCCTTCGCCCTGGCGCTCACCGCTGCGCTGGGACTGGCCCTGAGCTATCAGGCGTCCAAGGAGTTCGGCTCTCTTGTAGGCGGGCTATTCGTACTCACCTTGGGGCTTATCCTGCTGTTGGGCAGCGGAACACTGCGCCGGGCCGTGGGGCGGAAGGTCAAGCTACCGGACGTCTTTTCCCTGCGGCATCGCGTCGGCAGCGTGGTTGCTTCCACGTCCACCTGCTTGCAGCACCCGGCGACCGTAGCCTGGGTGCTCTTCTACTCCATCGTCTTCCATCTAACTGTGGTTTTGATCAACTACTTCATCTTCCTTGCCCTGGGGCTAAACGTTCCATTCGTCTACTGCCTCCTGTTCATCCCAATCATCTCGGCCATCCAGTTGCTGCCCATATCCATCAGCGGCTTCGGCGTTCGGGAAGGGGCCTACGTCTATTTCTTCGGCGGCGTGGGGCTATCCAGCGTCGAGGCCATCGCTTCGTCGCTGATCTTCTGGGCTCTGGTTGCCCTGATAAGCCTGGCTGGCGGGGTGATCTTCGCCTTGCGTAGATAGGTATCAAGGCATGATTTCCGTCATCGTACCGGTGCTCAACGAAGCCACCGCCATCGCCGACACCATGTTGCGCATCTTGTAGCTGAGCCTCTTTCCCTATATCATTCTGTTGCGTGATGATTTGGGCAATCTGAAAAGGACAGCGAGGAGGTAGACATGAAGGGAGACGTGAAGCTCCTGGAAACACTCAACAATCTGCTTGCAGATGAACTGACTGCGATCAATCAGTATATGGTGCATTCAGAAATGTGCGCCAATTGGGGCTACCAGAGACTCCACAAGATGATCGAAAAGCGTGCCATCACTGAGATGAAACACGCGGAGAGGCTTATTGGAAGGATCCTCTTCCTGGAGGGAACTCCCACGGTGAGCCGCCTGAATGAAATACATATCGGGGTTGATGTCCAGCAACAGTTCAAGAGCGATTGGGCAGCCGAAGCGGATGCAATAAGGGCGTACAACAACGCCATTCGCCAGGCGATGGAGGCTG
Organism: Dehalococcoidia bacterium; assembly: GCA_030651175.1. Taxonomy (GTDB): domain Bacteria; phylum Chloroflexota; class Dehalococcoidia; order Lucifugimonadales; family SHYF01; genus SHYF01. The sequence continues at coordinate 4,582 of JAUSCR010000181.1, forward strand.
GGGACAACGGAACGCGCGAGATGCTGGGATCGATCCTAGGTGATGAAGAAGAACACATTGACCTCATAGAGGCCCAACTCGATCAAATCAAGCAGATGGGGATTCAGACCTATCTTGCAAAGCAAATCGACGGTGAAGGGTAACCTACCGATCAACCAGTAGCCGCTGAAGCACTGGCGGGTTGATCTTCGCCCTGCGTAGGTAGGTATCAAGGCATGATTTCGGTCATCGTTCCGGTGCTCAACGAAGCCGCCGCCATCGCCGGCACACTGGAGCACGTCCTGGCTCTGGATGGAGACTACGAAATCATAGTCGTTGACGGCGGCAGCACGGACGAGACGGTGGCCATCGCCAGCCGCTACGCCAGGGTGCTCTCGAGCCAGAGAGGGCGAGCTTTGCAGATGAATACGGGTGCGGAAGAGGCCAAGGGCGACGTACTCCTTTTCCTGCACGCCGACACGCTGTTGCCCCAGGAAGCAACTCAGGCCATCCACGCGGCACTTGCCGACCCCAACGTAGTGGGAGGCCGGTTCAAGGTCAGGCTAGACCATCCCGGCTGGAGGTACCGCGTTATCGGGTTCAGCATTAATCTGCGCGACCGCCTTTTGGCTGGCTTTAC
>JAUSCR010000182.1 GCA_030651175.1 Dehalococcoidia bacterium
GGAGTTGGACTTGGTATTCCCTCGTGCCTCCTACTTCCACAGAGGCGCATACCGCAGAGGGCCGCGCACGAAGAGCCACAGGGCTGGGGCCAGCTTTGTGAGGCGTTGAAACAGGCGGCCTGGAAAGTCTATGTCGCCATACCTGTTGACCATCTCCAAGAGCCGCTTGCTGCCGAACAGGGCCAGCAGCCTGTCGAAGTCCTGGTCATCCATTGTGGTGTAAACCCGCCGCAGGTCCTGCCCGCGCCGGTACTCTTTGCCAAAGGTCTTATCCCACGCGCTAGAATACTGTCGTAGCTTGCGCTCCGTGAGGTCATCCTGGGCCAGGGCCGTCCGCGCTACGCCGGCGGCCAGCTTGGCGCTGACCAGGCTTGGGTAAATGCCGCCACCGGAGGTGGGTTTCACCTGGCCGGCGGCGTCGCCCACCAGCATCACGTTGTCCTGCACTATCTTCCGCCGTGACCAGAGGGGAATGGTCCCGCCTGTCCAGCGAGTTGCTTGCCACCCCTTCAGTTGGGCTGGGTAGGTTTCCAGCATGTGTCGCAAGCACTCCACGGGCTTCACGCCGTTGCTGGTGCCTACGCCCAGGCGGACGCGGCCATTGCCCAACGGTATGGTCCAGGCAAACCATCCGGGTGCCACCGACTTTCCAACAAACACCTGCACATGTTGTTCCTCCGCCCCGGGCAGGGTTCCCTCCGCTCCCAGAGCGTGCACCACCTCTGCTGGGCCATCCATCCCCAGGAGATGGGCCACGCGCGAGTTAGCGCCATCGGCGCCCACCAGCAGCCGCGCCCGCACCACGGTGGATGCGTCTTGCCGGTCTACTCTGACTTTGATTCCTGCGCCATCGTGCTCCACTCCAATCACCCTGGCCCTCGTGACCAGCTCAGCGCCGCGCTCCTGGGCCCTGGCCACCAGAGCGCGGTCAAGGCCAACCCTGTCAATAACCAGGGCGCGTGTCTGGCCATCGCCCAGCGAAAGTGTCCGTCCAGAGGGGGCGTATACGTGGGCACCTACCACATGGTTAAGGACCAGGTCCTGGCCTACCCCTGCCTCATCCAGGGTGCGCGGCGTCACCAGTCCGGAGCAGTGCAGCGGGACGCCAATCTCGGCGTGCTCCTCCAGCAGCAGGACGCGGAAGCCGCCCTGGGCTATCTCCGCTGCGGCGGTGCTGCCGGCGGGGCCAGCGCCTACCACCACGGCGTCGTAGTCGTAGCGGTTCTCTCTCACATTCAAATGGACTTCACTGATAGTCATTACTGAGGAGTTTACCACGACGGCATCGCTTTTCCACCGTCTACCTCCTGCCAGTGCTGTTTGCTTCTAGCAGGGTGATGATACACTCCCTCGACCATCCCCCTGACCCCCTTCCTTCAAGGAAGGGGGCAAGAAATAAATCTGGGGGATACCCCCAGACCCCCACCAAAGGGGCTTCGCCCATCTGGACTCCCCTTTTTCAGCAGCCTGCTAGGTGGCTCTGCCAGGCCGTTTCATGGTTCTACAACCTTGCTTCATGTCATACGTCTTGACGACGAGGCCCTAGCAGGGTGATGATAGCATCATGAGCAGTCTGAGGAAGGTGGGTCTCGTCACGGGAGCTGGAACAGGCATCGGCAAAAGCGTTGCGCTGGCCCTCTTGCGGGATGGATATTCCGTTGTCGTGGCTGGCCGGCGGGCCAATCTCCTGGAGATGGCCGTGAAGGAAGCCGGGCCCTTGGGTGCGCAAGCCCTGGCGGTCCCCACCGACGTGCGTAACCGCGCTTCGGTGCAAGTGCTCTTTGCCAGGACGCTTGAGGCCTTTGGGCGGCTCGACCTGTTGTTCAACAACGCCGGCCTCGGCTCCCCGCCTGGCCTTCTGGAAGACCTGACCTACGAGCAATGGCAAGCCGTCGTCGACACTAATCTGACCGGAGCCTTTCTGTGCACCCAGGAAGCCTTCAAAGTCATGAAAAGTCAAAGCCCCAGGGGTGGACGTATCATCAACAACGGCTCCATCTCCGCACACTCCCCCCGGCCCAATTCCGCGCCCTACACCGCCACCAAGCACGCCATAATGGGCCTTACCAAGTCTACGGCCCTGGATGGGCGCAAGTATGACATTGCCTGCTGCCAGATCGACATCGGCAACGCCGCCACCGACATGACGGCTCGCATGCAGCGTGGCGTGCTGCAGGCCAATGGGGAGATGGCCGTGGAGCCGAGATTGGACCTGGAGCACGTGGCACAGTCCATCGTTTTCATGGCCAATCTTCCGCTGGATGCTAACGTGCAATTCATGACTATCATGGCGACCAAGATGCCCTTTCTTGGTAGAGGGTGACGAGCGTCCCGCTGGGCCTCGTTCGAAGGCTTTCTTCTCACGCATCAACTCCGGAAGGGAACGTGCTGGGAACCTGTGGTTCCCAGCCGAGGTTCTAGGGGTGTCCCCTAGCCTCCTTTTCATCCCTCTCTCCCTGGCAGAGAGACGGGGATACAGGGGGTAAGGGTCTTGAGCAGGAGTAAACCATGACTGAACCCCTGTACTACAACGATAGCTACCTGAAAGAGTTCCAGGCCGTGGTAACGGAGGTGGTGGGGAACGCCGTGGTGCTGGACAGGAGCGCCTTTTATCCAGGTGGAGGCGGGCAACCCAGCGACCTGGGCACGCTGCGTGCTGGAAACGTCGCCTACCAGGTGACGAAGGTGAGCCGCAAGGAAGGTAAGATCATCCACGAGCTGGACAAGGCTCCACCGGCGATAGGCGCCCAAGTAACAGGCATCATAGAGTGGGACAGGCGCTATAAGCTAATGCGAACTCACACGGCGTTGCATATCCTTTGCGGCGTGGTTTGGAAAGAGTATGGCGCTCTGGTCACCGGCGGCGACATGCAGCCACTCCAGGCCCGCATGGACTTTGAGCTGGAGCGCATGAGCACGGACTTCGCTCAGGAGGTGGAGGAAAGGGTGAACAGGGAGGTCGCAGCGGCCCGACTAGTGACCACGGCGGTGCTACCACGGGAAGAGGCCTTCCGGAACCCCGACCTGATACGTACCAAGATCAACCTGCTGCCGCCAGGCATCCAGGAGGTGCGCGTGGTGGACATCCACGGCCTGGATTTGCAGGCGGACGGCGGCACCCATGTGGCCAATACGCGGGAGGTGGGCCACATACGCGTGGTGGGTCACGAGAGCAAGGGACGCATCAACAAGAGGCTGCGGATTCAGGTGGAGTAGCATGGAAGTTCACGTCAGACAGGACTCTTGTCTTTGACGCATGGACATGTTCTAGCCACGGTGGAGTTGCTACCGGTCTGGTAGGAACGCCTACCTGGTCAGGTGGCTGCCGGGTGCATGCCGGGTGCATGGTAGGGCAGATGGATGGCCTCCACGCCTACCCCTTTCTCTGGATGTAGGTACACCCGGGCAACGGTAGGTTGTTCGGTGTCATAAGGGGCTCCGCTGTAGAAAGCGGGAGGATGCACTTGGGTAACGTTTTCAAATCTGTGCACGTGGCCCAGGGCTATGTAGTCGCAGTCAGCTTGGGCCAGCTCTTGCGTGTCTATGGGTGAAGACCTGTAAAGGTCGGTGCTATCGTCTACCACAAGGCCGTGAGCTATAGCCACATACCACCCGGTGTCGGGTCTGGGTGGCAAGCCACCCAGGGGACGAAAGGCAGGCTCATGGTTGTAAACCGGCTTGCCCCATATGGAAAGACCCAGGCTGGGCAGGGTGACCATTTCCCCATCGGGAGCCTGTAATATATGGAGGTTGTCAGGCAGCTCTCGAAACGGAAACAAAGAGGAGGGTGAGGTCAGTATGGCATCGTGATTGCCCGGCAAGATAACCACAGGGCAAGGCAGTTTTGCCAGGGAACGGATTACATAATCAACGTCGTCCCACGGTATCCTGAAGGCGTCAAACAGGTCTCCAGCTATGAGCACAGCATCCACAGGCGTTTTGTGGGCCGTGTCCAGAACGGCGTTAAAGCCCAGTAGCGCCTGTTCATGATACGTGTCGCTGCCTATGTGCAGATCGGAGGTGTGGAGGAGTACCAAAGGCTTGCGTACGGCCTCTGATGGGCGGCTGAGATTATCCAATGGTTCTCCTGTTCCTTGGAAAAGCGGCCTCTACTGAGCGATCAGCACAATCAATCAACACACTAGGGTGCCTCGATTCGCCCGTGCCGTCAATGGACACCTTGCGTTGGCTGGTTAGCACGAGTGGTCTCCCAAGTTATCACGTCGGAGACCACTACCATGTTAATGCAGTTAATGCAACTTGGCCAAATCCGTGCCGCTGCCAAGTTTCTGCCAAAGCTGGGGTACACTCCCTGGTGAAAGCGGCCAGCCAGGGGATACCAATCAACTGCAGCAATGGTTCCAACGTTACCTGGTCACCTACAACACCATCCGCCCTTGCATGGGCATCGAAATGCGAACGCCAAAAGAGGCTGTAGCCCTCTACCATAACCTGTACCATAAGATGAGCGTTGCCTCAAAAGTCAGGAAGGCGCTGGGAACCTCGGTTCCCCCTGGGGGAGTTCCGAGGGGGTTCACAGAACCCCCTCGGAACTCCCCCAGGGGGAAGCACTGAAGGGGGACAAAGTCCCCCTTCAGAAACTCCGGGTATCCCCCAGATTCAACAATCCCCCTCTCTGCATCGGAGAGGTCCCACGATGTCCCGATTACATCGAGGACTCTCGACAAAGTCGGAGCTATGCTCATCCCGACTTGTCGGGACGGAGTCGGAGGGGATTTAGGGGGTGAGGTCAAGGACTTTTGGGTCAAGGCCCATAAGATGTGACAAAACACGGTAGTGTCCTATTTGACGCAAACGTGCAAGGGCTTGACAGCGCCAGCATCCTTGTGTAGATTGGACACCATCGCTTAGGGTATCTCGTCCCTACTCCAAATGGCCACCTTGATGGTACGCTTCTAGCGCAATGATGGGTGTGCCTGATGGTTTGACAGTCCCTACGTTCAAAGACGGAGGAGCACCGATGAAAAGCCTCAATCTCCATCGCCCTTGGCAGTCCCTGATGGCCGCTTTCCTCATCCCGCTTCTGGCCTTCATCCTGGCGTGTGGCCCGGGCGAGCAACCCACCCCTACTCCCGTGCCAACTGCCACGAAAGCTCCCACGGCAACTCCAACCGCGGCGCCTGCGGCCACCGCCACACCGACGCGCCCAGGCCCAGCGGCCACGCCCACACCCACTACTACTGGGCCAGTCGCGACTCCTACACCCACCACCGCGCCGCCACCTTCCCCCTCGCCAACTGGCAAGAGAGGCGGCGCTCTGGTAATCGGTGCGAGGCAACTGGCGGCAAATTATGATTCCCAAGTCATATCGAATAATCCTACAGTTGGCAATATGGCGCCATTGTATACCAACCTGTTATACAATCCCGAAGGAGATGCTATCGTTTGTGAGATATGTGTAAATGAGCAATTCCAGCTAGAGAACGCCGGCAAGACAATGGCGTTCAATATCAAACCTGGGATAAAGTTCCATAACGGTCAAGAGATGACCTCCGCGGACGTAAAATACTCCCTGGAGAAGATGACGGGGCAGATAGATGGCGTGGCTTCACCGCGCTGTGGATTTATCAAGGAGTACATTGATAACATCCAGGCGCCCAGCCGCTACGCGCTGCGAATCAATCTTGTGCGGCCGTCCCCCGCTATTATCAAGGCCCTCACGATGATGTTCTGTGTCATATACCCCGCTGGGACCACCCGGGCGCAGCTCCAGAGTGATGCGTACGGATCTGGGCCGTTCATTGCCAAAGAGAAGCTGGTCGGCTCCCACATGAGGTACGAGCGCAACCCGAACTACTTTAAGCCTGGGCTGCCATATCTGGATAGTATAACAGTACGTCAGGCAGCAGACGACACTGCGGTAGGAACGGCGTTCCTAGCCCACAGACTGGACGTAATGGTCCAGGCAGAGGCAGTCCAGTGGACTCAATTTGAGAAACTTGAGGCCCGAGGAGAAATCGCCAGCGTGAGGATACTAGAAAAGAGGTTTATTGGTATGGGAGCGTTGGTGTCAAAGCCTCCCTTTGACAATCTCAAGATGCGGCAGGCCGTTACTCTGGCGATAGACCGAAGCGAATTTGGGAAAGCCATTTTTGATGACTTGTATGTGGCCTCAGTGATATTTAGCCCTGAGACAGGTTGGGGTCGCCCGGAGAGCGAGATGTGGGATGTGGTTCCAGGGTGGGGTAAGGGCGCCAAGAAGCAGCAGGAGATAGAGCAGGCGAAGAAGTTGTTAGCCGAGGCTGGTTATTCGGGCCTTGATGTGGAGATAATGTCATCACCAAATTCAGCCGGCGGCAGTGTCGTCTCCGACGAATTGGTCGGTGCGATGCTGGGCAAAATTGGAATTCGAACCAAGATAAAATTCGAAACAACCGCTGTGAGGGATCTCCGGCTGCTAAACGGCGAGTGGACCCTGTCTCAGGCTGCGGGCACGATGTCAACAGGGGACCCTGATGAGTTTCTAGGTGGTTACTTCATCACCGGCGCTTCCCGCAACTGGTACGCCTATAGCAACAAGGAAGTCGATCAGCTTTTCTTGCAGATGTCAAGTGAACAGGACCCGGTGAAACGCAAGCAGCTCGTACGTCAGATGGAAGATATCATCATGGTGAAAGATGCAGTCTCAGCACAGCTACCACTCGCATATAATAATACCTACTGGTATGTCTATGTTAAGGGGTATAGGCCCGGAGGCTATGCGGGCGTGAACGGTGGCGGAGTTACACGGAGAGAGTCTGTGTGGCTAGATGGGAAGGCGCAGTAGGTAGCGGCGGTTGAATGGGTGTGGCAATGGCAAGGGCCATCGTAGCATCTCGCATTAGCCCGCGGAGAGGCAGAAGAGGGACAAAATGAAGAAGCGTCTGATTTCACGCATTGGGCACTCTTCTCAAATACTAATCATGCTGACCCTTCTGGCCTTCATCCTGGCGTGTGGCCCGGGCGAGCAACCCACCCCTACTCCCGTGCCCACTGCCACAAAAGCTCCCACGGCAACTCCAACCTCGGCGCCGGCGGCAACCCCCACGCCAACGAGTCCAGGGCCTGTAGCCACGCCCACACCCACTACTACTGGGCCAGTCGCAACGCCTACGCCTACCATCGCGCCGCCACCTTCCCCCTCTCCAACTGGCAAGAGAGGCGGCAGCCTGGCATTAGGGGTGGTGGCCCTGGCGGCAAATTATGATTCCCAAGTCATATCGAATCTTCCTTCAGTCGGCAGTATGTCGCCATTGTATACCAACCTGTTTTACAACCCCCAAGGAGATGCTGTCGTTTGTGAGATATGTGTAGACGAACAATACCAGATAGAGAACGCCGGCAAGACAATGGTGCTCAATATCAAACCAGGGATAAAGTTCACTAACGGTCAAGAGATGACCTCCGCAGACGTGAAATACTCCCTGGAGAAGATGATGGGGCAGATAGATGGTGTGGTTTCACCGCGCTGTGGGGTTATCAAGGAGTACATCGATAATGTCCAGGCGCCCAGCCGCTACGCGCTGCGAATCAATCTTTATCGGCCGTCCCCCTTTGTTGCCAAGGCTTTCACAATGTTTTTCTGCGTCATATACCCCGCTGGGACCACCCGGGCGCAACTCCAGAATGCGGCGTACGGATCTGGGCCGTTCACTCTCAAAGAGAAGCAGATCGGCTCCCACATTGCGATGGAGCGCAACCCGAACTTCTTTAAACCTGGGCTGCCGTATGTGGACGGTATGATAGTACGTCAGGTAGCAGACAACCTTGCGTTAGCAGCGGCGTTCTTAGCCCACAGACTGGACATAGTCGTCAACCTGCGTGGCTTAGACTATAGGGAACAATTTGAGAAACTTGGGGGCCGAGGAGAAATCGCACATGTGAGGCTACCAGAAGCCAGGTTTATTGGCATGGGAGCGTTGGTGTCAAAGCCTCCCTTTGACAATATCAAGATGCGGCAGGCCGTGAGTCTGGCGATAGACCGAGCCGAATTTGGGAGAGCCGTTTTTGATAACGACTATCAACCCACCGTGCTATTTGGCCCTGACACAGGTTGGGGTCGCCCGGAGAGCGAGATATGGGATGTGGTGCCAGGGTGGGGTAAGGGCGCCAAGAAGCAACTGGAGATAGAGCAGGGGAAGAAATTGTTAGCCGAGGCTGGCTATTCGGGCACTGACGTGGAAATAATGGCATCACCAAACTCAGCCGGCGCCACTGTTGCCTCCGACGAATTGCTCGGCGCGATGCTGGGCAAAATTGGATTGCGCACCAAGATAAATTTCGTAACAGGCGCTGTGAGGGATCTCCGGCTACTGAACGGCGAGTGGACCCTGTCTCAGGCCGCGGGCACGATGACAACCGGGGACCCCGATGAGTTCCTGGGTGGTTACTTCATCACCGGGGCTTCCCGCAACTGGTACGCCTATAGCAACAAGGAGATCGATCAGCTTTTTATGCAGATGTCAAGTGAACAGGACCCTGTGAAACGCAAGCAGCTCGTGCGTCAGATGGAAGATATCATCATGGTGAAAGATGCAGTCTCCGCACCCCTACCGCTCACATATACTTATACCTACTGGTATACCTATGTTAAGGGGTATAATCCTGGCGGTTTTGCGGGCACGTGGGGTAGCGGAGTTATGCGGAAAGAGTCTCTGTGGCTAGATGGGAAAGGGTAGTAGGGTAGCGGCGGTTGAATGGGTGTGGCAATGGCAAGGCTATCGTAGCTTCTCGCATTAGCCCGCGGAGAGGCACAAAAGGGACACAATGAACAAACGGCTGACTTCACACATGCGGCACTCTTCTCCCATACTAATTATGCTGACCCTTCTGATTTTTGTCCTCGCTTGCGGTCCCGGCCAAGAGCCTACTCCCGTGCCCACTGCCACGCAAGCTCCCACGGCAACTCCAACCGCGGCGCCGGCGGCAACCCCCACGCCAACACGCCCAGGGCCTGTAGCCACCCCCACACCCACTCCCGCTGTGGGGCCAGTCGCAACACCTACACCCACCGTCGCGCCAATACCTTCCTCCTCGCCAACAGTACAACCCAAAAGGGGGGGCGACCTGGTAGTCGGGCTGTTGAGGCTGTCGGCACACTATGATGTCCAAGTCGAGTCGACTCTTGGTTTATTGGCGGAATTGGCGCCATTGTATACCAACCTGTTTTACAACCCCGGAGGAGATGTTGTCATTTGTGAGATATGTGTAGACCAACAATACCAGCTAGAGAACGCCGGCAAGACAATGGCGTTCAATATCAAACCTGGGATAAAGTTCCATAACGGTCAAGAGATGACCTCCGCAGACGTGAAATACTCCCTGGAGAAGATGATGGGACAGATAGATGGAGTGGTTTCACCGCGCTGTGGAGTTATCAACAACTACGTCGATAATGTCCAGGCGCCCAGCCGCTACGTGCTGCGAATAAATCTTGTGCGGCCGTCCGCCTTTGTTGCCAAGGCTCTCTCGATGGGTTTCTGCGTCATATACCCCGCTGGGACCACCCGGGCGCAACTCCAGAGTGCGTCGAACGGATCTGGCCCGTTCATTGTCAAAGAGAAGCTGCTCGGCTCCCACACGAGGTTGGAGCGCAACCCGAACTACTTTAAACCTGGGTTGCCGTATCTGGATGGCATAATTGGACGTCAGGTAGCAGACGAAAACGCGGAGGGAGCGGCGTTCTTAGCCCACAGACTGGACATAGGCATCGCACCGAAAACCTATAAGCCGCAGTTTGAGAAACTTCAAGCCCGAGGAGAAAGCGCAGGTGCGAAGATACTAGAAAAAAGGTTCATTGGCATGGGAGCGTTGGTGTCAAAGCCTCCCTTTGACAATATCAAGATGCGGCAGGCCGTGAACCTGGCCATAGACCGGAGCGAATGGGGGAAAGCCATTCTGGAAGGCGAGTATCTACCTTCAGTGCTATTTGGCCCTGACACAGGTTGGGGTCGCCCGGAGAGCGAGATATGGGATGTGGTGCCAGGGTGGGGTAGGGGCGCCAAGAAGCAGCAGGAGATAGAGCAGGGGAAGAGATTGTTAGCCGAGGCTGGTTATTCAGGCTATGACGTGGAAATAATGTCATCGCCAAACTCAGCCGGCGACACTGTTGCCTCCGACGAATTGGCCGGCGCGATGCTGGGCCAAATTGGAATGCGCACCAAGATAACATGGGTAACAACCGCTGTGAGGAATCTCCGACTACTAAACTACGATTGGACCCTGTCTCAAGCCGCGGGCACGATGACAACCGGGGACCCTGATGAGTTTCTGGGTGGTTACTTCATCACCGGGGCTTCCCGCAACTGGTACGCCTATAGCAGCAAGGAGATCGATCAGCTTTTTGTACAGATGTCAAGTGAACAGGACCCGGTGAAACGGAAGCAGCTCGTGCGTCAGATGGAAGATATCATCATGGTGAAAGACGCAGTCTCCGCACCCCTACCGCTCACATATACTTATATCTACTGGTATGTCTATGTTAAGGAGTATATTCCCGGAGGTTTTGGGGGCTTTCGGGGTGGCGGACCTACGCGGAAAGAGTCTGTGTGGCTAGATGGGAAAGGGTAGTAGGGTAGCGGCGGTTGAATGGGTGTGGCAATGGCAAGGCTATCGTAGCGTCTCGCATTAGGCGCACTGACCTTCGGATAAGACTGCGAGTCTGGCTCGGGTCCGAGCTATACCAAAGGGAGAACCGGGAGAGACCGAGATGCGCAAGTACGCGGCCCGTAGATTGGTTCTGGGACTCTTCACGCTTCTGCTGATGTCGTTGATTATTTTCGGCGCGTTGCGCATCCTGCCCGGGGATGTCGCACAGTTCGTACTGGGTGGGACAGGGGGAGGTGATAGTGCTGGTCGCACTATGACTCAGATCGGGGTAGATGTGATCCGGAAGGAGTTGGGGCTGGATCGCCCATTGCACATCCAGTACTTGAACTGGATCTGGGATATCGTGAGAGGAGACTTAGGTAAGTCCCTATTCACCCAGCAGCCAGTGATGGAGGCCTTACTGTACCGGTTGCCGTTAACCGCCCAGCTGGCACTGATGTCCGTTGTCTTAGGTCTTTTGATCGGTATTCCCATGGGGATCTTTTCTGCGCTCAAACATAACTCCTGGCTGGATCACACATTGCGCTTCTGGAGCGTGTTTTTCCTGGCGGCTCCCACATTCTGGTTGGGGCTTATGTTTCTGATGGGGACCATCCGCTTTTTCGAGTGGGGGCCTCCTATGGGCTATAACTTTATTTGGAGCAATCCAAAGGACAACCTATTACAACTGGGTTGGCCAGCGTTGATCATAGCATCCCATTTCATGGCGATTGTTTCGCGCATGACTCGCTCGACCATGCTCGAGGTCTTACGGGAAGACTACATTCGGACCGCACGGTCCAAGGGACTGAGCGAGACAGTAGTCATCATCCGCCACGCATTGAAGAACACCCTCATACCGGTCCTCACGATAACGGGTAACTCTCTTGGAGGTCTACTGGGCGGTACAGTGATTATGGAACAGGTATTTAACGTTCCTGGCGTAGGGACATACTTTCTCCAGGCTCTGAACCTTCGGGACTACACGGTAATCCAAGGCGTAGTCATCATGATAGCTACGTTTTTCATACTAATAAACCTTACCGTGGACTTGATATATGGGTGGCTAGACCCTCGGATTAGCTACAGTTAGCTAGGTAGGATTATGGTTAGAATGGTTTCAATGCAATGAGAGAACACCCAGTGATTGCGCAAGGTACACTTGTCGCCAGGACCCTCCACCGGGCTCTGCGAATTGGTATTGGGGCAGCGCGGTTCGCCCGGAAAGAGCCTGTGGGTGCATTAGCCCTGGTTATTATCATCGGTATGATTCTCATGGCAGTATTCGCCTACCAGGTAGCTCCATATGAGCCGAACACTCCGAATGTTGCGGAACGCCTCCAAGGACCCAGTGCGGCCCACTGGTTCGGTACTGACGTACTTGGTCGAGACATGTACAGCCGTATTGTGCATGGAGCGAGAGTGTCATTTATCGTGGCCTTTTTCTCCATAGGGATAGGCACAACTTCAGGGTACATGCTGGGGCTTATCGGCGGTTACGTGGGAGGACGTTTTGATCTGGCAGTTCAACGGGTAATGGATGTTCTTTTGGCATTGCCCGGCATCCTGAAGGCATTGGTTATAGTCACCTTGCTCGGAGCAGGGATAGACAAGGTGATTATAGCCATTGCTGTCGCCCACATTCCGGGACCCGCGCGTATTGCTCGTGGTGTCGTACTTTCGACGAAAGAAAACGTTTACGTTGAGGCGTCCAGGACCGTTGGTGCATCTGGCATCAGGATCATGCTTGTACACCTCCTCCCAAACTGCATGGCGCCCTTCTTAATTCTTGCCTCGATAGGCCTGGCACAAGCCATTCTGACTGAAGCCTCGCTCAGCTATCTGGGGTTAGGTGTGCCGCCGCCACATGCGTCTTGGGGGCGAATGCTCTCTACCGCTAGCATTTCACATTTCGCTGATGCGCCCTGGCTCGTGATCGCGCCCGGTTTGGCAATCATGAGCTTAGTGCTGGTCTTCAACATGTTTGGGGATACCCTTCGAGACCTTTGGGACCCCAAACTGCGCGGCCGCGGGGGCAGGTGATATGACGATGAGACGTATTTGCCAGGGTGCTCATGGCAGAAATCGTCTCTTGCGCCGGATCGAAACAAGGTGGACAGGCATCAAAGGCAGATGCTAAACTCCAACCACCCCATTCAGGCCCTGCTGAAGGCATGGGGTCAGCCGAAATAGGGGAAATATGCCAAAGCCTATCCCAGTACCTGATCAGCTAAGCAAGCCATTCTGGGATGCCTGCAACGAGCGGCGGCTGGTAGTGCAGAACTGCACAGCCTGCAACAGGAAGCAATACCCGCCGCAACAGACTTGCGCAGCATGTGGCTCCGCCGCTCATCTGGAGTGGCGCCAGGTGAAGGGGCGAGGCCACATACTTAGCTATCTGGTCATACGCGACTCCCGTCTCCGGCCAGTCCAGGCCGATCAACCAATCAACATGGCGTTGATAACACTGGACGAGGAGCCGCAACTCAACTTCTTGTCCAACCTTCCGGGGACGCCGGTGAACAAGGTCACGGTAGGGGCTGCCGTAGAGGTGGTGTTTGACAGGGTGTCTCCGACCCAGCTTATTCATGAGTGGCGGGTGGTAGGCTAGCCCAACCGGTCCGTCCGCTTGGTGTGGCTATGCAAGATATATTAGAGCAGGGGTGAACCATGACTAATCGGGACCCGAATTGGTGGAGGAGGGATAGAGATGGGCTGGGAGTCTGGGAGCACCGGGGGAAGGTCGCGGTTGCGGGGGTAGGTCACTCCCCTATGGACCGGCGCTGGGATGGAAAGTCCATGGATACCACCCTGGGCGCCTACGCCATTATCGCAGCCAAGAAGGCGATGGAGGAGGCAGGCGTGTCGCCGGACGACATCGATGGCGTCATAGCCTACACGCGGCTCGACGGAGATCCCTGGGCGCCGCGGCCGTACTTTGCCCCGCCCTACGACTCCGAGGACGGCCTCACCATGGTGTCGGCGGAGTGGCTGGTAAAGCAGTTGGGGCTGAAGAACGTCAAGTATCTCAACTCCAAAGCTCCCGTGATATGGGAGGAGGTTGGCTTGGCCGCCCAGGCTGTGGGTGACGGCCTCACCAAGAACTGCCTGATGCTGTACCAGATGGGCAATCTGGAAGGCCGGTACCTCCAGGGAGGGGACAACGCATCGGACAAAGCTCCCGGGAATCGCCAATGGACCACTCCCTGGGGAGCTGAGCCGGGGCCGATGCAGTATTTTGGCATGATGTTCGGCCAGTACTGCCGCAAGTACGGTGCTTCCCCCGACATGCTGGCCCCCTTCGCCGTGAACCAGCGCAGGAACGGCCTCATGATTCCGTGGGGGTTTTACTCCCTGCATGAGCCGTACCAGATTACCGAAAAGGACTACCTAGACTCGCGGTTTGTCCAACAGCCCGTCAGGGTCTTAGATTGCGACCGGCCAGTCAACTCTGCTGCGTGCTACCTTTTCACCACCGCCGAACGGGCCAGGGATATGAAACAGAAGCCTATCTACGTCCTGAACCATTGCCAGGGCAGTGAGAAGGTGCGGAGCACCATGGCAACCCTGGCCGAGCACGAGGTGTGGGCCGACAAGATGGCACGCAGGATGTGGGAGGGCTCTGGGCTGGGGCCCAAAGACCTGGACGTGTTTAACCCGTACGACGGCTACCTCCAACATTCCCAGACCGAGCTGGAGGCCTGCCAGTGGCATGGTGTGAAACGAGGAGAGGCGGCCGACTTCTTCGCCGGCGATATCAGGGTAGAGGGGCCGCATCCATTCCTCTCCAGCGGTGGGAACAACGGAACCGGACGCAACCGCACCGCCATGTACACCGATTGCATTGAGCAGCTTCGTGGAACGGCGGGGAAGCGGCAGATCCAGATTCGGTGTCAGACCGCTATGGCGGGCTCCATTCCGCCCGGCAGTGGCGCCTGGATAATGTTCGGCAAGGATCCCAGTTAGTCTCTGTCTTGAGAAATAAGCCGATCAGGAATAACCCACCTCGCGTAGCGCACCAAGCATTCTTGAAGCCGCATGGATATAACCAACCCGCGGAGGGGCGGGATTCTGACACGGAGGCACGAAATGAGTAGAGTAGGCAATCCTGGACCCCTGGAGGGAGTGCGCGTTCTGGACCTGGCTCGCTATCATGCCGGCCCGTATTGCGGCCTTATGCTATCGCGCCTGGGGGCTGACGTCATCAAAGTAGAGCCTCCGGAAGGTGAGGATAGTCGCCATATCGGCCCGTTCGTTCGAGGGCAGAGCGCGTATTGGGTGCAGTACAACGCCGGCAAGCGGAGCCTCGCATTGGACCTGTATTCAGAAAAGGGGAAGGAGATTCTTCGCCGGCTCGTAGCGGTTTCCGACATCTTCCTCCAGAACTACCGCCCGGGCACCATCGAAGAGATGGGCTTCGACTACGAAACGTTGAAATCCTTGAACCCGAAAATCGTGATGGTGAACGTCTCAGCTTATGGCCAGTACGGCCCTTACTGGGAGAGGCCTGGCGACGATCGCGTAGCCTCGGCATTGGGTGGTTTCATGATGGGCTCTGGGCCCAAGGGCGCTCCACCAGTGATAGTTGGCGAGACCGTTGTTGATCACATGACGGCAATGAGCGCTACCGTCGGCGCCCTCGCCGCGTGGTGGGAGGCGCAACAGTCTGGGGAGGGGCAATCGTTGGATGTGGCGCTTGCAGATTCTGCGTACTCGACCATGGCAATACCTATCAGCTACTGCAAGGCCATGGGGGATGAGCCACCAGTAAGGGAAGGAACTGCCTCAGGATTCACTAAGTCGTACAATTGCAAGGACGGGGTGGCTTATCTCCAATGCACTCAAGCCCACTTCCAGGCAATCCTGTGCGAAATGATGGGACATGCCGAGTGGATAGAGGAAGGCGGCATAGCTCTTCGAGATGACCCCGAGGCTGTAGCTGAGTTGGAGAAGGGGTTAGCGGGATGGTTTGGCCAGCGGACAGTCCAAGAGGCAGTCGGCATCATCAGGGATATGGGCGCACCTATTGCGCCAGTCAACACGGTTGTTCAGGCTGCAGAGGACCCTCATCCTTGGGCCAGAGATGTGCTGGTTGAGGTTCCCGACCCCGTTGCCGGCAAGCTCCATGTAATCGGGGATGTCATGCACTATAGTAGGAGTGGCTACCACATCGGCCCAGGGCCAACGCCCGGGCAACATACGCACGAGATCCTGACGGAGCTTCTTGGCATGACAGAAGCAGCCATACGGCAACTCAAACGGGACAAGGTGGTATAACGCCCGTCCTGTCATCTCAAAGAGTAATGTTCCGAGATTTCTTGAAGGCATGTGGAGATGACCGGTCCGGGTAGCCCCGGAAAATCGACACGTAGGAGGCACACCATGGTTAGAGAAGGCAAACCTGGCCCACTGAAGGGAATACGCGTTTTAGACCTGGCTCGCCAGCATGCTGGCCCGTTCTGCGGCCTTTTGCTTTCGCGCTTGGGGGCTGACGTCATCAAAGTAGAACCTCCGGGGGGTGAATATAGTCGCGCTACCGGCCCGTGGGTTCGAGGGCAGAGCGCGTATTGGGTGCAGTACAACGCCGGCAAGCGGAGTCTCGCATTGGACCTCTATTCAGAAAAGGGCAAGGAGATTCTTCGCCAGCTCGTAGTGGTTTCCGACATCTTCCTCCAGAACTTCCGCCCGGGCACCATCGAAACGATGGGCTTTGGTTACCCAGTTTTGAAATCATTGAACCCAAAAATCGTGGCCGTAAACGTCTCATCTTATGGCCAGTACGGCCCTTACTGGGAGAGCCCTGGCATGGATCGAGTAGCCGCGGCATTGGCTGGTTTCATGATGAGCCCAGGAGCCGAGGGTGACCCCCCAAAGTTCGTTGGGCAGACCGTTATTGATCGCATGACAGCAATGACCGCTACCATCGGTGCGATAGCTGCTTTGGGGGAAGCGCACCGGTCTGGCGAGGGACAATCGTTGGATGTGGCGCTTGCAGATACTGCGTACGCGAACATGGCAATACCTATCAGCTATTACAAGGCGACTGGGAAGGAGACACCTAGGAGGAAAGGACTTGGCGCAGGATTCTCCAAGGTGTACATGTGCAAGGACGGCATGGTCTATCTCCAATGCACTCAGCCCCACTTCCGTGCGCGCCTGTGCGAAACGATAGGACATCCAGAGTGGGTAGAGGAAGGCGGCATAGCCCTTCGAAACGATCCCGAGGCTGTATCTGGGGTGGAGAAAGTGTTGGCGAGGTGGTTTGGCCAGCGGACAGCCCATGAGGCAGTCACCAGCATCAGTAAACTGGGTGTACCCATTGCGCCAGTCAACACGGTCGCTCAGGCGACAGATGACCCTCATCCTTGGGCCAGAAATGTGCTGATTGAGGCTCCCGACCCCCTTGCTGGGATGCTTGCTGTAAACGGGGATCTCATGCACTTTAGCAGGAGTGGCTACCACGTCGGCCCAGGGCCTATGCCTGGGCAACATACGCAAGAGATACTGACGGAGATTCTTGGTATGACAGAAGCAGCCATACGGCAACTCGAAAAGGAAAAGGTTCTAGCCGCCATGGCAAGTGGAGAAGTTCAGAAAGGTTTGAGAGATAGACGGGAAAACGTTAAAAGCGCCCTGGCAAGTGGGGAAGCTCAGAAGAAAGGTTTGAGCCGGAGACAGTAGCCTAGAAAAGCCGCAGCTTAGCTTGGGGCAAGCGTTATTTTACAGAGCGCTATGTAATCACCCGTGAATGCTTGCTGTCGAAGGACATGAGCGACGTTCCTCCTCCATTCATCGTCATTGCGAGTCCCGATTTATCGGGACGTGGCAATCTGGGGCACGGGCTGCCCTCCCCCATGCTCCCTGTCATGCTGAGGAGGTGGTTGGACTCCTCGGCCTCGAGGCATCCTTCGCCGACGAAGCATCTAACCCCGCTCATGGTGAGCCTGCCGAACTTCAAACCCGCTCATCCTGAGCTTGTCGAAGGACATGGGCGGGCTTTTGCCATTCACATCTCCGGTACAAAATCCCCCTGCAAGAACGGATTGCTCCGTTTCTCTTCCCCTATCGTGCTTTGCATCCCGTGGCCCGGCAGCACCACAGTCTCCTCCTGCAGCGTCAGCAGCTTGCCTACGATGCTCTCGATAAGCTGCCGCCCGTTGCCTCCCTGCGTGTCGAACCGTCCGATGCTCCCCTGGAACAGCGTATCGCCCGTGAACACCAGCCCGTGCCCGTACAGGCATATGCTGCCCAGCGTATGCCCCGGCGTCTCCAGCACCTGGAACCTGAACTCCCCCACCTCCAGCACGTCTCCATCCCGCAAAAACCTGTCCGGCTCTGGAGGCGGCTGGTAGTCCGGCACCGCCTGCCGCACCCAAGCAGAGCCACCCTTCAGCAGCGGCACGTCCGCCTGATGTATCGCGTACGGAGCGCCCGTACCGGCCTTGACGCCCGCCACCGCCGACGTATGGTCGCCGTGGCCGTGCGTGTTGACTATGAGCTTCACCGTAAGACCCAGGCGATTGACCTCGTACAGGATGCGTTCCGGCTGCGCCCCTGGGTCCACCACAATGCACTCCTTGGCCGCCTGCGACCCCACTATGTACACGTTCTCCACGAATGGCGTCACCACCACCCGCCGGAGTATCAGGTCTTGTTCAGTCAACCGATTCCTCCTGAGCCTTATAGGCTGTTCGGCCCTTTTCTGGGGGAGTCCAGAGGGGTTTCACCCCTCTGGCGGGGGTATGGGGGTGTCCCCCAGACATAACTCCTACCCCCTTCCTGGCCAGGAAGGGGGACAGGGGGATGGTCGAAAGTGTTTTTCATCACCTTGCTACTTCTCGATCGGAAACCCTTCCTTGTTCCCCCACTCGCCAAACGAGCCGTCGTAGTTGGTCGCCTTCTCGTACCCCAGCAGCTTCAGCGTGAATACACCGTGCGCCGCACGGATGCCGCCCTGTCAGTAGGTGTACACCTGCTTCTCC
>JAUSCR010000184.1 GCA_030651175.1 Dehalococcoidia bacterium
AGAGTCCTGACCAGCCCACTCCTTCAAGTAGCCACGGTACTTCTTGAACACCTCTGGGTCAACGCGCTTCATGAGGCGGAACACCCCATCCTCCTCCATGAACTCCAGTTCGTCCCCTGGCCGGAGTCCCAGGCGCTCGCGGACCTCTTTGGGGATAGTCACCTGCCCTTTACTGGTAATCTTTGTCTTGTTCATGGCCGCTCTCGTGGTAAGGAACTGATTCCTTACCCCATTGTAAGGGGTTAGCACCCATTGATGCAACCGGCATCGTTGTCCCGACAGGTCGGGATGGCGCACCCACGGCGTCCCCTCCGTCTGGCCCCGCAAGCAAGCCGGGGACTCAGCCGGCAGCGAGTAGCGGCGGGCTGCTATAGCTTGGGCTACACTTTGCAATTTGCCTACTGGCGGAGTTCAAATCTACAGTAGTGGGGATCAGTGGACAGTACTCGAACCGTCTAAGGGCTGACCTGGTGCCGGGGTTGAGGCAACTGCTGGGCATCAACTGGTGACCCGATAGGTGGGCGCTACTGGACAGTTCCCGAACTTTGCTTTGAGAAGAAGGAACTCGTGCCAGCCATTCAACAGCTGGTCATCTCAAATCTCTGCGAACGGTAGGCCCCTGTCTTAGCTGATGACCCTTTTAGATTTTCGGAGTTCCTTGATTCTCTGGCGCAACCGAACGCTGGAGAGACCCCCTTCCCCACACTCACTGAGAATCTGCTCAAGCAGTTCCCTATCCTCGTAGATTTGCTTAAACTTTAGTATCTCATACCACTGGTCAAAGCTAGCTCTTTTCAAGTTTTCCTTCGATTGTTTACCCAAGTGGTACATAGTCTCCGGGTATCTTTTCGCTTCGGCAGCATTTTTCTTCCTCCCGTCAAACAGGTCTGGGCGAAGGTCGTAAGCCATCCTATGCCAGATTAGGCCTTTTCTGTCAGTAAAGCCTTTAGCATCTACAAACTGAAGCACCTTACCCACTTCGTAACAATACCGGATGTCCTTCTGCCTATCGAGATATCTTTTAGCAATGGGTTCTATGTCCCTTAGTGCAGCTTGAATTGCCTTTTCTGCTTCTTCCTGCCTCAGTAATTCGTCAATGCTTTCAAGTTCTTTTCCGCTGCCTAGAACGACCTTTGCATCGAATATATCAACCTCTATTTCCTTCCCATCTACGAATATTTTTTCTCTTCTTATTATTCCCCTTGCCATAGCCCGAACTCTCCTTCGCTAATTACCCTCAGCTTATGTCACGGAACTAAGCACCGCATCATAATACATTGCATCACACTTATTCTTAACCCCTCGTATCTCATCTATATCCAACTGTCCTTCCTTATAGCGGAATTCGAGCAATTTCTGCACACCTTCATCTACACCGCATTTAACAATGTAAAGGAACACTTCGCGATTCCGGGTTTTCCTGGATACCGCTTGCTCCCTGGCATGAGTAAAATCGGGGTGGTCAAAGATAATACGAAGGACACCGTTGTCTGTCACCTCCAACTGCCTCTTTTTCTCCAAGGGTGTACCCTTACCGTTCAAAAAGACCATCGTGCTTAAGAAAGCCTTCCCTCTTGGGGGCGGGGGCTCCTCGTGCACATAAAAGGTAAACGACCGTCTGTGAAGCTCTTTCCCCTCTCCATCTTCTAAAACAGCGCTTGCCTTATATTCACCAGGCTTGTCTCTAGTCACATCGAAATCAACTAGGGGAATGTTAACCCTCTCTTGTGAGCTACTTTCAAGGATAACCTTGTATCTTACGTTAAACTTCAGATCCCCTTGCCCGTGCTTGATTTCTATTTGCAACTGCAATTTTGCTTGACCTGCTGTGTCATTCAGAAGTTCGCACTCTGTTATGAGCGATTCATCGTACTCTAATTTTCTAGCGTTGCCTGTAAAGGTTTCGATTCGTATATTGGGGAGAGACCTTGGCTCTTTCGGGTTCTTTCCAGATTTTCTACCTCCGCCTGGGCCAGTTACCTCTGCTGCTAGTTCTGGAGCATATTCGCTAATCAACCTGTTAACCAGGCGGACTGCTTCCTCTATCAAATCTTGGGGTAAGGTTATCTCCTTTTTTCTTACCGGGCTGATCTCTTGGACGAACTCATCAACCTTTCTCCTGATATATTCCTTAGTATGGTTCCAAGCCCTTTTATTGCCAAAACCGAAATGGTTAGGGGACTCCACTTTCTTGAGTTCAGATTCCAAATCCTTTTCGAAACTGCAATATCCATGAATATTATTCTTGATTGATTCTTCAGCGGCAACGGGAAGCCTGAGAATCGTCATCCCGCCTCTCTGTACCGCGACCCCTCTAAAAAGTTCAGGAACTTCATCCTTTGAATAATAAAGTTCCAGATTCTTTACTTTGCCCAAGTTTCCGATTTTTTCACCGTGGAGTATCTTCTCATTCTTCGCCACAGGTAATTGTGGAACTCCTACTTGACGGTCAACACCATCAAAGTTAACAACAAAGGTTGCATTCCAGTTTCTGATAATTTCCCACCAAGTCGCCGCGATGTAATTCATAAACGCTTTGTGGTCAAGTAATTCCTCCCGAAGTTCCTGTTTTACGTCGGTGATCCAGATACGCGTTCCTTGGTGGTCTAGCGGTTGAGCGCCAGGGATAAAATCCTCCAGTTTCCTATTTTCGTCATCATATTCCTTACTAGTACCGAAGGAGAATCGATATTTGCCCTCTTCATCAATGCTTTCCGTTAACACGACCTCTACAGTAGAAAAGTAATGAAATAAAAACTTTCCCTGACCACGGGCTCCCAGTGTGGGTTCCTCAGCCTTTGTCGTATCCCAAAGGCCCTGATATTCAGTCCACCTTTTATCATCCATGCCCACAGTTCCAAAGTCCTCTATTATTAAGCTATTACGGTCAGGGATGTATCTGAACACCAGTTTCCAGTCTTTGCCCTTTGTAGTTATTCTTGCATCCCATGAATTCTGAGCAGCGTCTTTCTGTAACCCTTCGCAAGGATTATCATATTGTTCTCCGATATTTTGGGCAGTTTTCCCTAGATTTACATGTCGCTCTTTCACTTCACCCTCCTCAATTTCCCTCGGCGGGCCTCTGTGGATTCGAACCTGTTCTCCCCCTGCCACCCTCTCCTATCCCATACCCTTCTGGCCCCGTATCATTGGCGTGGCATCATTTCAACCCATCTGAACACGGAGCCGCATGTCCGGAAAAACAATCAGACCCCAGCTTTGGCTTTTTGGCCCCTCTGCGTACCTGCTCAAAGCTGAAAAACTGCAAAAATCAATCAACTCCCAAAGGAGGACAATCAAACCGCCCTTTTGCTCCTATGCCCCTATGCCCTCCCTGCCCTCATCGTGCCGCCACGTCCTGCCACAGCTCCACCAGGATTCCCATGTTGCTCTTGGGATGGAAGAACGCCACCTTGGCCCTGCCACCCTCCGCCACCGTCACCGTGCCAATCTGCTGCAGGCCCGCCACCTTCAGACGGTTGGCGTCATGCTCAATGTCATCGGAGTAGAAGCAGACGTGGTGTATCCCCGGTCCTCGCGACGCCAGGAACCGCGCAGTCCCGCTGGTCGCATCCTGCGGCACCGTCGCCTCAATCCTCGACTCACCGATGGGGAACTCCAGAATGCGTACGTTGTCGTTGGTCGCATACCGGCCGTTGGGCAAGGGCGTGTGCGCCGCGTCCACCTTCAGCCCGTACACGTCCATGAACAGGTGCCTCGCCTCCTCCAGAGTCGCGCACACCACGCCTATGTGGTGTATCTTGGTCAGGCGGCCCCCCCGGCCCCTGGGCGGCTTCGGCACAACGCCGTTCAGCGGCATGTTCTGCCACACCTCCAGCAGAAAGCCCAGGTTGCCCCGTGGGTGATAGAAGGCCACCCGCGAGCCGCCATTCTGGTCCCGACTTCCCCTCGGCGGCACGACGACCTGCAGCCCGCCATCCGACAGCCGCTTGGCGTCGGCGTCAATGTCATCCGAGTACATGCAGATGTGATGAGGCCCCGGCCCTCGCCGCGCCAGGAACTTACCGGTGCCGCTATTGGCATCGTTGGCCACGTTGACCTCCAGCTCGCTCTCGCCCACCGGTATGTCCAGTATGTTCACGTCGTCCAGGTCCACGTGGCGTCCCTTCGGCAGCGGCGACCGCGCCTCGTCCACCTTGAAGCCGTATGTGTCCAGCCACAGCTTCTTGGCGGCCTCCAGGTCGTCTACAACCAGTCCCAGGTGATGAATGCGTGTAAACATCGCTTCTACTACCTCCCTTATTTGACCATTTTTAGCCACTGGGCCCAATCTCCCACGGGGGTCAGGCCCTGCAAGTACCGCACCCGGCTCCGTTGATACACTGCTACCAGCCGCTCCGTCTCCTGGTGATGGCGCTCCGTGGCCTCTCCTGCAGCTTTGGCAGGAACGCCCAGCATCATTGTGTTGGGCGGCACCTTGGTGTTGGGCACGACTACCGCCCCGGCGCCAATCACCGAGCCTGCGCCTATCTCCACCGGGCCGAAGACAAGTGCGCCGTTGCCTATGAGCACATTGTCGCCGACCACGCACCGGTGCACCAGGCACAGGTGGGCGATGACGCAGTTCTTGCCTACGACCGTAACCTCGTGCAGGACAGCCCCATCCTGCACGTTCGTCCCCTCGCCGATGACGATCTTGCCAGAATCGCCCCGGAGCACACACCCCCACCAGACGCTGGCGTTGGCATGCACCTCCACGTCGCCAATCAGGACCGCCGTGGGCGCTATGAATGCCGACTCGTGTACCTTGGGCGCCAAACCATCTAGGCTGAACAACACGCCGCACCCCTTTCTTGGGCTTACCTTGGGATAACCTGGGTGCATGGTATGAGGGGAGAAGCAGGGTGTCAATATCGCGGAGCCTGTTTGCCTGGGGCTGGTGCATGGGAAACATGAGCGCTTGGTTGGGTCGCCTGGGCCGTGCTACAATACCTCCGTAGGCAAGCGGGGGTAGCTCAGTGGTAGAGCTCCTGCTTCCCAAGCAGGTTGTCGCGGGTTCGAATCCCGTCCCCCGCTCCATTTCAACCAACCGCCTGCCGAGCAGCTTCAATGCAGCGTAAAAGACCCTTTGTGACAGGTCACTCTATGAAAGCTCGGGTGAGGCTGTTCGCCATCCTGCGCGAGAAGGTGGGGGCTTCCGAAGTGACCCTGGAGCTGCCGGACGGCTCCACTGTCGCTGACCTCGTGAAGGAGATGGCGCACCAATACCCTGCACTGCTGGAAGGCGTCGCCCACACCCTGGTAGCGGTGAACACAGAGTATGTTCAAGAATCGCAAGTCCTGCACGACGGCGACGAGGTGGCCCTCATTCCACCGGTCAGCGGCGGCGGTCCTAATCTCCTAGCTGGAGATACCATATGATCCTGCTCACCCGAACGCCCCTGGATTCCGAGGCCATCACAGCCACCGTCCACGGTGACGCCAACGGCGGCGTCGTAACCTTTCTGGGCACCACCCGCAATGAGACCGACGCCCGCCGCGTCCTCTACTTGGAGTACGAGGCCTACGAGGACATGGCCGAGAAGATGCTGGCCCGCATCGCCCAGGAGATCAGGGAGCGCTGGGGCATCACCGACGTTTCCATCGCCCACCGGTTTGGCCGTTTGGAGATAGGCGAGGTCAGCCTGGTTGTGGCCGTGGCGTCCCCTCACCGGGCCGAGGCTTTCGCCGCCTGCCAGTACGTGGTGGACCGCATCAAACAGGACGTGCCCATCTGGAAGAAAGAGGTGTTTGAGAACGGCGAGGTGTGGGTAGGCACGGAAGGGCACCAGCACCCTCTCCCCACTCCCGGCTAGCTGGCACTCCATCGCCTAACAGGCTGCGGAAAAACTCCTTCGCCCATCCCCCTTGCCCCCTTCCTGGCCAGGAAGGGGGTGGAAAGTATATCTGGGGGATACCCCCAGACCCCCACCAAAGGGGCTTCGCCCCTCTGGACTTCCCTTTTTCAACAGTCTGCTAGTAGGTTTGCTAGACGCCTCCATCAGCCGGCAGGTTGCGCTAAGGCCTCCAGGCGCGGCAGGACCTTGCCTATGATTTGGTCGTACTCCTGGCTCACCTTTTTGCTCACAAGCACAGTGGGACGCGTGACATCCCGATACTCCCGGCGCAGCTCCAGCCGGCCCAGGAAAGGTGTGTCCGTCTCTTTGGCCAACTCCTCTCCAGCGCCAGACCCAAACATGTCGCCTGACATGTTCTCCACGATGCCCAGAATGTTTACGTTCATCTTCCTTATCATGTTGACGGAGCGTTTGGCATCCAGCTTGGCCAGCGCCTGAGGCGTGGTTACAACAATGAACCCGTCCAGACTCAGAGTCTGCATAACCGTTAGGGGCGCGTCCGATGTCCCGGGTGGCAGGTCAACAACCAAGAAGTCCAACTCTCCCCAGTCGGTGATCTCCAGGAACTGGCTTATAGCGTTATGGACCATGGGCCCCCGCCAGATGATGGCCTCCTCCTCGTTCTGCTGGAAGAAGGCCATAGACATCACCTTAACGCCGAAGGCCTCCGGAGGAATGAACTTGCCTTCCTCATGGGCAGGGGGCTCAGTGGCGGCAATTACTTTGGTGACGTTGGGGCAGTCTATATCCGCGTCCATGAGGCCCACACGGTACCCCTTCTGAGCCAGGGCAACCGCCAGGTTCACCGCCACCGTGGTCTTGCCAACTCCGCCCTTGCCGCTGTAGACCCCTATCTTGGTCTTGATGTGGCTCAGGCGGTCGGTGATTTCCCTTTTCTGCTGCCAGCTACGCTTGAGAGCCTCCAACCGCGCCCGGTCCTGAGGGCTTTGAACTCGTTCCTTCCGCTCTTCAGTCATAAATCATCCTGGAGGAAGACACTCAGCCTATCTACATGCCCAGAAGCTGCTTGCCTTCTTCCGTGATCAGGTCGGGAGACCAGGGCGGATCGAAGACCATCTCCACCGTGGCGTCTTCAACGCCCTCCAACTCAGAGATAGACCACTCCGCCTGTTGCGCAATATACGGCCCCATGCCGCAGCCGGGAGCGGTCAGGGTCATCTGCACATAAACCTCGTTCTTATCATTGACCTGCACGTCGTATATCAAGCCCAGGTCTACCACGTTGACGGGGATCTCCGGGTCGTAGACCTCTTTCAGCTTCTCCAGCACTTGCTCTCTGGTGATTTCCACTGTTTGGGGCATGGTACACCTCGTGCCGCAGATTCGGTAAGTGACTATTGCTTAGATTGTAGCATATTGTTGACCAAGATGGTCAACAATGGCAGGCTCGTCAGCGGCTACGGCCACAGGCCATAGATTATTCAAGCAGTGGCTAGGAGTCCTTGACTCCTTTTGCCTTCAGGTAGTCCACGGCCCCCTGGACCGTGGTAATCTTCTCCGCATCTTCGTCGGGGATCTCCAACTGCCGGCCTTCCTGAGAGAACTCCTCTTCAAGGGCCATGATCAGCTCCACCAGGTCCAGAGAATCGGCGTTGAGGTCATCGGTAAACGACGCCCCTGGCACCACGCTCTCTTCGTCTGCTCCCAGCCTGTCGGCTACAATCTTCTTTACTCGTTCCAACACTGTCGCCACGACTGCACCCCCATTCCTCTAACGTTTAGAGTGTTTACTGTGTAACTACCTGGCTCTCCAGCTCTTTCATCACGGCTCCCAGGACTCCGTTAACAAACCTCTGCGAACCATCACTCCCAAAGTGCTTTGCCAGCTCAACAGCTTCGTTGATGGCAACCCTGGCTGGTGTATCCTTGGCCAGCTTCATCTCGTAGATAGCAATTCGGAGGATGGTCCTGTCTACCACGGACAACTGTTTCACCGGCCAGGCCGGGGCATGCCGCTGGATCTCCATATCCAGCTCCTGGCGGTGGGCCATCACCTGAGTGGCGAGCTCCTGGACAAAGACACGGGTCTCCTTGTTGAGACGCGTTCGATCCAGCACCCAGGGCAGCGTATCATCCAGAGTGTGCCCAGAGGAGTCCACTTCGTAAAGCACCTGAAGGAGAGCCCGCCGCGCCTGTCGCCGAGCATCACGCTGACCGCTGGCACCCATGCAACCTCTCTGGTAAAGAACGCTGCTACCACAAGACCGACGCCACGCCGTCCCTAGCTCCCGCCGAGAAGGCTATGAGCCGAGTCGATGCCGTTGACACTGGTTATGTGGGCGTCGTCCGCAATGCGTTTGACCATGCCGCTGAGGACCCGCCCCGAGCCAAACTCCACGAAGCTGGTGACGCCGGCCTCCATCATGCAGGCGATGCCGTCACGCCAGCGCACGCACCCGCACAACTGTTGGACCAACTCCTCTTTGACATCCGTGGCAGAGGTCAGCGGCTTGGCGCTACAGTTGGCGATAACGGGTGTCACAGGATTGCGGAAGTGGACTGCGTCCAGCGCCTTTATCATGTCGTTGAGGGCCGGCGCCATAAGGTAGGAGTGAAAAGCACCGCTTACAGGTAGGGGTATGGCGCGCTTGGCCCCGCGTCCTTTGGCCAGCTCTACGGCCCTGGCCACCCCCTCGCTCTCCCCGCTGATGACAACCTGGCCAGGCGCGTTGATGTTAGCAACTTGGGTGCCGGTCTCCCGGCAAATCTCCCCCACCGCTGCTTCCTCCAGGCCCAGTATGGCGGCCATGCTTCCAGGAACCTGGTCGCAGGCTCCCTGCATCAGGCGGCCCCGCTCCCGCACCAGCCATACAGCCTCCGATGTCTCAAGGACACCCGCCGCGACTAAAGCGGAGTATTCACCAAGGCTGTGGCCTGCCACAAACCGGACGTGGCGGCCCAGAGGTTCGCCTGCCTCATCTTCCGCTGCGGCCAGACATGCCAGGCTGACTGTGAGAATAGCGGGCTGCGCGTTGATGGTGCGTTGCAACTCCTCCGCTGGTCCCTCAAACATGAGTTGTGTCAGAGGAATGCCCAGGGCCTGGTCTGCCCAGTCGAAAACACGGCGCGCCGCAGGGGACTTCTCGTACAGGTCTTTTCCCATTCCCACCTCCTGGGACCCCTGACCTGGGAAGAGGAAGGCGGCATGCGGCCCCAAGAACCCGTTGATTTGCTTCTTCAAGTCATATACAGATATAGCCACTGAAAGCTCCTATGAAGAATGATGATTCAAATCGAACTCGCTAGCACGCTCGTGGGAACGCTGCTGACAGCGCTACGGGTAGAGATATGGACAACGCCTGCCATACCTATGTTTCTGATTGCTGCTCCTCGCGACCTATAGCGATAACTTCGCGACCTGCGTAGTAGCCGCAGCTGGGACACACGCGGTGAGACGGCCTGGGAGTCCGGCAATGGGGGCATACGGAGAGGGAAACGGGCTGAAGCTGGAAATGGCTCCGCCGCCTTCCTTGTTTCCCCGGGGTTCGCTTCTTTTTGGGCAGTGGTGGCATGGTTTACTCCAGAGGTATGCCTTAGAAGGATAACAGCTTGGTGAGGGATGCCCATCGGGGGTCTCTCCCAGCGCTTTGGCAGGTGCAGTGGACTTGGTTGCGATCAGACCCACACTCCGGGCATAGGCCAGCGCAGTCGGGCCGGCACAGAGGTTTCATAGGTATTGCCACGATCGCGGACTGTCGTACGGCCTCAGTGAGGTCAAGGGTGTGGTGGTCGTCAATGATAAAGTTGGGATCTGTATCATCAGGCAAGAGTGATGGAACACCCGTGATGATGTCAACCGCAGAGAGATATATCTCATCTAGTTGGAGCTGCAACGTCAGCGAAAAGCCCCTTAGACAGCGACTACAGGTGCAGTCAGCGTTAGAATCCAGCACACCGCTTACCCATATCCCATCGTTCACATGCATAAACTGTATACGACCCTGCACTCGGTTGGTCCCCGTCTCCTCCAGAGGTGCAAACGTGGCATCAAGGGTAAGCTGTTGACTTGTGCCCACCGTTCCTTTGAGGAGGTGGGCGACGTTGAATTGCATCATTCACCACTTGTAGACAGCCAACCTCTCGACCTCTACAAGAGCCAATACTATAGGCGTGTTGGCAGTGCGTGTCAAGGGCTGGGCATTCCCCTTTGGGCGATATACCGGCCTTCACCCTTGCCTGGGAGTGGCATGCCGGCGCTTCTCCACAGCTTCGCGGATAAACTCGCTGATCTGTCGCGTGGATGCCCCGGGGCCAAAGATTCCCTGGACTCCCATGGCTGTCAGTGCCTCTCTGTCATCGTCAGGAATGGTGCCTCCTGCCACCACAATGACATCATCCATTCCTTGTTCCTTCAAGCCCTCCATGATCTGCGGAAACAACTCCAGGTGGGCGCCGGAAAGTATGCTGAGGCCCACAACGTCCACATCCTCTTGCAGCGCCGTCTCCACAATCATCTGCGGCGTCTGGCGTATACCAGTGTAGATGACCTCCATGCCTGCATCGCGCAGGGCGCGGGCGATGATCTTGGCCCCTCTATCATGGCCGTCCAGGCCAGGCTTGGCTACTAGGACTCGTATGATGTCACGGTGTACCATAGGAAGATACCTCTGCCCCCTCGCTAACAGCTATTGCGAACTTGCCTGAGATCCCTCACCCCCTGTGTCCCCCTCTCCGACGCGGAGAGGGGGAAGACAATGAATCTGGGGGACACCCCCAGTCCCCCGCCAAAGGGGCTTTGCCCCCTCTGGACTCCCCCCTAAAAACGAGGCTTCAGATGAGTTCATACAGAGTATACACTCAGACACCCAGAGCCTGAAGCACGCTGCGGGCTATGATCAGCCGTTGCACCTCGCTGGTGCCTTCATATATCTCAGTGACCTTGGCGTCCCGATAGTACCGCTCTACTGGGCTGTCTTTGAAGTACCCGTATCCGCCGTGGACCTGCACCGCCTTGCTGGCGGCGCGGTTGGCGGCCTCCGAGGCGAACAGCTTTGCCATGGCCGACTCAGCGCCGTGGGGCATATCCTGGTCCTTCAAGATAGCGGCCCGGCGGGTCAGCAGCCTGGCGGCGTCCATCTCAGTGGCCATATCAGCCAGCATCCACTGGATGGCCTGGAACTCGGCGATGGGATGGCCAAAAGCCTGGCGGCGCTGGACGTAGCGGGCGGCAGCCTCCAGACACGCCTGGCCTATCCCCACGCACTGGGCGGCTATGCCTATGCGGCTGGTCTCCAGGATCTGCATGGCGTCGTAGAACCCGGTGCCTTCCGCTCCCAGGCGGTTCTCTTCAGGCACCGCACAGTCCTGGAACACCAGCTCCGCCGTGCTGGAGGCGCGCATCCCCATCTTTCCGCTCTGCCTATGGTTGCTGAAGCCCGGCGTGCCCTTCTCAACCACGAAGCAGTCTATGCCGCGGGTGCGCAGCGAGCGGTCGTGGGTGGCGAAGACCACAAAGGTATCTGCCACGTCTCCATTGGTGATGAACAGCTTGGAACCGTTGAGCATATACCGGCCTTTGCCCTTGGTGGCGGTGGTGGCCAGGGCTGCGACGTCGGATCCCGCGCCCGGCTCGGTAAGGGCAAAGGCAGCTACCTTCTCGCCCCGGACTAGAGGGGGCAGGAAGCGCTGCTTCTGCTCCTCGTTGCCGAAACGGTAGATTGTCTGCATGGCCAGGGAGAGGTGCGCGGCGTAGATGACGGAGGTGGCGGCACATGCCCGGGCAATCTCCTCAACGACGATGGCCACCTCTTTGAACCCGCCGCCGGTGCCGCCATAGGCCGGGTCTATGGTGAGGCCAAAGAGGCCTAGCTTGGCCAGGCCGTTAAAGTTCTCCCAGGGAAACTCTTCACTCTCGTCCAGTTCACGGGCGCGAGGCGCTAGCTCCCGCTCAGCGAAGTCCCGGACTGTTCGCTGGAGGATAAGCTCTTGCTCTGAAAGAAGAAGAGATTCGGTCATGTTTATCCCTCTTTATATCACGGTCATGGGCCGTTGCTCCCCAAAGACGCCTCGCAGCACGTCGCATATCTCCCCAACGGAAGCGTATGTCTCCACACAGGCCAGAATGCCTGGCATGGTGTTCTCGGTGCTGCGCGCCACATCCTCCAGGCGCTTCAAGCTAGCCTTCACGGCGCTGTTGTCTCGCTCCTTGCGCACCTGGTGTAGCCGCTGTATCTGGGCTTGCGCCTGCTCAGGGTCTATGCGCAGCAACCCGTGCAGGGGAGGCTCCTCGGTGGCGTACTCATTGACGCCCACCACAATGCGCTTCTTCTCCTCCACCTCTTGCTGGTAGCGATACGCCGACTCCTGTATCTCCAGCATCTGGTACCCGTGCTCAAGGGCGGCCACAGCGCCTCCCATATCGTCAATGCGCTCGATGTACTTGAGTGTCTCCTCCTCCAGGCGGTTGGTCAGGTGCTCCACGTAGTAGGAGCCGGCCAGCGGGTCCACCGTGTCCGTGACGCCGCTTTCGTAGGCCAGCACCTGCTG
This sequence comes from Dehalococcoidia bacterium, assembly GCA_030651175.1. Classification (GTDB taxonomy): domain Bacteria; phylum Chloroflexota; class Dehalococcoidia; order Lucifugimonadales; family SHYF01; genus SHYF01. The sequence continues at coordinate 12,366 of JAUSCR010000184.1, forward strand.
CGTGCGTAGCGAAAGTTGCGCCGACGCCTCCGATGGGAGAGCCAGGGCCTCGTCCTTGGAGTTGACGTGCAACGACTGAGTGCCGCCCAGCACAGCGGCCAGGGCCTGTATGGTGCTGCGCACCACGTTGTTGTCCGGCTGCTGGGCCGTGAGCGTGACGCCCGCCGTCTGGGTGTGGAACCGGAGCATCCACGACCTTGGGTCTTTGGCTCCGAACCTATCGCGGGCGATCTTGGCCCAGATGCGCCGGGCGGCGCGGAACTTGGCCACCTCCTCCAGCAGGTTGTTCTGGGCCACAAAGAAGAAGGAGAGCTGAGGGCAGAAGTCGTCTATGCCCAGGCCGGCGTCCAGGGCCGACTGAACGTAGGCGATGGCGTTGGCAAATGTGAATGCAAGCTCCTGCACCGCCGTGGCGCCCGCCTCGCGCATGTGGTAGCCGCTGATGCTGATTGTGTTCCACCGTGGCACGTCCTTGACGCAATAGGCAAAAACGTCGGTGATCAGGCGCATGGAGGGCCGCGGCGGGTAGATGTACGTGCCCCGCGCAATGTACTCCTTCAGGATGTCGTTCTGGATGGTGCCCCGCAGCTCCTTAGGGGATACACCCTGCTTTTGGCCCACCGCCATGTACATGGCCAGAAGGATGGACGCAGTGGAGTTGATTGTCATGGAGGTGCTCACCTGGTCCAGAGGGATTTTGTCCAGGAGGACCTCCATGTCCCGCAACGTATCAATTGGCACGCCTACCTTGCCTACCTCGCCCAGGGCCAGGGGATGGTCCGAGTCGTACCCCGTCTGAGTCGGCAGGTCGAATGCGACGGACAGCCCGGTCTGGCCCTGGCTCAGCAGGTACCGATAGCGGCGGTTGGACTCTTCGGCAGAGGCGAAACCGGCGTACTGGCGCATGGTCCACAGACGGCCCCGGTACATGGTGGGCTGGACGCCCCGGGTGAAGGGGTACTCCCCCGGGAATCCCACGTCGCTTGCATACTCCTGGCCCTGGATATCCTCTGGGGTGTACAGGGGCGACACCTCTATGCCGGAATCGGTAGCGAACCGCTCCTTGCGCTCAGGGGCGCGCCGTAGAGATGGCTCCAGGGCGTTCTTGCGCCACTGGTCTTTGTTTTCACTTGCCATAGGTAACGCCCCCATTGCAACCGCCACACTTTTGGAGATTGCAGCCACGTAGTTTCAGGATGATGGTACATGATTCGGATGCCACTGTCGATGAAGGGGGCCAATAGCCAACAGGACACGCAGGGGGGCATCAATGGTCTGAGTACACGGGCCTTCAAACAAAAGCCCCTTCTCCCCTTGCGGGAGAAGGTTAGGATGAGGGGTGTTTCACCCTCACCCTCGCCCTCTCCCATCAAGGGAGAGGGGTTTTGGGATAGCTACATAAGAATCGCATCTCAAGCCGCGGTCAGACATCCTGGTCAACTTAGGGCGTAGGTAATAACCAGTGCGTTGTACATTACTACCCACGACATGGCCCAGTTCAGTACTCGAAATGTGCCAAAGGAGCGCCGAAGCCACAGCGCCCCTCCCAGTGCAACAGCAAGAAGCAGCTTTATTACCAGCATCTGCGGGACGCTTAGTGCCAGGGCAATGGTGCCCAGAAATGGGTTGAGTTCTCTAGCTCCCATGAGGAAGGAAAGTCCAGTAAGAAGAGCATCGGCGGCATTGAGGCTGACCCATGCCAGGAGAGTCATGGTTAACACCCCTTGTTGGATTATTCCAGGAACCTATCCCAAAATGGCCTGATTACACGGGCCTTCGAACAAAAGTCCCTTCTCCCCTTGCGGGAGAAGGTTAGGTTGAGGGGTGTTTCACCCTCACCCTCGCCCTCTCCCATCAAGGGAGAGGTTTTTTGGGATAGCTACAGGTTACGCAACTTCGCTTCGCCTCTGAATCCTTCTTTTGGGTGATGTGGGTGTTACATTCCCTCTACGCCAAAAGAGTGACCTGGCTATCATTTCCTTTTCATTGCTTGACCCCCTCGATCGCAGTGTCTAGAATAAGGCGCAATTCCAAAGGAGGTCTCCCCCTTACCATTATGATCTGGCTTCGACGTATTCTCGCCGTTCTTCTCATCCCTCTATTCATCGTCCTTTTCCTCGTTGCCTTGCTCCTCATCCGTGTCAACAGCACCGTTCTGTCCGCGGACTTCTACGTTGACCAACTCAGAAAGGCCGACATCTTCACGTTCATGTACGACAAGGCGGCTCCTGCCGCCCTGAAAGAGGCCAACAAAGATCCCAAGGACATACCAATCAACGTGGAGAAGGTGGGAAACAAGGGCGTTTCTCTGGTCAAGGAGGTTTTCCCTCCACAGTGGCTTGAAGAGCAGACGGAGCAGGTAATAGTTCAGGTGGTGCCCTACGTGGTGGGGGACGAGGACAGCTTTGCCGTAGACGTAAAGGTGGCGGACCGCATACAAGCCCTGGGTGACGTCCTCAAACGAGAGATGGGCGGCGGTGACACGTACAACCTCATCTTCGACGACGTGATTGCTCCTGCCCTGAAGGACGCCTTTGACAAGAATCCAAAGCTCGGCGACCTACCCCTCGGCATGACCATAACCAGCCAGGACGTGGTGGCCGCGGTGCGGGAGGTGTTGCCACCGGAGTGGGCCAAGCCCAGGGTCGCAAACGTGGTAGACCAGGTAGTGCCTTACCTGACCGGCAAATCCGACCACTTTGCAATCAACCTTCCCGTAAGCGACCGGGTAGAGGCAGCGGGGCCGGCGCTGAAAAAGCTCCTGGTCAACGCCAAGGCATACGAGGTGCTAAACAGCAAGGAGTTCGCCGACGCGGTGGACAAGCAGTTGAAGGATTTCGGCGCACTGCCATTCGGCGTGAAGCTGTCCAGCGCTCAGATAGTCAAGGCACTCCAAGATATAGCGCCACCCCAGTGGCTTCAGCTTAGGACCGAGGCCACCCTGGATGCCGTGGTGCCCTACCTGGCGGGCAAGCAGGACCACTTTGAAGTGTTGGTGCCGGTGAAGGACAGGATTCAGGTGGCGGTGCCGGTGGTCAAGGGACTGATGCGAGACGTGAATGCCTATAACCTACTGTTCGACCAGCTAGTTGTGAAGCTGGTGAAGGACAACCTGGGGCAGCAGACGGCGTTGCCCCTGGGAGTCACTCTTACAAGCGATGAAATCGTGCCCGTGCTGCGCAAGACGCTGCCGCCAGAGTTCATACAGCAACAGACAGAAAACATGATAGACCAGGTGGCCCCCTACCTGACAGGCGACTCCAAAACATTCAAGGTGGTGGTCCCGCTGAAGGACCGCAAACAGGCGGCCGTTTTGGCCATCCAGGAGCTTGCCGACAAGAAGCTGAAGGATCTGGTAGCCAGCATGAGGCCATGCACGGTCAAAGAGGCCCTAGACCTGGTACAGAAGGGGTTCACCGGAAGCCTGCCGTCTTGCTTGCCCAAGGGCTACACCCTGGACGAGGTCAAACAAGCGCTGGGTATCAACCTTCCAGGCATTACCCGCCAGCAGATAGAGCAACAGCTCGGAATCAGCCTGGCCATCCTGTTTGATGGAGTCACCGCCCAAACCATCAAACAGCAGTTCGGCATTGACCTGGCTGGGCAGGTAAGCCAGTTCGTTATCAAAGCCATCCCAGATGATTACACGTTCACTGACGTTGACCTCCGCAAGGTCCTGGGTGACAAAGACGAAGAGAAGCTGAACAAAGCCCTGGACGCGACCCGCAACGGTTACAAGTTCACGGATGCCGACCTGCTAAAGGCGATGAACGCCGACCAAAAGAAGTCGTGGGACAGCTTCCTGGATGTGGCACGCAATGGATTGACATACACCGACGCCAGCCTGCGAGAGGACCTGGGGGCGGAGAACCAGAAGACCCTGGACCAGGTGCTGGAGAAGACACGCAACGGGGCCAAGTTCACCGAAGTAGATCTACGGAAGGCGATATCCGATACCCAGGGAGGCCAGGATGCCCTGGCGAATCTTGACACCGTGCGCCAGTACGTCGGCCTGGAGCGTAAACTACGGCCCCTTCTCTACCTGGTGCCTGCGATGGTTCTGGCGGGCTTCGCCTTCCTGGGCGGCAGGCGGTGGCGCAGGCGGCTGGCCTGGGCAGCCGTGCCCCTGCTCTTTGCGGCGGGGTTAGCCTATGCGGCCTCTGGGCCCGTATATAGCGCCA
>JAUSCR010000192.1 GCA_030651175.1 Dehalococcoidia bacterium
GCATGTCCACAGACCTGGCGGAGCAGATCCAGCGTCTGGAAGGTGAGATATACGACGAAGCAGGCGAGCGTTTCAACATCGGCTCGCCCCAGCAGCTTGGCACCGTCCTGTTCGAGAAGCTGCTACCCCCGGCCAAGCTGCGCGAGATGGAGTTGCCCCAGCCCAGGCGTACCAAGACAGGCTACTCCACCGACGCATCGGTGCTGGAGGAGCTGAAGGGCGCTCACCCAGTGGTGGACAAGGTGCTGGAGTACCGCCAGCTCACCAAACTCAAGTCCACCTACCTGGACACCCTTCCAACCCTGGTCAACCCCAGGACGGGCCGTGTCCACACCAGCTACAACCAGGTTGGCTCCGCCACTGGCCGCTTCTCCTCCAGCGACCCCAATTTGCAGAACATACCCATCCGCACTGAGCTTGGTCGCGAAGTCCGCCGCGCCTTCCTGGCCCAGCCCGGCTGGAGCCTCCTGGCCGCCGACTACTCCCAGGTGGAGCTCCGCATCCTGGCCCACCTCTCCCAGGACCCCGGCCTGCTGGCCGCCTTCCACCGCGGCGAGGACATCCACGCTGCCACGGCATCCCAGGTCTACGGCGTCGCCCTCAACCAGGTCACGCCCGACATGCGCCGCCTGGCCAAGGTCATGAACTTCGGCATAATCTATGGCCTTTCCGCCCACGGCATGTCCCAGCAGACCGACCTCACCCGCGAGCAGAGCGCCGCCTTCATCGGAAGCTACTTCGGCAAGTACCCCGGCATCCGCGACTACATCGATAAGACCAAGGCGCTGGTGCGCCAGCGCGGCTACGTGGAGACCATGCTGGGCCGCCGCCGCTACATCCCCGAGATAAACCACTCCAACTTCCAGGTGCGCCAGGCCGCCGAGCGCATGGCCATCAACATGCCTGTGCAGGGCACCGCCGCAGACCTGATAAAAATAGCTATGATTCGTATCCATGCGCGCATGAAGGCACAGGCAGTCCACAGCCGCATGCTCCTCCAGGTCCACGACGAGCTTATCTTCGAGGTGCCGCCGCAGGAGATGGAGCATATGAAGGCCATAGTGCAGGAGCTTATGGCCTCCGCCATGACCCTGGACGTCCCTCTCAAAGTAGACCTGAAAATAGGCCCCACCTGGGGCGATTTGGAGTAAGATGGAACTAGAAATCGCTTGAAAAAAACGCCAACCTCCTTCATGATGAACTATACAGGCCGAAATTTCTTTGACGGTGAGCGTTAGCTTGTGACCCCAAAAAACATTACAGGGCAATTGGAAGAGAAGTTCTGGGAGCTTCGTCCTCAATATCCTAGCTACAGTGCCGCGTGGGAAGCGCTCCAACACTGGAGCGAAGAGGATGGCAGAAGACGTGGCTTACAGAATCCAGGGCAGGGTTGGAATTCCGCTAGTGGCGGAGCATTCGAACTAGTAAGCCAAAAAATCATCATAGAGCAAGTAAATGCCAGTCCTCTGGCTCAGAGAATCAGGGTCACTAGAGGGGACGAAACACCCCTGGCCGTTAGAGAAGGGATCCTATCAGAGTTGGTTTGGCCGAAAGGGCAGATCACACAACCCGAAAGAGCTGAGTCAAATGTTGATGTAGTAGCAATGCTTTTAGAAGGTCAGGAACCGACTAGAGTTATTAGTGTGTACAGTTGCAAATCTTCAGCGGCTGAAAGGTACCAGCAAGACCTGTACTGGGCGGAAAAGTTAAAGGCGCGAGGCATAAAGTTCTGTTTTGTGACGATTGACAAAGGCCTCTTAAGCTATGCTACCAGTACCAGCATGGGAAGAAAGCCAGGCAAAACGGTTACATTAGCCCAAGCCATGTATGACCGTGTTTACTTGCTAACTCACTTGCAAATCACCAGCAATCCCTTGGTCTTCAAGACTATTGACCATGTGGTTGAAGACTTAACATTGTGGATTGAAGCCTATTAACTCCATGGATGAATTAGAATATCTCTTGGTGCGGAGAAAAAGCAATGCCCAAGGGCTTAATCCTAAAAACCTCTAATAATACCGAAAGTGATTGCTATGAGCTAGGGCTTTTCGGTGCAGACATGCTCGCCCGGGATGCAGTCCTAATGATTGAGCCACGTGATAACCTATTCTTACTTAACGTTGACTCCGACACCCTTACTGGGACGTTTGAAGCAGCTTCCAAGGGTGGTTATAAGTTGGTGCCATATGCCTGGAGAGGCCTATACCCCTACCAGGTCAAGATAGATCCGTCGAATGGCCAACGCACTATCGCCCATGCTAAAGGATGTCTAGACCACCTAAACATTCCCGCACATCGGTTGCTCCATGAATTTGAGACGGACGCTCTTAGTAAATTATTGCAGGCAGGCGGAAATGGTCATCAATCTACCTCGTCTATTGTAATACCCTCTTCTGATCCTATTGAACAAATCCGTCTCAAATTGGCCAAGGCCAGGAAAGAGAGAGGCATCACTAACGCGGACTATGATCGGCCTTCCTTGCAGGCCACTACCCTCTGGGACTACCCAAAACAAAGCTACGGAAAAACTCCCAAGGGCAACAACAAATACGCAGGTGTGACTCCCGCCTTCATTCAATACAACCTAATCAAACGTTATACCTCGCCCGGAGACTTAGTCGTAGATCCTATGTGTGGTAGTGGCACAACCATAGATGTGTGCCGCGAAGAAGGACGTCGAGTAATCGGCTATGACATTGTTCCTGCACATCCAGACGTCATACAGAACGACGCCCGACATATTCCCCTTGACGATAATTCTGTTGACCTAGTGTTCATTGATTCTCCTTACGGGGACAATATCAAGTACAACGATAGTCCGCTCTCCTTTGGGAACATTTCTGCCGAAAGTGAGGAATTCTACGATGAGCTTGAGAAAGTCATGGTAGAAGCCCACAGAATACTCAAGCCAGGGAAAGTTCTTGGTTGGCTAATTGGCGACCAGTGGGTGAAGCATAAGTTTACCCCCGTGGGCTTCAAAATCTATGAACGGCTTACTCGGCACTTTGAACCTATGGATATAATCAGCGTGACTCGGCGCTCCCAGACCTCCAACACAGGAATATGGCACAACAGGGCGCTGCGGTTTAACTTCTATTTGCGTGGGTTTAAGTATCTGCATATCGTGCGTAAGCCCTCTGATGAGCAAAGTCCACAAGCGACGGAAAGGCAAGTCAAATGGGCGCAGTACGACAGAACCTCAGCCAAAGGGACATAGCAAGGTTAGTGTACAGGGGATAAGATAAAGTGAAGCCTCTGCCCCCTCCCCCTTCCCGCAGCGGGAAGGGGGAGGGGGGTTAGGTCATCACAGTCCACCTGCCACAGCTTGCAGGCGCCGGTCAAAGGTCACAAGCTCCGCTCCCAACAGACGTGCTAGGTATAAATAGCTGGCGTCATAGGCACTCAGTGATGTCTGGGTAGCTAGCCTATAAACCGCTTCATATGGCACGTCTTCAAAGCGAATCCCCATGCGGAAGACTCGGTTCAGTGCAATGGCATAGGCCCCACCCATAGCCGGGGTTCGCCTGGTCTTCTGAAGGGCCACGTTTGCCATTTCATAGCCCAGCAGAGTCGGCGCATGTAACTCGCCATCCGTGACCAGCACTGCCGCATCGTTGGCTCTTGGCTCATTGAAAACCAGTGCGGCCACAACGGAGGCATCAACTACCGTAGCGGCCATCTCGCATCTCCCGTATCATCGCTGTGGCTTGTCTGGCGTCTGAATCCCCAAAGCCCGCACCTCCCGGAGCACCTCTTCAGGCGTCATTGGCCTCTGTTCCACACCTTCCTCCAGCATCGCCAGCAGCTCCCCCTGAAGAGAGCGGTGGTTCCTCTTGGCCCTTTCGCGCAAACGCTCTGCCACATCGTCTGGGACGTTCTTGATAGAAAGACTCACAGGCATAGTCAACCTCCGTAGTTCTGTTTCAGAACCATTATAGAACCAATGAGCATATGAGGCAAGCCCACCCCCTCCTCCCCATACGCCAGAGCTTCCTGTATACTCAGTTCATAT
>JAUSCR010000149.1 GCA_030651175.1 Dehalococcoidia bacterium
GACTGCCGCCTGCCCCCGACTCGTTCAAGAACCCGCGCCACATTGCGGCCTGCCAGCGCGTGTTGGACGTGGCCAATAGCACGGGGCTGGTCCCAGGCCACCACAGCGCAGGGCCGGAAGATGCGGTGCGCCTTTTCGACCAGGGGTTCAAGCTGAGCCAGATTGGCAGCGACGTGGTCATGGTCAGTGCGGGGGCCGCCGCCGCGCTGAAGACTGTGGCCGAGGCGCGGGCCAAGGCGTATCCAGCGCCAAAAGCCCGTGGCGCCGCTCGCACCAGGCGAAGCCGGGCGTAGGCTGCTATCGCACAACCGCTGCAGGGGCCTCGACCTCTCCCCGACCGGCCTTCAGCCTGTCACCCCTCTCCGAGTCGGAGAGGGCGTTGTCTCAAAAGTCAGGAAGGCGCAGGGAACCTCGGTTCCCGCTGGGGGTCTGGAGGTATCCCCCAGATTCAAAACTCCCCCTCTCCGATGGGGAGAGGTCCGATGGAATTGGGACTCAGGGTGACACTTTTCGCCATCCAAGGGACTTTTAGTGCAAGGCTCCCAGATTAGGAGCAGGGGTGAAGGCGTCAAATAGGAGCAGTCTAACCAGGCTTGCTGCAACGCGCGAAGGAAGCGAAGTAGGTGGACAGTCCCCAGGCAGAAGTAGTACCCGATTTGCCGGCTGAACCTATCCGGCCCTGGTCAGCCCTGCTTATCCGGGACTACCGCCTCTTGTGGAGCATCGGCCTCTTTTCTTCCACATCCGCCCAGATGCGCCAGGTGGCGAACCTCTACCAGGTGTACGCTATTTCGGGCTCGCCCTTGCAATTGGGACTGACAGGCCTTTTTCAGTCCCTTCCCTTCGTCTTCTTCGGCCTCTTCGGTGGCGCCCTAGCCGATGTGGTGGACCGCAAGAAGCTGATGCTCTTCAGCCAGATATTTAACCTGGTCCCTGCTTTTGCCCTCGGCGTACTCACGATTACCGGGGCCATTCAGGTATGGCACATCTATGTCCTCACCACAATGAACTCTTTCGTGGGGGCCTTTGGCGGGCCAGCGCAACAAGCCATGATCCCACGGATTGTGCCCAAGACCCATTTGCTGAACGCAGTGACGCTGAACATCGGCACGCAACAGATTACAAGGCTTTTCAGCGCCGTCCTGGCGGGCCTGCTCATTGACCGCATCGGCCTGAGCAACGTCTACTTCGTCACAGCCTTGCTGTTTATTGTTCCTATTGTGTCCATCCTGTCCATCCGGACCTCGGGCAAGCCGGAAGGGGCCTCAAGGCGCGTGACGGTACGAATGCTGTGGGAGGGCTTCCAGTTTATCTGGTTCCAACGGATCATCCTTGCGCTTTTCCTGCTGGACTTTGCGGCAGTCCTGACGGGGTACTATCAGCCTCTTCTTCCCATCTTCGCTAAAGACGTTTACAAAGTTGGGGCCACGGGCCTGGGGATCTTGTACGCGGCTCCGGCCGTGGGCGCTATCGTGGGCCCGGGACTGCTGCTCCTGGCTGGAAACGTCCGACGCAAGGGAGCGGTGGCGGTGGTGGCGGCACTCATCTTCGGGGCCAGTCTAGCCCTGATGGGTGCTTCCCCGTTGTTCTGGATGGGCCTCATAGCGGTGGGTATCCTTGGGCTTACCGACGCCACCGGCGTTGCTATCCGACGAACCACCGTCCAGATGTTGGCGCCAGACGAGATGCAGGGTCGGGCAGCCAGCCTAATCTCCGTCTTTGCCAATGGCACTAACTCCCTTGGAGGTCTGGTGGCGGGATTTGCCGCACAACAGATGGGAGCGCCGCACGCCCTGATGCTGGGCAGCGTGCTGTGCATCACGTTTATCCTCATCATCGTTATGGCTATCCCCCAGTTGTGGCGGTACCGCTCGGTGTAGGAAGGCAGCAGGCCGGGGATTTGTTTCAGACGTTATGTAAAGGATTTGAAGCTGGCGCATATCTGAGCAGAGAAGTTTTTCTGAGAAACAAATCCGAATTTCGTTGTTTCCTCGGATGCCAAGGATGGCCGGGGGTTCCCAACGAGAAAGGACATTGAGCTAAGGCGGCCATAGGGGTATGCTACGCGGCGTACAGGGGTATGGGGAAGGGGAAAGTGGCAGGATGGGCGAAGCTCCCGAACGGGCAGTCCGAATCCATAGAGGGCCACCAGAGAAATTCGCACTATTGATGGTGCATCTGCTGAAAGTTGCCATGCTGCGACAAACTGCGGCTACTTGTGATACTTGTTAATTCCTGGTCGGAGTTCTCGACATGATAGAACCCATGATCCCCCTCGCCGGCTTTGGCCGAGAGATCGGGCAGTACGACCCCGTTGAGGTCGTTCTGAAGTGCGCGGCGACTAGCCGGTACATGGACAAAAACAACGAAACTCTCCATCACGAACCGTTCACTGCCACCGTCGCTGGGGTTCCTCAGACGCGAAATGCACTCGTCACCCATCACGGGTTGGCTGCCGTTGTGCGCTTGGCCATCAGGAACCATCCTTGGGCTAGAGGGAAGCCAGTGTCCGCAAAGGACATAATGGCCCAAGCAAACAATTGGAACAACGTAGAGGATCCTTTTCTGGGGTCAGGCATTATGACCCTGGTCAGAGTTGCCTACGAGCAGTTTCCTTACCAAGAGCAATTGGATGATCTTATTCCAAGGTACCTTACGATCTTGACCGAAACGAGGCCTGCAAACCCTCCGCTGGACATCCAGGGTGCCTTCAAGATTAAAACGGGACTCACCATCGAGGAGTTCATGAAGATTGGGATAGCGTTCTACGCTGGAGGGCTTCACTACGCTTCATTTACCCGATGCTTTCTTGAGGGAACCAAGGCGGAAAAACTCAAGCCCTGCCTCACGCCTGAAAAGATTGACGCCTTTCTCAAGGCGGCGGCGGCTGACTTTCCGACGTTTCGGAGGCATTGTCTGCAGGAAGAAAGGGAAGCGCCAGGAGCAGGGAAGTGGGTTTTCAACTCCCTGGTCAGCCGGCCAGTCGTCATATTCCCAGATGGGCGCTTCTGCGTCCCCATACTCAGGTTGTTGATCCATCGGATCACTAAAGGCATCTACTATGACTTACTCGACGCTTATTATGCTCCCAAGCATAACCCTTTCACCGACTGGTTTGGTCACGCCTTCGAGGAGTACGGAGGTATCATCCTTCGAAAAGCTCTGGACCAATCAATGGTTTACTCAGAGCCAGCGTACGGAAGCTCTGAGAGACGTGGTCCGGACTGGACGGTACTGGGGAAAAAGGTTGGCCTCGCCATGGAGTTTCGCTCGTCACGGTTGCCAAAGGTGGTCCGGAGCACAACAGAAAGGGACGAGGTGATGAACCGCGTACACCAAGGATTGGCCCAGACAGCAGCGCGATTGCCTGCCAAGATCCAGGCCATTCTTGATGGTTCGGCGGGCCTGCCAGCATCAGGAGTGAGTGAGATTGTGCCCGCCATCGTTACCCTGGAATCCTGGCACCCCGAGGCGCTGACTGCCGACCTCATTCGGAGAGAGCTGCAAAAGTATGGGATCGATGCTGGACGCTTTCAACTGATGTCCATTGGTGACCTGGAGTGGCTGTTGACCTGGGCTCAGCATGAGCCTCCAGCGGTTGTTCTTCGGGACAAGCTCTCCGACCCTGCCCTGGACGACCTGTCTGTCAGCCAATACCTACGCAAGCGTGCTGATGATAAGGGCCTATCGTTCCCGCTGCGCATACTGAAGGATAAGTCGGATGCGTTCTTTGGTGAGATCACCGGGCCTGACGACAATTCGAGCGACACTTCTCTCCAAACCTTGCCTACGAATTCCAAGGTTGATCCTACGTACTAGGCCGGCTTATCGCCTGGCTTCGCCTTCTGCCGCGACATCACTGCGGTCGCCGCTCCATGAATTCTACCCAAACCCCAGCCTTTGCAGCTCGGTCTTCAGCGTGGGCAGCCACGCTTCCAAAGGAGAAGTCAGGGGAACGACGATCTCCAGAAGGCCACCGGCCCCGCGACGGACGGAACCTGGGTCTTCCTTGGTCAGCTCTACACGGATAGACTCGCGGTCTATGCCCAGGTCATCGGTCACATCGAATATCATGCCCATGTCGGCCATGGTTATGATGTCTTGCATGGGGACCACCTAAGTTTCCGTGGGGGTATCAGAGTCCCGCTCATGTCCTTCGACAAGCTCAGGATGAGCGGGAGTCAGCATCTAGTCCCGGAGCGCTTCCATGTCGCGGCGAAGGGCGTAGTAGTCCACCATCTTCCTGAGGGCCCGCGCGGCCCGCGCCGGGCTGGCAAAGACAGGAATCTTTAGCTGCTGGAGGAAGTTGTCCGCCTCTAGCAGCATATCGGCGTCCCGGTAAGGTATGGGCGACCAGATCATGGCCATAACCGGCTTGCCAGCTTTGATGCCGGCTTTTTGGTACATCTCAAACTGGGCATGGACCTCTTCGCGTGGCCGCCGCCCGAATCCTCCACCTACCATGAGGCCCAGGGCGTTAATATTGGGGTCCATGGCCAGCAGATCAATGATGGACTCCATGTTACGCCGGTTCATCTGCCCAACGTCTACTGGGTTGTAGAAGCTGGCTCCCACAAGCTGAAAGAAGCTGGACATGGCATCAAGGGTGGGCTGAGATAGTCTGGGGACCCTGAGTCCAGCCCTGGAGAAGTCGTCGCCCATGGAAACCGACTGTCCGCCACTGCCGCCGATGATGCCGACGGCGTCGCCCGTGGTAGGAGCGAGGTAGGCCAGCGCCTTCATCATGTCCACGGCTTCCTCAAAGGAGTCCACTCGAATAGCGCCGGTCTGCCGGGCGACCGCGCCCCAGACCTCCGGCGAGCCTGCCAGGGAGCCGGTGTGGGAGGAGGCGGCCCTTTGCCCCGCCTCCGTCTGGCCACCCTTATACAGGATGACAGGCTTGCGCCGGCACGCCTCCCGTAGCTCCTCGAAGAAGCGTCTGCCGTCTTTGGGCCCCTCAATGTAGGCACAGATGAAGCTGGTATTTGGGTCTTCGCCGAAGTATTTGAGCAGGTCTGGGCTGTCCAGAACAATTGCGTTGCCGAAGCTCACGCCCTTGTTGATGCCAATGCCGCTGGCCTGGGCGGCCTGAATCAGCGCATTATTGTGCGCACCGCTCTGGGAGATAATGGCAAGAGAGCCCACACTATCCACCCCCTGGCCAGGGCCAGTGCGCATCCCGCGTGCTGGGTTGTAGAGGCCCATGCAGTTGGGGCCAATCACGAGCAGTCCTGCCTCTCTGGCCATGTTGGTGATCTGCTGCTGTGCCTGCGCCCCATCCGCGCTGCCCGCCTCCGCGAAGCCGGAGGTGAACATATGGACTGCCTTGACCCCCTTGGCAATGGCATCCCGTAGGATGGCGGGCGCTACCCGGCGTGGGACGGCCATGACAACGTAGTCCACGGGGCCAGGTATCTCCGCCAGGCTCTTGTAGTTCGGGATGCCCATCTTGTCTATGCCTTCAATATCGCCGGGGTCAACCTGGACTGAGTACAGCTTGCCTTTGAAGTCGGTCATGTTCCGCAGCCAGATATAGTCGTCGGCCCGCCTTGACCCTACGACTGCCACCACATCCGGGTGGAACCTTCTATCTAGGTCTTTGGAATCCCAAGGCATGTTATGCTCCTTACAACTTTAGGCCGGCTTCAGGATGACCCGGGCGTCCACGGCCAGCACGCCCTTCGGATAGACGAAAACGGGGTTCATGTCCAACTCGTTGACCTCAGGGTGGGCTTCTATGAATCTGGACAGCTTTAGAAGTGAGTTTTCCAGGGCCGCTACATCCACCGGCTTGTGACCCCGATACCCGTTGAGAATGGGATAGCCGCGGATCTCCCGCACCATCTGCCTGGCGTCATACCGAGTCAGGGGTACCAGGCGAAATGCCACGTCTTTGAGCACCTCTACCATTACACCTCCCAGGCCAAACATGAGCACCGGCCCAAACTGTGGGTCTTGGGTCATGCCCAGAATAACTTCGACCCCTGGAGGCGCCATGGCCTGCACGGAGACCCCAAGGATATGGGCGGCCGCGTTGCTCCTCTTGGCCGCCGACACAATCTCGCTGTAGGCGCGGCGCACCTCCGCCTGGCTCTTCAACCCAAGTCTCACGCCACCGACATCGCTCTTGTGGATAATCTCTGGAGACATTATCTTCAAGGCGATAGGGAACCCCATCTCACTGGCAATGGCCGCCGCTTCTCGCTGAGAGGTGGCCAGGCGAGCCTTCACCACGGGAATCCCACTTGCGTGGACGAACTCCTTTGACTCTACTTCGGTTAGCACAGTTCGGCCTTCTCTTCGGACGGCAGAAACTACGTCAGCAATTGCCACAGGATTGCATCCCCTTTCTTGTTTATCGGGTTTATCGGGCAGAATATCAGCGGGGTGAACAATGTGTCAAATATTGCGGGCCTACGCCACCCGCTCATTTCCTTAGATGGTTCTACAAGCCCGCTACAGGCAAGCTCAGAGCGAACGGGATTCTGGCCCATTCCTTGTGTGCGTTGACTTATGCACGGAACTACTAGCTCGCCTTTGCCTTGCGTACGAACTCCCGGGCACCGTCCAGGAGCAGCCTTGTGGCAGAAACAGTAGTCGTCACGTCGGAGTACAGGCGCTTACCTGCGGCATGGATGCGCGCCGTGGTCTCGGTCATAGTCTTTAGTACCTCTGGGTGTTCGGGCAGACCAGAGTGACCCATGGACGCAGCAAGGTCGTTAGGGCCGAACGTGAACAGGTCAATCCCTTTCACGCTGAGGATCTGAGGCAGGTTCTTCAGGGCCTCCACGTCCTCAATCATGGCGATGACCAGCACCTCCGCGTTGGCATTGGCTATGAACTCGATGGCGGGAACCGCCGGAGGCACAGCGCGCAGGCCGTAGCCGAAGCCGCGCTTGCCCTGGGGCGGGAAACGGCAAGCGTCGGCCAACTCTTGGGCCTCCTGGAGGTTGCGGATGTGCGGCCCTTGGATCCCCATGACCCCCCGGTCCAAAAAGCGCAGGATGGTAGACTCCCGGACGTCCGGGACACGGGCTATGGCCGTCAGGCCCGCCAGCTCCGCTGTACGGCACATCTCCTCGATGCTCTCCGGCGTGAAAGGGCCGTGCTCGCTGTCCAGCCACACGAAGTCGAGACCGGCGGCGCCTATAATCTCGACCACCGCCGCCGATGGGAAGTTAAGAGAGCAGCCGTACGCCTTCTGCCCAGCGCGCATCTTTGCCAGAATCGCGTTAGTCCTCATGTCTCCTCCTTCATTCATCTATCGGGATTTCGCCTCCAATTCCACGTGAGACGGGCCTCATCCCGCCTCAGCCTCGACACGGAATGATATACCCATCTCATCAGGCGGTCTAGCCTCCATGGAAGCTCCACAAGACCGTGAATTCAAAATCGTTGCTGGCCCAAGTTCAACGGCGCTGCCTTCCTAACACACCACGGGGCGGCGGTTTGCCCAGGGACGAGCCTGCTCAAAGGCTGTGGAAGCCCGGAGCACTGTGGCCTCGTCACCCCGGCGACCGATGACGTGCAGCCCGATGGGGAGTCCATCCGAGGAGAACCCGCATGGCACGCTTGCGGCGGGCTGGCCGCTAAGGTTGATCGGGAAACAGAAGGGTGTGAAGCCCCAAACTGGGTCAACCGCTTGTCCGTCAATGACCCTGGGGCGCTGGCCTACCGGGAACGCTGTGGTGGCCAAGGTGGGCGTCAGCAGTATGTCGTAGCGTTCCATTGCCGATTCCATGCGTGCGCGGTGCCACTCCAGGTCCCGAAGGGCCTTGGCCAGCTTGGAGGCGGGCCACTGCACCGCCCTCACCAGCATCTCCCGCAAGAAAGGCGACATCTCGTCACCACGAGTGTCCAGCAGCTCGCTGTAGTTGGCAGCGAAGTCGGAGAGGAAGAGGGTGTTGAAGATTTCACGCACCTGCTGGTGGTCCAGGGGGACATCGGCCTCCTCCACATGGGCGCCCAGCTCTTCGAACACATGGAGTGACTGCGCTGTAACCCGTCGCACCTCCTGGTCCACCGGCACGGATCCCATGGCGGGGCTCCATCCGATACGCAGGCCCCTCACTCCAGCTTCCAGCGCCGCCGAGAAGTCCGGTGGCGGCTCCTTTATGGCCGTAGGGTCTGCCGGGTCCGGGCCGGCCATCACCTGGAGCAACATAGCTGCGTCTCGGACGGTGCGGGTCATGGGGCCGTTCTGGGCTATCTGTCCCCAGCCTCCGGCGCCCTGGTACAGCCGCGCCACGCGCCCCTGTGTGGGCTTGATGCCGTAGACCCCGCACAGGCTGGCAGGGATGCGTATGGAGCCGCCGGCATCGCTGCCCTGGGCCAGCGGGGCTAGCCCAGCGGCCACCGCCGCCCCTGCCCCGCCGCTGGAGCCGCCGGATGTGCGCTCCGGGTTCCAGGGATTGCGGCAGGCGTCGCCCAGGAGGTTTTCGGTGGTGGCAGAGATGCCGAACTCCGGCGTGTTGGTCTTGCCCAGGATGATGGCGCCGGCCCGGCGAACGCGGGCCACCAGGATTTCGTCCACTTCGGGTACAAAGTCCTTGAAAATCAAGGAACCCCGGGTGGTACGTATGCCACGAGTGGATGTGAGGTCTTTGATGGCGATGGGGATGCCGTGCAGGGTGCCCAGGCTAGCGCCAGGCTTGACTTCAGCCTCTGCCCGGCGAGCATTGGCCAGGGCTTGCTCCGCTGCCACGGTGATGTAGGCGTTCAGGCCGGGGTTGAGTTCCTGGATTCGAGCCAGGAAGAGCTCCGTTAGCTCCACGGGGGAGACGTGCTTAGAGACGATAAGCTCGCGCAGCCGCCAGGCCGGAGTAAAGGCTAACTCCTGATCCGTCACGATGCACTCCTTCCTTTGACACTAGTTCAGTGCCTTCGATATTTCGTTTCCTACGGAACCCAAAGCGGGGGCGAGAGATTTGCCTGGCCTGGGTCCTCCGGCCAACCAACCATCCCCCTCGGTCCCCCTTCCTTCTTCGAGGAAGGGGGATGAAGGTGTTTTTTCTGGGGGACACCCCCAGACTCCCGGCATAAGGGGCTTCGCCCCCTCTGCACTCCCCCAAAGGCCACTTTTGAGATAGCTTCTAAGAAGCACCTAGGCTGCGAACTATATTGGGTGGTGCCCCTGGGGAGACTCGAACTCCCGCTTCTGGCTTCGGAGGCCAGCGCTCTATCCACTGAGCTACAGAGGCATGTTCA
>JAUSCR010000023.1 GCA_030651175.1 Dehalococcoidia bacterium
CGAGACCTGACCTATCGCCGCCAGCCTGGGCCAGGACTCACCCGAAAGTGGGTCTCCCACGGCTTGGGCTACCAACTCCTGGCTGTCCTTCAGGATGGTATGGAGGGGCAGCACCTCTTTCAGATCGCTGACCACCTGATCCCTTGGACTCCCCTCCCTTACCTTTATCCATAGCTCATTGGCCTCCAGGGGCCTTGGCAAAAGCATCACGTCCCTGTACCGCTGTAGTTGCTCCCAGCTCACCACAAGAAAAGGCCCCTCATCTTGGTAAAGGGTGGGAAAGTAGGGTACCACCCCTTGGACCGAGAGGGCGATAGCTTGAGCCTCCAGGCCGCCCACAATTGTCTGCCCAATGCCGAAATTGCTGCTGCCCACCGCCGGCATGGGCACGGACACAGGAGGTACGAATATACCATGCGGGGCATCGCTAATAGGTTTGGTCCAAGAGTAGAGAGCTCCCGCCGCGCCCGAATGGGCCGCCTCAGACGGGAAGGTGAGTGTGAGTTGGCTATCGCCTTTGTATGGCAATGTAATCCAGGGGCCGGGACTCTCAAAGCCTCCCACAGGCTGTCGCATTCCCAGAACGACGGCTGTAATGTCGTCCAGGGCCACCGAACCGCTGCCGTACCCAGAGCCGGGCACACCGCTTATCATCACCCCCACCACAGTCAAAGGTGGTTTCAGGACAGGCTCCTTGGGCAAAGGGGACCCCAGATATGTCCAGGACGACACCCCCAGGTTGCCCACCAAAACGCTCGCGTATTTGCCCGTGGCGTCCCTCAGCCGCAGGTACAGGTTGGAGCCGGGGTGACTGCTCGATGGCCGCACCCAGATGCCAACGGCCTCCGTATCTTCGGGCAAAGCAACGCCTGGAGCAACTCCTGTTTTACGCTCCAGGGGCGCTAGCAACTCCTTCAAATCCTTGCCCGCCAGGTCTTGCCTAAACCAAGCAGCTTTGGCAAGTTCAGCAGGCTCTGCCGCCAGAAGGCTATAGGCCTCCAACCCTCCTCTGGGAGAGGTCAACCGTCCCCTGTATACCACGGAAAGCGTCTCTACCCCAGCCAGTGCCCTCGTTCTTCGAGACAGCTCTTCCACGGAGGCGCCATACCCCTGCGGGAGCAGTGCCACTACGTCTCCGCCCACTGAGTAGCTTGCCTGGTCGGCAACGCTTCTCGCCAGGGTAGTCCCAAACATAGCGCCAAATACACCTAAGGCCACGGCCTGCATGACCAGTACGGCCAGGGATGCGTGGATTAGCGGGGCGCGCGCCATGCGTCGGAGAGCGTGGGCTGCCCATGCCGTCCCAAAGGCACGGGTCAGGGGCGCCAGAAGCCGGAGCACCCAGGGGTAAAGGCGCAGGCCCAAAAGTCCCGCCACCATCAGCATCAGGGCAGGCGCCAGGACAAGGCTCACGTCCGCCTGGAACCCCCCACCCTGAAGACGGTCGGCGACGAATCCACCTCGGCCTCTTATCTGCCACCACACCAGCCCCAGCGCCACCATAGCCACCACGTCTATGCCGTACCGGTAAAGGGCGGGGGCCTCTCCGGGACGCCCCCTTTCCCTCAGGAACTGCGCCACCCCTTGCCGGGCCACCCCCAGCCCCGCTGCCACAAACACCATGATGCATATCACAGAGACCAGACCCGCTGTAAGGAAAAGCATGGGGGAAAGACCCGCTGCGCACCGGGAACATGAGTACCCCACGGGAAGAAGAGTGTTTAGCACCCAGGCCAGCAGAGGGCCCACAAGAACCGCGGGCACCGCCAGGGCCAGCCCCTCACCCAGCGCTATCAGGTATCCCACCTGGCTTACGGTGGCGCCTCTGCTGCGTAACATCACAGCCTCGGCTCCCCGCTCCGGAGCCGCCATCAGCGCCATCAGCACCAGGTAGTACAGGACCACCGACACCACAAGCGATGCGAAAAGATACAAGGGAAGCCGTGAGAGGGCCAGAGAGCGCTGATAGCTTTGCATAAAGGTGTCCAGACCAGTAAGCACCAGGGAGCGCGGAAAGCGCAGGTTGATCTCTGACTCCAGGGATGCCAGGGACTCTGTTAGCTTGGTCGTCGTGCCCGCCGTAAGGCTGTCCAGGTCCAGGAAGGCGTGCCACCAGTAGTTGCCCAGCAGCATGGGGTACTGCTGGCCAAACCCGTCGAAGAAGACCTCTTTACCTGTTACAAGGGGGACTTCTATCGCATCTCCACTGCCCGGGTAGAAAGGCGACAGGTTATCCAACCAGTAGGAGTCCTCACTGTCCAGCGGTTGCACTACTCCTACTATCCTTACCTCCACCTTTTCTTCAGGCGCTCCAACTAAAGGCACCAGGAAGAGCCGCTGGCCTACAGCCCAACGCATACCCAGGGCCGCGGGTTCGCCAATCACCGCCTCCAGCGCAAGGGGAGAAGAAGATACGGAGGAGACCGGCCACCGGCCATCTACAAGGCGAACGTGACTTTCAAACTCCTCCCTGAAGTAGAGATATGCCCTGGGAGCGCCCACGGCAGGTGGTATCTGTTCGACTCGTTGAACGAAAGGTAGGCTCTGGGACTGTCCCGCGGGAGACACTTTCACTGGAAGCCAGTCGAGATGGTTCTCGAACGCCTTCCCGACCGCCGCGCTCAGGTCCTGGTAGTCCTGGTACCCCAGTGGCCGGTCCTGCACCACCAGTTGCACCGCCCGCTCTAACTGGGATGAGCGGGTAGCCAGTGCGTAGTGGAGTCCCGCCTCGGCCATGTCTCGCGAGCGCAGGCTCACCAGGGAGATGAGCGTTACTATGACCAGCACTCCCACGCCCAGCGCTGCTTCCACAGGCCACGCGGCCAGAAGCCTTCTACCCGCAAGCCACATCACCATTCGCATGGAGCAGGCAACTCCTTTACCGGCACTAGCAGGGTGATGAAAAACCCTTTCCGACTATCCCCCTACCCCCTTCCTGGCCAGGAAGGGGGTAAAAGTTGTATCTGGGGGACACCCCCAGACCCCCGTCAAATGGGTTTTGCCCCTCTGAGCACCCCTTTTTCAGCAGCCTGCTAATCTGCCCCTATTGCCATGATTTCCCATCCCTGGTGCAATCCACCCACGGAAAGGGCCACGCCACAGTCAACATAGCTGAGGTCGCAGAGGGTTTTAGTTCGCAGCATGCGCAAGAAGGGGGTGCCCCCGTAAGCAGAGGAAACACCCCCTTCTTTTGCTCATATACTGCCAGATGCTGGGCCGGCCCAGTCAATGATTCCACAGGCACCAGCTCTCGATGTCTAAGAGCTAGCCCATCGGGGTGAACCTCTTGCCGTCGTAGTCCATCTCGATCGGCTTCTTGTCCCTGGTTATCTTGGGCAGGACGTGCTCTGCCAACAGGTCCATTTGCTGGAGTTGCATGCCCAGGTTGTCGAGTGTCCCGAATCTATAGGATGGTACGTTGATCAATACCATGTCCACTCCCAGTTCCTCGTACGACCGGAGCTGCTTTACCACTTCACTCACATGGCTGATAGGGAATGTGCTAACGTAGGCACGCTCTCCTCCCGCCTCAATCCTTCCTTCAGTCCCCACGATAGCCTGCTCCGTGGCAAGTCCCTTCACTACCGACCCTCCCGCCTGCTCTCTGTCAGTTGTGAATTGCCCCCCCATCTGCACCATGAGGTAGGGTTTGCCCTGGCGGCCATTCGCCTTCCAGAGGGTGTTTATCTTGGCCCAGTCCTGGTCAAGGGCTTTGAAATAATCGGCATTCGCATCTTTCACGGCGACGGTCCCGCGTAGCCAACCCTGGTATCGCTCGGCGATGCGACGGAAGGGCATCGGCCCGCTGGAACCGTACAGGATGGGTGGATGAGGTTGCTGGGTTGGACGAACGGATATGGTCATCTCATCGAAGTTAGCGTACTTGCCGTGGAAGGAGGCCACGGGATGCGTCCAAAGCTCCTTCATGCACGCCAGGTATTCGTGTGTCATTTCGCCGCGCTCCCTAACGTTGAGACCCAGCGCCGCAAACTCGTTCTCGTTGTAGCCGCTACCCGCCCCTATGAGCAACCTCCCTCCTGAAAGGGAGTCCACCGTGGCAGCGATCTTCGCCTGCTGAATTGGAGGGCGGTACGGGATAACACAGATGCTCTGGCTCAGGATTGGTCTCCACCCCTGGACGTTGGTCACTGCCGCCACGTATGACATGGCGGTCCAAATATCCATGTAGCCGTTACCGTAGCCAACATACTGCTGGGGGGTGAATATCACGTGGTCTACAAAGGACAGGACATCCAGATCAAGCTCCTTCCCTTTCTCGCATGTGGCCCAAATGGCGTCTCCCCTGAACCACCTGGCGAAGTTGGGCAACCTCAGGCCAATCTTCATTCAGCACCCCCTTCTTTTGCTCATATGTTGCCGGACGCTGGGCCGGCCCAGTCAATGGTCGCAGATGACCTTGCGCTGCGACGGCCTAAGCCTTGGCAAACGGCGTGGCCTTTTTGCCGTCGTAGTCCATCTCTATTGGCTTTTTGTCCCTGGGAATCTTCGGCAGTACATGCTCAGCCAGAATCTCCATCTGCTGGAGCTGCAATCCCTGGTTGTCAAGCCCACCATATCTGTATGAGGGCAGCCAAACTATGGCCATATCCACACCCGCGGCATCAAGCCTTCGAAGGTTCGCCACCGTCTCGTCCACATGGGTGAGCGTGTATGTAGAGACATACGCCCGCTCTTCGCCCGCTTGCATCCTAACTCCCGTATCAGTACCACTGGCGGGTTGACCCTCCGGGGCAACTCCCTTAACAACGTCCTGGCCTGCCTGCCCGCGTTGGGTTGTCAGGTGCCCCCTTTCCATCGCCATCAGGTACGGTTTGCCTGAACGCCCGTGTTCCTTCCACAGCTTGTTAAGGTCGGCCATGTCGCTTGCAAAGGAGCGCTGGGATTCTGCATCGCGCCCTGGCGCTCCAATGGAACCCTGATACCTCTCGGCGATGCGCCGGCGCGGCCTTGGACCGTGTGAGCCGTACAGGACCGGAGGATAGGGCTGCGAGGCGGGACGCACCGATACTGTCATCTCGTCGAAGTTGGTGTACTTGCCGTGGAAGGAGGACACCGGGTGGGTCCATAGCTCCTTCATGCACGCCAGGTACTCGTCGGTCATGTCGCCTCTTTCCTTTACATTCAGGCTCAGGCTGGAAAACTCGTTCTCATTGTATCCGCTGCCTGCGCCCACCATGACACGTCCGCCGGCGAGGGAGTCCACGGTAGCTATGACCTTGCCCTGCTGCACAGGAGGGCGGTACGGTATCACAACTACGGCATTGGTCAGGATAGGCTTCCATTGCTGCACGTTGGTCACCGCCGCAACGTAAGACATAGCTGTCCAACAGTCCATGTATCCATTCCCATAGCCCACGTACTGGCGAGGAGTGAACATGACGTGGTCTACGAAGCAAAGGGCATCCAGGCCCAGCTCTTTGCCCTTCTCACAGGTGGCCCAGATGCCATCACCCCGGAACCACCGCGCATAGTTGGGTACCATCAACCCGATTTTCATTCAGCACCCCCTCCTTATGGTTTGGGGCATATCATACATGAATCCCCAGAGTTTGTGGAGGATAGCTGCCATCTACCAGGCTGCTGAAAAAGGAGAGTCCAGGGGGGCGACGCTGGGCGATTGATGGAATTCCTCTTGTAGCTTTGCGGTTTGATGGATTTGTTTACGTTTTCCCTGGCGGATAGCTTTGGACTGTAGCTACGGAATGGTACATGCCGACAGATAGAGAGATTTGATGGTTTTTGAATGGGACGCATGGCGCTAAACCCACGGGACGTTCCACTGGAAGGATAGCAAAGTGGGCATGGTATGTGGGAGAGGGGAATGGCAGGGGAGAAAGGAATGGCCTTGCTCAGTTTTGCAGGTAGCGGAAAGCTTAAGGGTACATGGGGACCCTTGAGCGGGCCTGCCAGTGGGTCTATAGTGAAAACGTGTCTACCGTGATGATTTACGATCGCGCCAACTTTGACTCAGATTACCTCTGCCCACACTGCGGCGGGCTGCTCTATGTGGCAGGCAGCATGCCTCCAACTGACGTTTGCCTGAACCCAGTCTGTCCCCTCTGGCCCAGCGACCTGGTCTCGATTATAGATGTAGCCGAGGAAGCTCAGCCTCGCCTGTATCACGAGTTGCAAGAAGGCGAGCAAAGGCTACTGGCCGAGATTGCTGGATGGAAATCCGGAGTGTTGGCGCGCTACGCATACAAGGCTAGGATAGAACTTATTACCATGCTCTTCAGGGAAGGCATCATGCCCTCAGTCGACCACTTCTTTGCTATTGGTGAACTCCTTCTGTTGGTCAACAAGCAACCTTCTGACGGCACCATTGACGACTTGGAGAGGTTCCGAGGGCTTCTAGAAAGTGTCCGACGTTGGAGTCAGGATCAGCACAACCTCGAGGACGTGCGAACTAGGCGGTATGTCTTGGGTCGAACCGTCTCAGGCATTAGGGGATTCTCAATTAAGTTCGCTCATGCGATGAACGAAACCCAAGCAACCATGGGGATTGGCAGCTACAACCAAATTAGCCACATGTTCCAGTATATGCATCTCGAATCGGCTGCCATAACGCACGTCGACCCAAGTCACGTCACCGACGCCTCGGAAATCCTCGAACCGTTCTGGCCCATAAGCCTTCAGCTACGATATTTACTACGAAGTCACGCCAGAACGGCGAGGCAGTACGATTACCGACCAGACATTCTTGATATGACCGTATTGTTGGGTTGGTGCACACACCCGCAGACATGGGGTAGAGATGGGACATCGATTATCCCAGCCGAAAAGGAATCCAAGGAAATTCAGGAACTACAAGCCCACTTTGACAAATATGCTAAGCGACCCTTTCCCGCCCAAGACTTTGTGCGAAACTATGTCGACAGCACCGAGCTGGTACCCATAGTAGTAAGAACTCCTGAGGGGTTCGTGCTGGACTACCTCACATTGTTCTTCTTCATAATTTACCTTCAGGGATGCCCGAATCCTGAGTTGCCTGCCGTTGCTGAGCGTGGCCCGCTCCTTGTAAACATGCGGGCTAAGGTCGGCGAAAAGTTCGAGGAATGGGTAAGAAGTGAGATTCATCAGCATGGCTATGACGGTCCTAATCAGCCAGTTATAGAGCACTACGAATACGATATTATGGCCATCTCAGAGGACAAAAGACGCATAATCATCGCAGACGCAAAGTATAGAGACATGGCACCTTCGTCGCTCACCGGGACTAATCTGGTTCAGCAGGAGCTACTCGATCCACATGGGTTGCGCAACGAGGCTTCACGCCAGCAGGAACGGTTAGACTATTTCAGACAGAATCTGCCAAAGTTCAGCCAATACTTGAATCCGGAGCGTCCTTGGGAAGAGTATGAAATCTGTAGCTACTTGATTACTAAACACTTTCCTTTGGCACGTCGTTACAAAGAAACCAGGATAATCCGGGCTATCGAGTTTCTGGCCGTAGAGGTCTGATGCAAGAGGGACTTGTCCATCTTTAATCTCCATAACCCGCCCAATCCCTACTACCTCGTCCAAAAGTAGTGCATGTATTGGCTGCCCCGCTCATATGGTTCGACAAGCTCACCATGAGCGGGGATAACTTATGATCCGTTGCCAAGCTCCTGCAGGTGCCTAGCCCCAGTGCTAGAATGGCGCTGCCATGATCCCCCTGAAGCTCACTCTGGAGAACTTCAAGTGCTATAGGAAGGACGTGCCTACCCTCCATCTGGAAGGCGTGCACATAGCCTGCCTGTGCGGCGCCAACGGCCACGGCAAATCGTCGCTGCTGGACGCCATGTGCTGGGCGTTGTGGGGAGACGCTGTGCACAAGCCCCAGGAGGAGCTGGTTCACCTGGGCGAACAGGACATGCGCGTTGAGCTGGAGTTCCTGGCCGGCGGCACCAAAGCTCAAGGGAGCCAGCGGTACAGGGTGATACGCCGCTACGCCCGGGGCCGAGGGCCAAGGTCGGGCGCCACCTCCCTGGAGCTTCATCTGGCCACGGGCAACGGCGACTTCCGGAGCGTCAGCGGCAACTCGGTGCGCGAGACGGAAAGCGCCATCGAGAAGCTGGTTGGGATGGACTACGCGACCTTTGTGAACAGCGCCTTCCTGGTGCAGGGCCGCGCCGATGAGTTCACCACCAAGCGCCCCGCCGAGCGCCAGCGCGTTTTGGGGGCGGTCCTGGGCCTGGACATGTACGACCGCCTTCAGGAGAAGGCGCGCCAGAAAGCCAGGGGTCTCGCCGCTGAAGTTCAACAGCTCCAGGGCCAAGCCCAGGCCTGGAGCCAGGAGCTGGCCAGGCGACCGGAATACCAAGCGGAGTTGCCCGTGGTTGAGGCTGCTCTGCACAAGGCCACGACCGAGCTTGCGGTGGCAGAGTCCCGACTTGTCGGGATCAAGGAGCAGGTGGACACGCTGCGGAGACGCCGGCAAGAGATGGAGGAGTTGGGCCGCCAGAGGGATGCCGCCCGGCAGGAGTTGGACTCGTTGCAGGCCCAGGCGTCGCAGCACAGCCAGCGTGTCCGATCGTGGGAGGCGCTGGTTGCCCGGGAGACCGAAATCGTCCAGGCGTACAGCCGTTTGGTGGAGCTACGGAGACGGGACGAGGATCTGAACCGCCTGGTCGAACCATACGCCCGTCTTCATGAGCGTCGTGGGCCGTTGCAGTCCCGACTAGAGTCGGTACCTTCCCAAGAGCAGGCCCTGCGCCTCGGCCAGGGCCTGCTCTTGGGCCTGGACGAGCGGCAGAGCACCTGGCAAACCAAACGCACGGAGCTTCAAGAAGCGCAGATCCAGCAGCAGACGCTGCAAGCAGAGAACCAGAGGCTCCGCCAGGAGATGGATGCCCTGCGCCAGAAGGTGGATATGCTAGCCCAGGGGGATGCGCGCTGCCCTTTGTGTGGCACTGCGCTGGGGGAGGGAGGACGGGAGCATATCCAGGCGGAATACGAGACCCAGGGGAAGCTGCTCGCCAGCCAGCACCGGCAGAACGCTGCCACGTTGCGAGACCTGGAGTCCCGACTCGGTGTCGGGACCGTCACCTTGGAGAGAGAGGAGAAGGAGCTGGGGGAAAACCGCCGCCGTCTGCATGGCCGCATCGCCACCACGAATCATCGCCTGGAGGAAGCCAGGAAAGCGCCGGCAGAGTTGGATGTCCTTTCCCAGGAGCTGGCGCGGCTGGGATACGACCCGGCGGCCCACCGGGAGGTGAAGGAGGCCATCCAGAAGCTCGCCCCGTCCGAGGAGGAACACCGCTCTTTGCGACAGGCTGCGGAAGGGCTGCCCAAAGAGCGGGAGAATCTAGGGCGCGTCATGGCCCTGGTGCAACACAGGCAAGAGGCCATTGCTCAGGCGGAGCAGCGAATGTCGGCGGCGCAGGTAGAGATGCAAGCACTGCAGGCGCTGGAGCAGCAGCTAGCGAGCCTGGTAGCATCGCACTCCCGACTGCTGTCGGGACAGCAGGAGCAGGTGTCGCGCCGAGGGTTCCTAGCCGCACGGCTCCAGGAATACAGGGACACGGAGGGCAAGATCGCCGAGGCGGAGGCCGCACTGAAGGCCGCCTCTCAGGAACGCGAGGCCTTCGACCAACTGGCGATTGCCTTCGGCAGGACCGGAGTGCAGGCCCTTCTGGTGGAGGCCGCTATCCCGGAGCTGGAGGCGGAGGCCAATCGCCTGCTGGCCCGCATGACGGACAACACAATGCACCTGAAGCTGGAGACTCAGCGGGAGAGCCAGCGTGGCGAGCCGGTGGAGACACTGGAGATCAAGGTGTCCGACCCGTTGGGCACCCGCAGCTATGAGACATTCAGCGGCGGCGAAGCATTTCGCATCAACCTGGCGCTGCGCATCGGACTGTCAAAGCTGCTGGCCCACCGTGCCGGCGCACCACTGCCCACGCTGTTTATGGACGAAGGGTTCGGCACCCAGGACGCCGCGGGCCGGGAGCGCATCCTGGAGGTAATCCAGTCCATCTCAGAGGACTTTCAGTGCATCCTGGTAATCACCCACATGGAAGAGGTGAAGGACGCCTTCCCAGTGCGCATAGAGGTGCGGAAGACACCAAACGGCTCAACCTTTGCGCTGACATGAGGAGCAGTGGCTAGTCCCGCTCGTGGTGAGCTCCGACCGAAGGTCGAGAGTGCCGATGCAATCGTGCATGCTCGACAAAGTCGGCATCTCGACAGAGTCGGAACTCCGCTCATCCAGACCTGTCGGGACAAAGTCGGAGGGGATGGTTGAATGGGGGTTCCAGCACCCTGGTATGCCACCGCTCTCACAGGCGGGGCGCACGCTCCAGGTCCAGGAGCCGCCGTTTCAGGTCCAGGCCACCGCCGTAGCCACACAGGTCGCCGTTGCTGGCGATGACCCGGTGGCATGGGATGATGATGGGGATAGGGTTGTGGGCCATGGCCTGCCCCGCGGCGCGCACAGCGCCAGTGCTTCCCGCCCTGGCTGCCAGCCACGCATAGCTTCGCGTCTCGCCTCTGGGAATTGAGCGGCATGCCGCCCACGCCTTCAAAAAGAAGGGAGGCGCCCCCTCCAGGTCCAACTCCTGAAGGAACTCCGGCGCGTCCCCGGCGAAGCACGCCTCCAACTCCTGTCGCAGCCCCTCAAAGCGGACCAGAGCCATCTCCGCGCCGCTCACGTCAACCTCCAGCGCCTCCACTGCCCGCTGCGGTGAGGCTTGAGGCAACGCTAGCCTGCGTATGCCCCGCTCGGAAGCCAGGACTCCCATCCATCCCATGCATGTGGGCAACGCAGCGTAATAGTCGGTCACGGCCTCGCCTCCCGCGATAGTGCCATTATCCTTTTCTGGCGATGGCGGCGCAAGGCACGGAGGAACAGGATGCGCCGGATCTTACGCCACGCCTCTATAACCCTGGCCTCCTCCGCCTCCGAAAGCGTGCGGTTCCCGTAGCGGCTCTTGGTGTACAGATCCACCACCGTCGCTACCTCCGGCTCAATCTCAGGCAGTCGCCTTGCCATGTCGCTCCCGTACTCATTCGGGGTCTGGCCATCATATGGCCCAAGCCGAGCGACATTGGAGAGACGCGCCATCTTGCCGTAGACGCCCGTTGCGGCGGGGGGTGTCGCCAGCAGCCAGCGGAGCGCCAGGAAAGCAGCCAGGAGAGCCAAGGCCACTCCACCAGCCCCAGCCCCTGTCCAAACCATCCACTCCCGCCCTGAATTGTAGCGCAAGCCCCGGCCCCGGGGGCCCAGTGTCCCGGCCAGCAGGTCGTCCACGTTTTCGTCGCCCAGGCCATCCCCGCCGGGGAACAGCCCCTGCAACTCCTCTGCCTCCCGAACCAGGCCCGGACGTTCGTGGCCGGGGGTGGGTTCGAACTCTACCCAGCCATAGTAGGGAAAGAACACCTCGGTCCAGCCGTGGCTGTTCCTGTCCCTCACTATCACATTCCCATCCTTGTCCAACTCGCCCATTCCGTATCCCACCGCCATGCGGGTAGGAACGCCCACAGCCCGCAGCATGACCGCCATTGCCGAGCCAAAGTAGTCGCTATAGCCTGCGCCCAGGTTGAACAGGAAATGGTCCACGCCATCGGCGTCATAGGCAGGGGCCGGAACGTTGGTGGTGTATGGCAGGGTGCGCAGGTAGCCCGCGATTGCCTCTGCCTTGTCATAAGGAGTTTCGGCCTCAGCGGTCAGGCGGCGGGCCAACTCTATCACCCGCTTGGGCAGAGTATCGGGAAGCTGAAGATAGATGTCGCGCACCCAGCCAGGATACTTTCCACCTGCCAGGCGCAGCTCCTGGGCCGTGGCCACGGAAATGGTGGATGTGACTGTGTACTCATCCGAGGTGAATAGCCGCCTCTGGCTGCGCAGGGAGAGGACATCCAGGGGCACTGGTGCGGCTCGCCTGATGGCGACTCCCGTCAAGACGCCTGCTTCGTCGTAGCGCAAGCCGGCCAGTTCCATGTCCTTGGGAAGAATATCCTGAACCAGCAACTCTGTCAGCCCAGACTTTTCCTGGGCGGCCATGCCCCTCAGCCGTTGCGCTAGAGACTGCACCTCCGGCGGCAACGCCGGAACAAAGGTGGGGTCAGTGATAGATATATCGTAGGTGAGAGGCACAGGCACCTCCACCTCCACGTCCAGGGCCGACCCGTGGGCAACGCCCGCGGCGGCCAGCAGGCGCGGGCTGTAGTTCAGCCTCACGTGCTGGACAACCTCCTCCCGTGCTTGGTACTGCTCAGAGGTGGCAGCCTTGGGTTGCCACTGTATAGGCACCATCTGCGTAGCGCCGGAGACCCAACCTTTGGAGGTATAGGTAGGATAGCTGCGTACCCTCCAGTAGCTGGGCCGCGAGCTTCGCACGGTAAAGGCCACCTCGTCACTCAGGCTGATGGCCCCCTGGAAGGGCAAAGTATTATCAAAAACTCGGTACGCCATTGGTTTGCGGGCCGGCACCGCCGCAAAAAGCCGGTTGAAGTCGCCCTGGAGGCGCTCCACGGGCCATCTCAGATACTCGTACCCCCTCTTTAGGTAAGAGGGCCTGGGCAACCCCACAGGAAGCAGCATGGCCGCTATGATCACCACCAGGCCAAACTGGAGGCCGTTGTATATTCCTTGGGCCCCAAGAAGAGACGAGTGCTGGATATGCTGGCAACTCCATTGCCGGCGCCGCTCCATGGCGCTCATCCAACCTACCGCCAGGAAGGAGAACACCAGAAAGATAACAAAGTAAGAGCCGTGGCTGCTGGGAAGATAGCTCAGATTTGTCAGGATGCCCAGGCCCGCCACCACCAGGGGCGCCCATATGTTCCGGTAGCGAAAGGCAAACCAGGCGCATACGTAGCCCAGAAGCCAGACCAGTGTCACCAATGCCACAGTGAATGGCAGTGTGTCCGAACTGATGCCGTCCGTAGCCGCTGCGGCGTACCACAGCTTCAGGCGTTCCCGCAGCACAGTCAGGCCATCGCGCCAGGGGCCGGCGTCCACAAACCGCACCAGGAACCAAAGCACGGTAAAAACCCCCGCCAGCAGGCCCAATCCCAGGAGAATGAGGCCGTGAACACGCAGCTTGGCCAGGGCCATGCCGGTCATTGCGCCGGTGAACACAACAAAAGCGAGCTCCGGGGTCCTGGCCCACGCCGCCGACTCCACGGACCAGGTCACGCTCACCACCACCAGCAGGGCCAGAAAAAAGGTGGCCCAGCCCTGGTTGGGCATGAACAGGCGGCCCAATCCTCTGATGGCATGACGCAAGGGCGGTAGCACACTCTGGGAGGAGTGGCCCAGCCACCATTGCCTGTAGGTCAATCCTGGGTTCAACGGACTCCTTTCAAAGCTCTGCGCCAGGGGGTGTCCAGAGGGGGTAACCCCCGGAGCCTGCCCTGAGCGAAGCCGAAGGGGCAAGGAGTTTGGGGGATGTGCCCCCAAATCCCAAAATCTCTTCCCCCTCTCCCGCCCGCGGCGGAAGAGGGGGACACAGGTCCGATGATGTCCCGATTACATCGAGGACTCTCGACAAAGTCGGAGGGGCGAGGGTTTTGAAATGTGTTCAACGGACGCCCTCTTGGCTTAGAGGAATACCGCCGGAGGCCCGGTACAGGACATCCCGCCGGGCGGTGGATGGATAAGCCAGCGCCCTTGACATGTCATCCCCCTTGCTCACTACGTAGCCTGTAGCGCCCAGATCGGCCAGCGCCGCCAGAAGCGCCCTGGGGCTATCGCCGCCGCCAAATGTTGCGCCGTCTATCAGCACAGCGGCCAGCCTGACACTGCGGTGTGCCAGGTTATCCAGCGCCTCCAGCCACTGGGGACTGGATGATGACGTGACCACCACCAGCGTCGTGTGCCGGCCAAGCCACGGGTCCACATGGGCAATCGCCTCGCGCAGAGGCACGGCTCCGGCCCCGTTGACCTGGGCCAGCATGTCCAAGAACCGTGCGTCCTGAAGATAGCCTCTGTCCGGCGGCAACATCGCCAGGGGTTGCCCGTTCACGGCCAGGCCAACAGGCTGCCCTTTCAAAAGAAGGTGGCGGGCAAT
Source organism: Dehalococcoidia bacterium (assembly GCA_030651175.1). GTDB lineage: Bacteria > Chloroflexota > Dehalococcoidia > Lucifugimonadales > SHYF01 > SHYF01. The sequence goes on from JAUSCR010000023.1 coordinate 14,019, forward strand.
GGAGGCTGCTGCTGTTACGGCCATCTCCTCAGCGCTGTCCTCCCCATCCCGGAGGTGAGACACCGCCTCCAGGTCCAGAAGGACCCATACGTCGCTGGTAAGGCCCAGGTCAAACTCCTTCACCGCCAGTTGGCCTGTCCGGGCGCTGGTGGGCCAGTGGATCCGGCTGACGCTGTCCCCGGGCACGTAGTCGCGCACCGATGCGGCGTGAGGCGTCACGTCAAAGGACCGCCGGCGCACTGGGCCATCGCCGGGCATGTCTGCGCTTGGGATGACAAACCGGGCTATCGGCACCACCGCTGGGAGCACCAGCACCTGCTGGCTGCCGGCGTATTGCCGCTCCAGGCGGAACAGCCCAAGTGGGTCGCCAGTAGCGATGCGCAGCGGGCCCAGGCGGTACACACCGCGGCGGCTGGAGCGGGTGGAGGTCCTCCAGGAGCGGAAGCCTTTGCCCGGCAGGCTCACAGTCATGCCGCTCTGGTGCCCTGGGATATCGGTAAGCTCCACAACCTCCAGCCACGGCTTGGGCAGCCACCCCTGGTTGCGCACCGTGATCCGCTCGTCCACCAGAGCACCCACGTGGACGCGATGGGTCCGGCGCTCCACGCCGATTTCCAGCCACCGGAGGCTCAGCCATGCCCAGAGGAAGCTGCCTGCCACCGTGAGGGCCAGCACATAGAACAGCCGGGTGAGGAGGGAAAAACCCGTCACCAATGCAAACACCAGTACGACCCCAGCCAGTACTGAAACGCCTATGGCCCGTTTCATGTAGCGTTCCTAAAGGAGGATTGTTGCTTCCAGTATAGAGCGTGTTAGGGAATTGTCATTGCGAGCCCCGATGAGTTTGCGAATTGGGGCGTGGCAATCTGGGGAGGGGTCGCCTCATATTCCGAGTTTGGGATTTCTTCACGGGCTCAATAGCCTGGCAATTATGACATATCGCTGCCCAGACAGGAGGCCGCAGCTAGCGTGATAAGATGGGGTGTGCCCCGCTCATTCCCTTCGACAGCCTTGCTTGTTATTGTACGTACCAATCAGCAAGGCCCCAGGGCGACCCTAGGGGTCTGTGCGCTTACCGCTGCCGCTGCCCGGCCGGGCAGGGCGCATCTTGAACAAAGCTTTCCAAAGGAACACTCGGAAGGATTCCCTTTTCGCAACCCGGGCCAGTTCGAGTCAACAATGGTGGGCCACCGTGGTTGCCATGGGCACATCTTTGGTCGTGAATGTTGCGCCATTGTACTTGAGGGCACGGCTGTGGCATAGTGCCAGCAGAACGCTGGGAACATTTCGCCCCCAGAATACGTATTATTTAGTGAAGACCTTCACCGGTGAAGGCGACGCGGGGAGCTCCCAATGAACGATGCGGAGGCAGTCGGGCTCTGCCAAGATGGCGACTCTGAGGCGTTCCGCCATCTGGTGGAGCGGTACCAGGACGTGCTCTATGGCACCGCCTACCTTATGACCGGCAACCCCTCGGTGGCAGAGGAGTACGTGCAGGACGCCTTCTTATCGGCATGGCGGGGGATCGACACCTTCGGCGTGGGGAGGCCGGTGAAGCCGTGGCTGGTGCGCATCCTGGTGAACACCGTTATCAGCGGGCGGAGGCGCCGTTCGATTCAAACCGTTCCGGTGGACGACCCGGATACCTTGCCGGATAACGTGAGTGAGGCCAGCGATGCCTTCCAGATGGCAGAACGGATTGAGGACCGCCTTCGCCTGCGCCAGGCACTGGCGTCCCTGCCCAATGAGCACCGGCAGGTGGTCATGCTCAGGTACTTCACTGGCCTGTCCTTATCAGAAGTGGCGAATGTCCTGGGATGCCCAGAGGGCACAGTCAAGTCCCGGCTCCATCGAGCCCTTGAGCGCCTCAAGGCCGAAGTGAGGGAGTAGCCCAGGAAGCGGGGTGCATGATGACGAACCAGGATATGTCCGACCAGGAGCTAGAGCAGAAGCTGCGTGTTTACTACGAGGCCGAAAGGCCC
>JAUSCR010000026.1 GCA_030651175.1 Dehalococcoidia bacterium
TCGGGATAGGCGCGGCGGTTCTGTACTCTTGCGAATACCTCTCGGGAGCGGATGGGGCCCGGTGGCTCTCGCGGACTTCAAATCCGTTGCCCTGCCGCCCGCGCGGTGGGGGGTGGGTTCGACTCCCTCGCGCTCCCGCCAAACCAGTATCTGATGCTGCCGTTTAGGGCCGTGGCACACGGTTTTACTTTACGCAACACGTTTGACCGGGATGGCCTGCGCTGTTCAAAGCAGCGTTGGCTTATTGGCAATTACTAGAGGCTACTTCAGGCTCTGGCCCGGTCGCGCCAAAGTTATGGCGGCGCGCACAGCGTTGACTAACCCAGCCGGGGCCGCGAAGAGAGCAATCTTATCTACGATATTGTTCAGCCCGGTCCCCAGGCCGCCAGCGAAATCGTTGAGTGGATCAAATATGTTCCCTTGACCAATGACCACCAGGGCAATAGTGGCCACCAAGAATGGAATGACCTCCCGCCCTGAGATGTTTAGAATCCCAACGACTAAGCCTAGCAGCGTCAGGATAGCGGCAAGCCAACCCACTTGCGGCCACAGCCAGCCGGCCAGGATGGCAAGCACTAAGCCCGCGCCAAACGAGATTGCTCCCAGTGCCCTTTGTACAGTGAACTGTTTGAAAATAGTCATGTTAAGGTTGATTCTACTACACACATAATGATGACTGCATAGCCTGAATTGGATGTTTTCGCTTGGAAAGGCACCCATGCTTATTTTAGCGTATAATCTTTGCTTGGCAATGTATGAAGGACGACGAGAAGCAGGATCCCTTACATGAAACGGTTGGCGTAAACCCCGATTCCACCCTTTTTGAAGACCTGGAATCTGGCATTCTGCGTGTCACTTCAGTCGGGGCTAGTGTAGAAGGCAGTATTGGCCGCCTGTTGTCCGCATGGCGCCATGCTCTAATTGGCCGGCCCATCGCTACTGCTCAAGAACTGAACCAGCGCCTCTCTAAGGTTCAGGCACTTCCCATCCTCGCCTCAGACAACATGTCCTCCTCCGCGTATGCCACGGAGCAGATTGTCCGAGTTTTGGCAATTGCCGGCGCAGGGGCCCTTAGCCTAACCCTTCCCATTACCTTTGCCCTTGTCGGCGTTCTGGCCATCGTTGTGCTTTCCTACTCGCAAATCACCCGGGCCTATCCCGCGGGCGGTGGTAGCTACGCGGCAGCGCGGGAGAATCTCGGCGTAGTGCCGGGTCTTGTGGCTGCAGCATCCGTTCTGGTTGACTACGTTCTAACAGTGGCTGTGTCTGTTGCAGCCGGAGTAGAGGCGCTTACGTCAGTAGCGCCGCAACTGTTCGGATACCGGGTGGTATTGGCCATCCTCATTATTACGGTCCTAGTGATTGGAAATCTGCGGGGTGTCCGTGAGTCAGGCACATTGTTTAGCGCTCCCACTTACATTTATGTCCTGAGCCTTCTGGGTCTGCTTGCCTACGGGCTCTACCGGTTTATGAGCGGCACGCTACCAACGTTTGTTCCGCCTCCGGGTTGGACGCCGGAGGTAACGACATCGCTGAGTTTCCTTTTGATCCTGCGCGCTTTCTCTTCGGGCGCCGTGGCTCTCACTGGGGTGGAGGCGGTGGCCGATGGCATACGCGTCCTGAAGCCGCCGGAAACCCGCAATGCTAACATTATTCTGTTTTGGATGGCCGGTTTGTTTGGGATGCTGTTTCTTGGAGTCAGCTTTTTAGCCTCCCATGTAGGACTGGTTCCTGACCCCACCGAGCAGGAGACACTCATAAGCCAGTTGGCCCGGCTGCTGGTCGGCGGAGGCTGGTTCCATCTTTTGATTCAAGTAGCCACCGCTCTCATCCTGTTCCTGGCGGCTAATACAGCGTTCGTTGGCTTTCCACGCCTCAGTTCTATCCTGGCGAGGGACCGCTTTTTCCCCAACCAGTTCCTGCTGCTGGGTGATCGGTTGGCGTTGTCCACTGGCATTATCACCGTGGGGATCTTAGCGGGCCTGTTCGTGGTGATGTTCGGCGGCAGCGTCGCGGCACTCATCCCGCTGTACACCATAGGCGTCTTCGTCGCCTTCACACTCTCTCAGGCCGGCATGGTCCGCCACTGGCGGCGGGTGAAGGGCAAGGGCTGGCACGTTAGGATGCTGCTGAACGGGCTGGGCATGGTGGTGACAGGCTTCGTGGCATTGGAAGCCGTGACGGTCAAGTTCTCTCACGGCGCATGGATTGTGTTTATTCTCATCCCGTTGATTGTGTTGCTCATGCTGGCTATCCGGCGACACTACGTTCACCTGGCTCATGAGCTCCGTCTGAGGCGTCTCCCGTCCTTAGAACGAGTTACTCAGCCTCACATGGTGTTCGTGCCAGTGGAGGACCTGAATAGGCCGGTGATTGATGCCCTGGCCTACGCCCTGCGCCTTTCTACGGAGGTCCGAGCTGTTCACGTTACCTATGACGTGGCTTCTGCCGAGCGGCTGCGGAAACGATGGGAAGAGTGGACAAAAGATATCGTCCTTATCGTCATCGAGGCACCATATAGGCATTGGACCAGCGCCTTGCTCAGCTACCTCGATTCGGTAAGCAAGCAGAACCCAAACGTGCTCCTCACGGTTGTAATCCCGGAGTTCATCCCGCGGCACTGGTGGGAGCACCTGCTCCACAGTCAAGGTGCCATGCGCCTCAAGCTGGCGCTTCTATCCCGGCAAAACGTGGTAGTGGTGGACGTACCCTACCGTCTGAAAATGTGACCCACCTGGGCATCTCTTGTCGTTGCCCTGTCCCGACAAGTCGGGATGGTGGGGGGTGGGTTCGACTCCCTCGCGCTCCCGCCATAGTCACAGCTCTCACTCATGGGCTAGCCCTGTGCCTCACACGTTGCGCCAAGGGGTTGTCCTCTCTCTTTCATGGGCTGCTAAAGCCCCATGATATCTCGCATGCTCTGTCGGAGTCTATCAAAATCTTCTTGCGTTAGCGTTCCTATTCGTTTGTGAACCTCTCTTCTTTCTACTGTGGCAATAACGCCCTTTGCCTTGCTAGGAATATTCAGCCCCGCTGATTGCCAGTGCTGAATAATACAATCCCCAAAGAGGGGTGCATTCAAGTTCTGTGATGTGATAGCAACTATTACGGTATCGTTTCTTTGTCGGTGGTAAGGGTCAACGCTGACAACCACGGCTGGCCTCTGCCCTCTTCCACGCCGATTGGTGTACTCTACCAAGAGGATGACTACCGCTCCGGGTTCACAGGCTGTTGTAAACGTCGTCGTCGTCATTATCCCATGCCGCCATCAGCGCAGGATATTTCTCTGCAGTAATGTAGACTGGTGCGTCTGAACGCTCCTTGGTCGCGATCTCACGGAGTTCTTTCAGTTCGCGTTCCAGATTCTCTTTGATGGCTTCTTCTAACCACTGGCCCACAGTCTTGCGGGACGCAACCGCGGCAACCCTCGCTTGCTGGTAGACTTCGGGGTCAAGGCGGATGCTGATAGTGGGCTTCATGCCCGTTGCGGGCCTACCTGTTCGTGGTGCCATAAGGCAATTGTACTGCGTGTGTTGCACAAAGTCAATGGGATTCAAGCTTCATTCGACTCCCTCGCGCTCCCGCCATAATCACAGCCCTCACTCATGGGCTAGCCCTGTGCCCCCATACATTTTGCGCCAAGGGGTTGCTCTCGACCGCCCAGAGTGGCATACTCTGCCACAAGGGGGCTTGCCATGCGACCGATAACATCTTCCTTATTGCCTGCACTCCTTCTGGCGTTGCCCTTGCTTTTCATGGCTGGCTGCTCTCAGCCCCCTGCACTTTCGCCACGTGAGGCTACGGTGATTCTTACTGAGCAATCCAGGTCGGGCAGTGCCGAAGACGCCTATAGCCTCTACGGTTGCAGCGCGGAGCGGACTTATGCGATTGCCTTTGCATCCGTCACGCCACCGATGGGCCTGCAACGGCTCCGTGAATTGCGTGGAGAGAGCTATACTCCCGCTACACCCACCCCTATCCGTACACCAGCACCACCAACTCCCACCCCGACCGCACAAGAATTGGCCTGCGTCAAAATCTATAACGCTGCACAGGTGCAAACTGCAGCCATACGCGGGGCTGCCAAATGGAAGGATACTTGGTTGGCTACTTACGACGGCGACGGGTGGTGGATCATAGATACGCGCACGGCTGGGTTGTGGCTATTGTCTGAAAAACAACAAACAGTAATCCCCTGCGACCCCCTAGCTGCTGGTGAGAAGCGGTTCCGCCAGGATCATCGTGAAGCACTTGATAACCTCAAGCGCTGTACATCCTAACCCCCATCGCCTAGGCTAACTCGCTTTGGGCATGTTCTAGTCATCGTCATTCCTGGGTTCCTCGTGCCCTATGATGCGTTCACCGAGTGGGGATGGGCTTGTAGCTAGTCACTTTCATTCCTCCGGTCTGTACCCCTTCAGATGCCGGCGGTCCGCGAGTTCAGGCCGCTTTGCGAGGCCTGCATAGTGTATATTTAAGCATGGTTCGCATTAGGTGAGCTTCCTACCAACCAAGGCTAGAGGTAGCACACAAATGAGACGCAACCAAATAGTCGCACCTGAGACGACGGAGGACCACGCATGGCTCAGACTTGACTATCAGATGTGTCAGAACGTTGCGGATGAACAAGCGGCCTCCATCTGGCGTTCCGCATCAATACTGTTCCCATTTCTGGCGGCAGGAGCCGTGTTCTTCCTTACGAGGACAGAATCACCACAGCCCCTGTTCTTTATGTTGACCGCGTTCTTGTTTCTATGCGCTCTCGCTGTATTATTTGCGTGGGGAATCTTCGCAGTGCGTCGCCAAGATGTACGACGGCGAATGTTTGATAGGCAAGAAGAAATCGAGCGGTTCGTTCCCCTGGCTAAGGGCAAAGTCATGCGTGGCATCGCTCACCCTGGTATCACGGGCTTCAGATTGCTGGTTTGGGTATTTGGCATTGTAGTTGGATTGCTCTGGCTGTTAGCCACAATAACACAGTTCGGTTGGTGGCAGGGCTGGTGGTCAGTGTGACCCACCACTTCGTAGCAAACAGAATCCTTTGCCCCCCCAAATTGACACGTCGTACTCCGCTCACTAGGATATATTCCTCAAGGAGCGATGAGTATGACCACTAGCCACTTGACAAGAATCGCAATTCCAGTATATTGGTAGGTGACCCCCCCAGTTGCCTCGGCGACTGGGCGCGAGACCGCTGAAAGGCGGTCTCAGCATTTTTGAGGGGCGAATTGTGCGAACGAACGTGTACGTGGATGGGTTCAATCTTTACTACCGAGCAGTCAAGGGAACTCCCTATCGATGGTTGGACATTGGCAAACTGACCCAATTGTTGTTGCCTAAGCACCAAATCAATCGCATACGGTACTTCACTGCACTTGTAGTCGCTCGACCTGACGACCCCTCACAACCGCAAAGACAACAGACCTACTTGCGGGCCTTGGGTACGATTCCAAATCTGACCCTACACCTTGGCTATTTCCTGTCTCACCCAAGCCCCAAGCTGTTGGTGAACCCGCCTAGAAACGGTCCTCGATTCGTCGAGGTGTGGGATACCGAAGAGAAAGGTTCCGACGTAAATTTGGCGAGCTACCTTTTGCTTGACGGATTTGCCAACGATTACGAAATGGCAGTAGTGGTTTCCAACGATTCTGACCTTCAATTGCCTGTCTCCATGGTGAAAACAACTTTGCGGAAGACTGTAGGTGTGATTGACCCTAACCCAAGACGCAGCTTTGAACTTTCTTCTGCAGCATCTTGGTATCGGCATCTCCGGAAGGGGCCGCTCAGCGCTAGTCAGTTCCCGCCTACGCTCAACGACGCACAAGGCATAATATCCAAGCCACCTACCTGGTAGTTGCTTCCTCTCATTAGTCATTAGCTCCCCCCAAATTGACACGTCGTACTCCGCTCACTAGGATATATTCCTCAAGGAGCAATGAGTATGACCACCCCAGGGCGTTACGCCGAGCTTCGATACAACCCGCGAGAGCTTGACCGCAAATGGCAGGAGCGGTGGGAGCGCGACGGCATCTACCGCGTTCGTGACGACGACCCGCGCCCCAAGTGGTACGAGCTGACCATGTACCCCTATCCCTCCGGCGACGCCCACATTGGCCACTGGTACGCCATGTCGCCATCGGACGCCCATGCCCGTTTCCGCCGTATGCAGGGGTACAACGTGCTGCACCCCATGGGGTTCGACGCCTTTGGCCTGCCGGCGGAAAACGCCGCCATCCGGCGGGGCATCCACCCGTTCACCTGGACCATGAGCAACATCCAGAACATGAAGCGCCAGCTCAACTCCATGGGCGCTATCTACGACTGGAATCGGGAAGTAAACACCTGCCTGCCCGACTACTACCGTTGGAACCAGTGGTTCTTCCTCCAGTTCTATAAGGCTGGGCTGGCCTACCGCGCCAAGGCCCCTGTCAACTGGTGCCCTGGGTGCCAGACCGTCCTCGCCCGCGAGCAGGTCATTGACGGCAAGTGCGAGCGTTGCGACACACCCGTCATCCAGCGCGATCTGGAGCAGTGGTTCTTCCGCATCACCAAGTACGCCGACGAGCTGCTGGACTTCTCCGGCCTCCTGGACTGGCCGGAAAGGATCAAGCTGCTCCAGACCAACTGGATTGGCCGTAGCGAGGGCGTGGAGATCAGCTTCGACATCTCTGGCCTGGGCGTGCAGGAGAAAGAGCTGCGCACCTTCACCACCCGCATAGATACAATCTACGGCGTCACGTTCGTCGTCCTGGCCCCGGAGCACCCGCTGGTGGCAAAGATAACGACTCCGGCCCAGCGTGATGTCGTCACCCAGTACGTGAACGCCACCAGCCACGAGACCGAGATAGAGCGGCAGTCCACCGAGAAGGAGAAGACAGGCGTCTTCACCGGAGCCTACGCCGTCAACCGGCTGAACGGCGACCGTGTGCCCATCTTCATTGCCGATTACGTCCTGCGCAGCTACGGCACCGGCGCTGTCATGGGCGTGCCCGCTCACGACGAGCGCGATTTCGCTTTCGCCCGCAAGTACAAGCTGCCTATCCCAGTGGTCATCGCGCCGCCCGGCTGGAGCGGCGGGGAGCTTGCCGAAGCCTACCTGGGCGATGGCGCCCAGGTGAACTCCGGCCCGTTCGACGGCATCCCAAGTGCCCAGGGCAAGCAGGCCATCGCGGAGCATATCGAGCAGCACGGCTGGGGCAAACGCACTGTCTCGTATCGAATGAGGGACTGGCTAATCTCCCGCCAGCGGTACTGGGGCACGCCCATACCAATGGTCTACTGTGAAACGTGCGGCATCGTGCCAGTGCGCGAGGAGGACCTGCCTGTGATTCTGCCTGAGGACGCCGAGTTCAAGCCCACGGGAGAGTCGCCGCTGAAGTATCACCAGGGGTTCGTCAACACCACCTGTCCCCAGTGCGGGGCCGCAGCCCAGCGCGAGACGGATACCATGGACACGTTCGTGGACTCCTCCTGGTACTTCCTGCGCTATCCCAGCCCTCACTACGACAAAGGCCCATTCGACCCCAAGGCCATGCGCCTCTGGAACCCGGTGGACCAGTACACCGGCGGCGCTGAGCACGCCGTCATGCACCTGCTCTACGCCCGCTTCTTCACCAAGGCGCTGCGCGACCTGGGCCTGCTGGATTTCGGCGAGCCTTTCCTGCGCCTCTACAACCAGGGCATCATCCTGGGGGAAGACCACGACAAGATGAGCAAGTCCCGAGGCAACGTGGTGGCCCCCGACACCTACGTGGATGCCGTGGGCGCAGACGTGTTCCGTCTCTTCCTCATGTTCCTTGGCCCCTGGGACCAGGGTGGCCCCTGGAGCACCACTGGCATCAACGGCATGGCCCGCTGGGTCAACCGGGTGTGGGACATTGCCCAGCAGGACGCCTCCACCCTGGGCGCTTCAGGCGACCCGGCGGCGACAAGAGATTTGAAGCGAGCCATTCACAAGACCATACGCAAGGTGGTCCAGGACATGGACAAGTTCCATTTCAACACTGCTCTGGCCGCCTTGATGGAGTTCACAAACACGCTGCATGACACCTGGGAGGCCAAACGCGTGGGCCGTGCCGCCTGGGACCAGGCGGTGGATACGCTCCTGGTGCTTCTGGCCCCCAGCGCGCCGCACATCACGGAGGAGCTTTGGGAGCGGCGAGGCCGGCCCTACAGCATCCACAGCCAGCCATTGCCGGCGTGGGACTCCGAGCTTGCCGCCGACGATATGATTACACTGGTGGTGCAGGTCAACGGCAAGCTGCGCGACAGGCTCACCGTCGCGGTGGACATCGGCGAAGAGGAGGCCAAGCGGCTAGCCCTGGCCAGCCCCCTGGTGCAGGCCCAGCTCAACGGCAAGCAGGTGCGGCACCTGGTTTACGTGCCGGGGCGATTAGTGAACGTAGTGGTGGGGTAGGATATAAGCCCGCTCATCCTGAGCCTGTCGAAGGAAATGAGCGGGTGTTGAACTCCGCTCTTAGGGTTCGCCACGCTCACCACGAGCGGAATGGGGGGTGCTGGGGGCGTGCCCCCTGCCGGGGTAACAGGGGTGTCCCCTGGTCTCTCGTTCTCCTCCCCCTTCTCCTGCAGGAGAAGGGGGACAGAGGGGGATGAGGTATCTGTGGGTGGCATCAAGCTAGCGTTACGCGCCCGATAA
>JAUSCR010000027.1 GCA_030651175.1 Dehalococcoidia bacterium
CGGCCTGGGCCTGGGCCGTAATGCTGGCCCGCTCGCTGTTGATGGCTGCCGGGGCCACAATGGCCACCAGGATGGCCAGGATGGCCATGACCGCCACCAACTCGATGAGGGTGAAGCCCTTTTGTCCTCTCTTGAAGATGTCCCTTACATGCTTACTCATGGAATGTTCCTCCTTACTTTCTTACCGGTTTTTGTCTTCTGCCCTGCGGCAGGATCCGTGTGCTCCCCGTTCATCGTCCTAATAAGCACCTCCATCGCCTGAGATTTCATGGTGTTTAGTTTCAGCCATGCCCGCCTGTGCGGCATCACCCCAAAGGGGTGATTTTGGGGGTGAGACGGGGGAGGATTGCCCCAGTGTTCAGGTCGCAATGTGCGGGGGACCAATAGAGTTCGGCGTCCTGGGCCTGGAGGGCCTGCTGTGACCTCACGAACCCTCAAAGGCTAACGGCAGCCGCCCGGAACCTCTTCGCCGATGGCCTGCTGAAGCTCCACAAAGTGCCGCGCGGCCTGCGGTGCTCGCGCCACGTAGGCCGTCACGAACTCACAGGCCTTCTCGTCGTCGCCGCGCAGGAATGCCTGGCGCGCCAGGAGCAGGTGGGTCTCGAGCCGCTCCGGTGCGACCCTCCTGAGCTGCGCCAGCAACGGATCCACCCCCGTCAGCGCTTCCCGGGAGGGAGCCGCCGTCTGGAGGAAGGAGATGATGCTGACCAGCACCCGGGAGTTCATGGGCTCCGCAGCGATGGCAAGGTCGCCCTCCAGCGGCAAGAGCACCAGCACCTGCGAGCGCTCTTGCGGACCCGCCTCTTCCCATCGCTGGGTGACACGGGTGAAAAGCATGGCCCGCGGCAGCGTCGCCAGTTGGGGGAACGCACGAAAACTGCGCTTTGCCCGGCCAATCTGCTGTACCTGCGGCCCCCCATCCGCCATTGCCTGCTCGAAATCGCGGGCCGCAGTGTAGGGCCGGTAGTTGAACCAGTAGACACTCGCTGCAATCAGCACAAATACCAGCACCATCGCCCCAATGCGCCCCGGGCCGGGGGCGGCACGGCTCGCGCTGCGCCTCCGCCGCGACGCAGGGGGCACGTCTCTGACCGGGTCCCCAGGACCCTCTTGCGCCACTACCCAGGCCACCAGCAGGCTCCATTGCAAGCGCATTGGGGGAGTATCGAACAGGAAGAGGTTCTGTACGAAGTAGGCCACCAGGGCCCCAAGGACGGTGTACGCCAGGACCTCTTCCGTTGGTGTCCGGCGACGGCGGAGGATGCCCCACACCAGAGTTCCCCACAATCCGAGGTACGTCAGCTCTCCCAGCACCCCCTTGGTGACGAGCTCCTCCACCACTTGATTGTGCGCCTGGTCCAGGTAGACCGAACGGTCTTTGAAGAACGCCGCACCCACGTGTTGGTCGAAGGCTGCTCCGTAGTTCTCAGGCCCCCACCCCAGAACCGGCCGCTCGGCGACCGCTCGAAGGCCCACCCGCACGGCGGTGAGTCTGATGCTCACGCTGCCCTCTTCTATCCGGGTGTCCATCAGGCGTTGAGAGGTCAGGTGTCTCTCTGCACCGGGGATGGGAGCACTGGGGGTGGGAAAGCGCCCGGCGGTGTCCAGCAGGAACAGCACCCCCGTGGCCAGAAGGATGGCAGCGCTGCCAAGGGCCACGGGACGTAGCGCCTGGCGGTTGCCCCAAACCAGGAGGGCAACGGGCATGACAACTGTCCCCACCAACAAACCCGCTAGGGCTCCCCGGGTCCCCGTTTGGAAGAGCACCCACAGCGCCATAGCCGCGCCCCCCGCCCAGAGGACCCGGAGGGCGAGACGGAGGTTCCCCCATTGTGCACCCCGCCGCGCAGCCCACCCACTCCCATTGGCCAGAAACGAGCGTACCAGGAAGCCCACGGCCAGTGGGATGGCCACCACCAGTATAGCAGCGAGGTAGGAAGGATTGCCCAGGGTCGCATCCACCCGCTCCTCGCTCCTCAAGTAGCTGGGAAGAGGAGTGCCCCACACTTGGGCTATGGCAATCAGCGAGAGAAGGAGCACGACCGCCAGGTTCCCGTTCAGCAGCGCGTGCCACTGCCCAGGACGACGGAGCACGGAGCTGAGCACCACCGTCAGGAGGAACCAGTGCAGCAGGTCCCAAACCCCCATCATCCGCTCGTAGTTGGACCAGAGGCTGCGCGTCGGGCTCACCCCGTACAATGCCGAGACGAAGGCCAGGACGAGATAGGCCAGAAAAGCCGCCAACACCCACGAGCGCGGAGGTCGGCACCCCTCTCCCCAGAGCCATAAACCAACCCATAGTGCCACCAGCAGTTCGACCAGAGCCCGGGCGTACAGCGCCTTGCCGACCATGAAGGGAAACAGAGTCGCTGGGCTGTATATCAGGGGCATCGCCAGCAGCAGAGCCGCGCCCAGCGCCAGTAGCGCTCTGAGGGCCACCATCACTGGGCCGCCCTTCGACCCTTTGGCTGTGCTCAGAGCCTGCGCTGAGCCTGCCGAAGGCGCAGACGGTCTCAGGGCGAACGAGATATGCTTTTCCCCGCTCTTATTGAGCCTGTCGAACCATGAACTCTTCAATGGCAACACCCAGGATTATACAAGGAACTTACGGAATAGGACCCTGGTGCTCTTTCACATGAGTCTTGAAGGGCACTTTCACCCCCCCCCCCCCCACTTCAATTTGGGCGCAAGGCCGGGCCGCAAAAGGCGGAGGGCGTAGGGGCGCAAGGCCTTGCGCCCCTACTGATTATCCAGCGCTCCCCTCAGTATCTCCACCACGTGCTCCGGGCGGCGGCCCGTGCCGTCGTGAATCTGGGTGCGGCAGGAGAAGCCGGTGATGGCTATGCGCGCCTCGGTGGCCGAGCGCACCTCAGGGAACAGCCTGCGCTCACCTATGGCCATGGAGATGTCGTAATGCTCCTTCTCGTACCCAAAGGCTCCGGCCATGCCGTAGCAGCCGGAGTCTATCTCCTCCACCTGTAGCCCTGGTATCAGCCGCAGCGCGGCCAATGAAGACGCCGTGCCCACCAGGGCCTTCTGGTGGCAATGGCTGTGGAACAGCACCTTGCCGGGCGTCTCCTTGAAGCGCAGGTCTAGCTGGCCCTCGCTGTGGAGCTTCATCAGGAACTCGTCCAGAAGGAAGGTGTGCTCTGCCACCGCCCTGGCCTCCGGGCTGCGCAGGAGGTAACCCCGGTCTTGATGGTGAGGTCCAACTGCGCCGCCAGAACGTTCTCCGTGGTGGTGCTGGTCAACGCATAGCGCAACTGCAGCCTTCCACCGTTGGTCACCGTAATCGGGGCGGTGACCTTGTCCCCAGGCGCCATGGTGCTGAAGGTTATCAGGGCCGTGGTGGGACTCGTAGAGATGTCCACCGTGTCAGTGCTAAAGGTGTTGGCCGCCACAGACGCAGTGTTAGTGAACAGGGCCAGCGTGGCCACCACCCCCGCCGACAAGATTCCGATTGCCAAGACTCCTATGAGAATATACTTCCACATTTTGCTTTCCTCCAATTTCCTGATTCCCAGAGGCGTCCCTTCGTGTGTACCGGGTTTTACGTTGTCTTCCATGATGAATGCCGCATTCATAGAATTAACCCGCCTGACTATCGCCCCGCCCTCCGCCACCAGCGTCGCCGCTATCAGGCAATCCCCTGGGCTCTGGCCCAGGCCGCCACCTCCCGCTTGGAACTGGCCTGGAGCTTGTCCAGAATGGCCCGGACGTGGCTCTTGACCGTGTCCACGGAAATGACAAGCTCCTGAGCGATCTCCTGGTTGGTAAGGCCCCGGGCGATGAGACGGAGGACCTCCTCCTCCCGCGGCGTGAGGGGTGTCTCGATCTGCTGGAGGCTGCTTGGGTGTGGGGCGTCCCGACCACCACCGCGCAG
>JAUSCR010000029.1 GCA_030651175.1 Dehalococcoidia bacterium
AAAGCACATCGTCTATACCGCCAACTACGTCACACGGGACGACCCACGGTGGTCCAAGGGGCCAGAGGAGATTGTCCGGGACTACATTCCCCATTTGAAAAAAATCAACCCTGACTTTGACGAGTCGTGGATAGAGACCTACTACGTGCACAAGGAGCCGGCCGCGCAACCTATCGTGACCATCAACTACAGTGAGAAGATGCCTTCCACCAGGACGCCCGTCAAAGGCCTGTGGCTGGCTGCCATGAGCCAGGTCTATCCGGAGGACCGCGGCACCAACTACAGCCTGAAGCTGGCTATAGAGGTGGCGCGCCAAGCGGAGGCGGAGATGGGGAAGAGTGGATAGAAACAAGAACTGTTGAACTCCCGCTTTGGCTGTCGGCCTAACCAAGTTTGAGGTACTTGCGGGGCGGAGCGTGGGAAACAATAGACAGAACCTTTGATGTGGAGCTGGCACTCCCATCAAGTAGAACAAGTAGAAACTTGGAATGCCCCACTACCAGTCAGGCTAGCGCGTCCAACGGGCGATGCTTCGTCCGGTCGGCTAGGACATCTCTCCAAGCATATATTGATGGTGTTGCAGAAACCACTGGAAGAGTGATTGCGCGGCACCTACGGCACTGCATACGTCCGTTTTTTGGTCCATAAACGGCATACTGCGATTGAGCCTGGGTACCATCAGCCGGACTACCCCGGATTTCCCAGCCCGAGTCACCCTCATGCCAGGCTCGAGATACGCACGAAGGGCATGATACATCTCGTTCACGTGGTCACCCTTTCCTGCGAACTGCAAGTCCATCCAGCCTTTGTACATCTTGTGACAGATTTCGACGTTGCCGGGGAGAACCACTGGCCGGAAGTAGACCCAATCCGATCTCGACGGCTTCGACGAAGGTTCCTTCATAGCCAGCTCTGGTGCGAGCTCACGCGCCAATTCCCAATATTGGCGAAAGAAATCAGTGACTGGCGCATCTTCCAGTATCTGGTACCCGACGTTGCCCTTATCAATGGCCGATTTCAAGAGAGCTATTTTGTATTTGCGCCGTTCTTCCAGCACTGTTGCCTCTTGAAACCATTCCAGGACAGCCTCATAGGTAACTCGGCTGTCAAAACCTTTCGTGCTGTTATCAAGGCCAAAGTAGCGTTTTGGCGCAACGATCACGGTGCGATAGATGGCACACTCGTGACGAACTGTGTACAACTCACCGCGCTCGCGATAGCGTTCAGCCTGTTGTGGCTGTAGATTGGCGTTGACCTTGTTCTCGATGAGCAGGCGAATTACACTGCCAGCCCCATCAACAACCCCGACCTCTAAATCAGATTCGCCAGACGACTCCGTAACGGAACGCTGTGCATTGACGAAACCTCTGATGTCGTACTCTGTCCCTAATATTTGGGCTATGAACCAGTGACGAAACTCGTGGGATGAAAGGAACTCTTCAAGCAACAGGAGGTCAATATCTCGCTCACAGACGCCAGCAATTGCGACTTTTGGGGTCATCTTCTCACCTTCAGTACTTGCACAGGATTAGCAAATGTTAGCAATGGTGAGCCATAAGGGATTCGAACTGGTGCCATCACTATACATTTGCTGACTAGGCCGGTTCAAGCACGTCACGCTCGTCAGGTTTTGCCGCCCCATAGCATATTGAACCCCCTTCGGACATTGTGATATTATTCCCATACTGTCTGCCCAACCTACCGTCAGGGAGCGCCTGTGACTTCTGAAAGCCAATCCCTGCGCCAGACCATCCGCCAGGCGCTGGCCACTCGCCAGAATGGCACTGTTACAGTCCTCTCCTCGCTTCTGACGGTGGAGGACACCCTTGGCTATATTCCACCCGAAGCTATCGAAGAGGTGGCGGAGCTTACTCACACCACGGTCAACGATGTCTGGGGCGTGGCTTCTTTCTACACCAACTTCCGCTTCACCCCGCCTGGGCAGCATGTGGTGGAGGTATGCTGGGGTCCCACCTGCCACCTCCTGGGTGCTCCTGCCATTGTGAAAGCGGTACTGGACTCCCTGGGCCTGGCCGCCGATGGAGACACGCCGGATGGTGGCGTTACGTTCAAGTACAACACCTGCCTCGGCGCCTGTGCCCAGGCTCCGGTGATGGCCATAGACCACCAGCTTATGGGCAGAGCGACGCCCCAGTCAGCGAAGGAACTGGTTTCAGGCGTACGCGCCAAGCAAGTCACCGGTGCGGGCAGGTAGTGTCCAAGATTAAGGCAAACTGAATATCAAGCAGCCGCCCTTCGACAGGCTCAGGGCGAACGGGGGTACTACTCCGCTCGTGGTGAGCTTGTCGAACCATTCGAGCGGAGTGAGGTTTCAACTTTGATGTCATGTCCCGCTCATTTCCTTCCCTTCGGCTTCGCTCAGGGTAAACTCACGGCTCAGGGTGAGCGGGAGATTTACACAGTTCTTCCGGCCAGCCTAGACTCAACCAGGACACACCCGCAGTGACCCAAGCCTATACAGCCCTGAAACAGAACGCCCAGGAGCGGGAGCGCCTTCTGGAAGCCCAGCCCCGTATCCGGGTGGGCACAGCCCTGTGCGGCCTTGCGGCAGGCGCTGGCGGGGTGGCTGATGCCTTTCGGAAAGAGCTGACGGCCCGGGGCGTGAAGGCGACGGTAAGCGAGGTGGGATGCCTGGGCCTCTGCTACGCCGAGCCTCTGGTTGACATAACGTTGCCAGGTGGCCCCCGTATCTTCTATGGCAACGTGACGCCGGACCAGGTGCCTGAGTTGGTGCTCTCCCACGTGGTCAGCGGGCGTCCCGTGGCGCAGCGGGCGACGGCGATGCTGGGTGGCGGGTCTGCACTTAGCATACCCGACCTGCACGACTTGCCCATGATGAAGGGGCAGGTGCGCGTTGCCTTGCGGAACGCAGGCAACATAGACCCCACTGACATAGACCAGTACATAGCTGCCGGTGGCTACGCCGCCCTGGACAAAGCACTCAGTGAGATGACTCCCCAGCAGGTTACGGAGCAGGTAACCGTTTCGGGGTTGAGGGGTAGGGGAGGGGCGGCCTTCCCCACGGGGACCAAGTGGCGGTTCATTGCCGGCTCGCCAGGCCCGGTGAAGTACATCCTTTGCAACTGCGAGGAGGGTGACCCCGGCGCCTTCAACGACAAAGGCATACTGGAGTCTGACCCTCACACCCTTGTCGAGGGCATGATCCTGGCGGGCTACGCCACCGGCGCCAGCAACGGCATCATATTCATCCGCCACGGGCACGAAGGCCCCATTGAGCGCAGCAGGGAGGCCCTTCGCCATGCGTATGAGGCCGGCCTTCTGGGCAAGAACATCCTGGGTAGTAGCTTCAGCTTCGAAGCAGAGGTCTCCCTGGTGGGTGAGTCGTACGTATCTGGCGAGGAGACGGCACTTATGGAGGCCGTGGAAGGTAAGCGGGCCATGCCGCGGTTTCGTCCGCCATTCCCAGCCGCTGTTGGAGCCTGGGGCAAGCCAAGCAACATCAACAACATCAAGACCTTGGCCTACGTTCCGGAGATCATAGCCAAAGGCGGTGCATGGTTCGCGGGCATTGGAACGGAACGCAGCAAGGGCACGGCCATCCTGTGCCTCTCTGGCAGCATCCGGCGGCCTGGCATGATGGAGGTCCCCATGGGCATGACCCTGCGACACGCCCTGGAAGAGATGGCGGGAGGCGTGCCTGATGGAAGGCGACTGAAGCTGCTGCAAACGGGCGGGCCGCTGGGTGGCGTGCTCAGCGCCGACAAGCTGGACGTTGCCATGGACTTCGATGCCATGGCCCGCGCGGGGGCAATCCTGGGATCCGGCGGCATCATCGTCGCCGACGATACCGCCTGTGCCGTGGACCTGACGCGGCTGCTGGTGGCCTTCTGCCAGTACGAGTCGTGCGGCAAGTGTTTCCCCTGCCGGCTGGGGACAACCCACATGCTGGAGATTTTGGAGCGCATATGCCGTTTCCAGGCCCAGCCAGGCGATATAGACCTGATGCGTGATATTGGGAGAAGCATGGCGGTCGGCTCCCTGTGCGGCCACGGTCAACTGGGTTTCAACCCAGTGCAGTCGGCGCTCAACTCCTTTGCGGATGAGTTCGCCGCCCATATTCAAGAGAAGCGGTGCCCTGCTGGCGTATGTACCGGAGAGTACCTGACTCCCCAGCATTCCAGGCGATAGCAGGTCGCTGAAACAGAGGAGTCCAGAGGGGCGAAGCCCCTTTGGCAGGGGTCTGGGGGTGTCCCCCAGATATCCCTTTCACCCCCTTCCTGGCCAGGAAGGGGGCAGGGGGATGGTCGAGGAAGTTATCATCACCCTGATAGACCAGGAACCTCCTACGAGGGTAAACGTGACTACCGACAACCGCATAACAATAACCGTTGACGGCCAGCAGGTCCAGGCAAAGCCCGGCGCTATGGCGTTGGAGGCGGCCATGGAGGCGGGCATCTACGTTCCGTACCTCTGCTACCACACAGGCATGAAGCCATTTGCCGCCTGCCGCATGTGTGTTGTGCAGGAGGAGGTGGAGGTAGAGGTGGAGCGCGACGGCCAGAAGGTCAAGGAGAAGCAGCTCAGGCCGCCCACGGCCTCGTGCACATTGCCTGTCAGACCTGGCCTGGTAATCAGGACAGCTACAGACTCCCTGCGCCAGTTGCAACGAGGCATTCTGGAGATGCTCATCTCGGAGCACCCCCACGGATGCCTTACCTGCCACCGCATAGAGCTTTGCGGGCCGGAGGACATCTGCCTGCGCCACGTCTCGGTAAATGACCGGTGTGTCATCTGCCCCAAGAACGAGCGGTGCGAACTGAAGGACACCGTCCGTTTCTTTGGCATGGAGTTGGAGTCGCCCCTCTCCTACAAGACCCGCGCCCTGCCCGTGGAAGAGGCCGACCCCTTCTACGACCGCGACTACAACCTGTGCATCGTCTGTGGCCGCTGCGTCCGAGTCTGCGAGGAGGTCCGCGGCGACAGCGCCATCACATTCATCGAACGGGCTGGGCAGTCGCTGGTGGGCACCTCCCGTGGCACATCCCTTTTGGAGTCGGGGTGCGAGTTCTGTGGCGCCTGCCTTGATGTATGCCCTGTGGGAGCCCTGGTGGAGCGCGAGAATAAGTGGGACAAGGCGGTGCGCGTGGAGCGCACGGTTTGTCCACACTGCCCCGTGGGTTGCCAGCTAAACCTGGAGGTAAACAAGCGGGAGAAGGTGATACGGGCCATCCCGGAGATCAACGCCCCAGCCAACCGGGGCCAGGCCTGCTTCAAGGGGAAGTTCGGACTGGAGTACGTGAACCATGAAGACAGACTCAGGCACCCCCTCATCCGGCGCAACGGTCAGCTAGAGGCCGCCACCTGGGACGAAGCGCTATCACTCATTGCCGAGACGCTGCCCAGATACAAGGGCAGTGCCTTCGCAGCCATCGCCTCGGCCCGCAGCACCAACGAGACAGCCTATCTGTTGCAGAAGTTCGCGCGCACTGTGATGGACAGCAACAGCGTGGACGTGGAGTCCAACATCATTCCAGCCGCGAGCCGGGCGCTGGCGGAGCCTCTTGGCTACGCAGCCTCCACCAATCCCATCTGGGATTTGGAAGGAGCCAAGTGTATCCTGGCCGTGGACACCAACACCACGGAGGAGCACAACGTGGTTGGTGTACCCATCAAGCGCGCCACCAAGAAGGGCGCCAGGCTCATCGTGATAGATGCCCGCGAGGTGGAGCTGACGCGGTACGCGCATCTGTGGCTGCGCCCGCGTCCCGGCGCCACACTGACGCTCCTGGGCGGCATCCTACGATGCATACTGGAGCAGGGCCTGGCGGATCAGGCGTTCCTCCAAGAGCAGTGCGACGGCCTGGAGGGGCTGCGCGCCTCCCTGGAACCGTTCACCTTGCAGCACGTGGCCCAGGTCACTGGCGTGCCGGAGCAGCAACTCCTGCAGGCGGCGGGTGTGTACGCCACTTCCGGTGCCTCGGCCATCCTGTACGCCCTGGACAACGTCCCCGCCGAGGCGCAGGCCGCCCAGGTACATGCTCTGGCTAACCTGGCGCTGGTTACAGGCAACGTGGGCAAACCCTCCACCGGGCTGTACGCCCTCCCTCGCGGCGCTAACGGGCGGGGTGCCATGGACGTGGGCTGCGTGCCTGACATGCTGCCTGGATACCAGCGGCTGGATCACGAGCCTGTGCGTCAGAGGTTTGCCCAGAGTTGGGGATCCCAGCTATCGGAGCAGCCCGGCTTGGGCATTGCCGCAGCCCTTCATGCCGCCAGCGAAGGCTCCGTTAATGCGATGCTTCTGCTGGGCGATAGCGTCAGCACTACCCTCGGAGACCTGGACCAAGGGTATGAGGCCCTGGAGCGCCTGGAGTTTCTGGTGGTGCAGGACACGTTCCTGGGGCCGGCGGCCCAGCGCGCCCATGTGGTGCTGCCCGCCACCACATTCGCCGAGGAGGACGGAACCTACACCAACCTGGAACGGCGGGTGCAGCTTCTAAAGAAGGCCACATCTCCCAAGAACACCGAGGCCGAGTCCGGCTGGCAATTCCTTTGCCGGCTGGCCCGGCGCATGGGCGCCCAGGGATTTGGCTTCCAGAGCACGGCTGAGGTGTTCGATGAAATCGCCTCCCTGGCGCCCATCTACGGCGGCATATCCCATCGCAGGCTGTTGAAAGAGGCGACCATTACACTGAGGCCCGATCCAGTCAATCCCCAGCCCACGCAGCTTCTGCACTCAGACAGGGTCTCGCGTGGCATCCAATGGCCCTGCCCGGATGCCAGTGCCCCAGGGACGCCCGTGCTGTACAGCGATGGTTTCCCAATGGGGCGCGCCAGGCTGATGCCTCTTTCGGCACCCCCAGCGGCATCTCGGCCGACCACGGAGTTTCCACTTCTCTTTGTCCCAGGCCGCGTGCTGCTCCAGGGGGAGCGCGACTCCGGCGTGGCGCGTGTTGGCGGTGTGAACCTGGTTGCGAGACAGGAGCTGGTGGAGATACATCCCCTGGATATGGCGGAGGCTGGTATACAGGATGGCGACGTGGTGGACGTGGTATTGCCAACCGGGCAGCGAATATCTGGTATGGCGTCTCTTTCCCAAAGAGCACACAGGGGCGTCGTATCTATGACCACACTCTTCGGCGAGCTGGCCACCCGCCTCCAGGCCAGCGAAGCCCCTGACCCCATGGCCCGGGTGCCCGGCCTTACAATCAGCGCGGCGCGCCTGGAGAAGGTGGCGAGGTAATTCCATGCCACCACCTTTGCCCAAGGCCACTATCGTCCGCCGGGAGGACATCACCCAGGACCTATGGAAGATATGGTTGAAGCCGGAGATCCCCTTCAAGTTCAAGCCGGGCCAGTATTGCACCATCGGGTTTGACGATGTCGAGCGGGCCTACTCCATTGTCTCATCGCCCTATGAAGAGCAAATAGAGCTTTTTATCGAGCTGGTGCCGCCACCCTATGGGAACATGACGCCTCTTCTATACGAGCTGGGCGTTGGGAGGCAGGTGACCTTTCGGCCCAGGGCCAAAGGGATTTTCACCCTGGACGAAAGGTACAGCACGCATCTAATGGCGTCCACCGTCACTGGCGTGGTGCCATATGTAAGTATCCTCCGCAGCTACCTCCACGACCTTAGAAGCGGCCACAGGTTTTACGTGCTTCAAGGGGCTAGCTACGCCGACGAGTTTACCTATGACAAAGAGATTCTTGAGATGGCGCATGCTCATCCTGACTTCATAGCGTATGTACCCACGGTCAGCCGGCCCAAGGAAGAGAGGAATCACGGCTGGGAAGGCGAGACGGGCAGGGTGAACACTCTGCTAGAAAAGTACGTGGGGAAATTCGGCCTCGACCGGGACGATACGTTGATATACGCCTGCGGCCATCCAGGGATGATAGAGGATGTGAAAGCTAGAGCGACTGCCCTGGACTTCCTGGTACAAGAGGAGCGGTTCTGGAAGGACTAGGAGATGCCTGAACCACCTACCATCTTGGAACTCATACGCAACGGCACCATGAGCGCCGAGATGGCGGCTACTTTGTGGGCCGCCGTGGACCAGCGCCTCTCCTTCGTCACGGTGGCTATACCGCGCCTGGCCGGCAAAACCACTACGACTAACGCCATCCTGTCGCTCCTGCCGCCTGATGTGCCTGTCCACCGCCTGAGCGGAGACGAGGCGGAGATGGCCCGCCTGAAGAAGGCGGCCACGGGTGGATACCTGGTGGTTGGCGAGTTCGCCCAGGCGCCGATACCCACATACATCTGGGGCGCGCCCGTGCGCCGTGTCTTCGACACCCTGACAGCTGGCTACTCCCTGGCGGTAGCCCTTCACGCCCGCAGCCTTCAGGAGACATTCGATGCCATCTGCCTGGGCAACGGCGTCACCGACGAGCAGGCGTCGCGCATCGGCATGATGCTCTACATTCGCCGTTTCGGTGAGGATCCATCCAGCTTCTGGCGCCGCCTCTCAGAGGTGCATGAGATAGACCGGGTGCAAGCTGGACGACCCGCGGGCCGGCTGCTTCACCGGTGGGTGGAGAAAGACGACCGCTTCGAGTTGGTGGATGCGCCCAGGAAGGTGAGCGCCAGCCCTGCGGAGTTGGCCGCTCGGACGGCCCGCCTGAAGGACATGGTGGAGGCGCGACGCACCTCTGCTGCGAACGTGGCTAGCATGGTGGCTGAGTACCACCGGATGTCATTCTGAGCGCAGCGAAGAATCTAAAGCGTTAGGATTGACCTCGGCAGGCTGCCGAAAAAGAGGAGTGCAGAGGGGCGAAGCCCCTTTGCTGGGGGTCTGGGGGTATCCCCCAGATTTGTTTTCTACCCCCTTCCTGGTAGGAAGGGGGCCAGGGGTATGGTAGCACCGACGTGCCGGAGTTCAGGGCGAGCGGATTTGTTTACTCCCGCTCGTGGTGAGCTTGTCGAACCACGTGAGCGGCCTAATAATCCCGCTCACCCTGAGCCTGTCGAAGGAAATGAGCGGTCCGTTCTCATGTCACCCTGAGCGCAGCGAAGGGTCTAAGGCATCACGCCAGTCACTGGGGTCTGTCTTAGATGCTTCGGTTGTCCCGATGTATCGGGACTCCCTCAGCATGACAGCCGTTACATTGAGCGGGGCCGTTACTCCGCCGGCTCTTGTGTCGGCGAGGGTGACAGGGTGGGCAGCACCACCCTGGCCGCAGCCTTCTCCGCGGCGCTGATGGGGTCAACCTCGCCTCGTTCCACCGCTTGCGCCAGCTCGGCCAGTTCGCCTTCTCCCTGAAGCAGCCCTTCAATGCGAGAGTGGACCGCCCCCTCCAGGTGGGATAGGAAGGCCAGTCGCCTTCTTTCCCTGCGCCGCTTCTCTAGCTGTGACGACGAGGCCAGGAACTGCCGGTGCTGCTGGATTCGCTCATACAGCTCCGGCACCCCATCCCCTGTTTGCGCTTGCGTGGTGACCACTGGCGCCGTCCAGCCTGGCACCCGCTGCCCCAGGGAAAGCATACCCTTCAAAGCATTGACCATGGCCGCAGCGCCCTCACGGTCGGCCTTGTTCACCACAAAGATGTCGGCTGCTTCCATGAGGCCGGCCTTCATGGTCTGAATGGCGTCGCCGGCCTCCGGCACAAGCACCACCACCACCGTATCGGCCACTGTCGTCACATCTATCTCCGACTGGCCCACGCCAGCAGTCTCCACCAGCACCATATCTTTCCCCGCCGCATCCAGAAGCTGCACCGCCCCCATGAGAGCCGCTGCAATGCCGCCCCGGCTGCCACGGCTGGCCATGCTTCTGATAAAGACGCCGTGGTCCAGGTAGTGGCGTTGCATCCGGATCCGGTCTCCCAGAACGGCGCCGCCGGTATATGGACTGGTGGGGTCCACGGCCAGGATTCCAACCGAGCGGCCTTCCTGGCGGATGACGTAGGCCAGCGCATCCACCAGCGTGCTCTTGCCGCTGCCCGGTGGCCCGGTAACACCAACGCAGTACGACCGGCCCGTGTGCGGGGCGATGGCCTGGAGAAGCTCAGGCACTCGAACGTCCTGCCGCTCCACCAGGGAGACCAACTGCGAAAGGGCGTGGCGGTCCCCCGCCAGCAGGCGTTGAATGAGGTCTTGAAGCAATGTCCACTCCTTAGGGCGCGGCTACGAATGTAGCACCCTCAAGGAAATAGCGTCAAGGAGAGCGTCTTGCATATTTAAGAGGGGCAACAATACACTTGACGCACCAGCCATCACTGGAGGATGATTGCGGCGATCCTGACGGCGAGGGCGGCGGATGCTTCAGATTGATGACGCCATTGTTTGGAATATCGTTTTCGTCCTTTTCGGGGTCGGGGCGACCATTGTCGCCGGGGCAATGCCGATGAACCCGCGCTCGACGACACAGCGGGTAATCCAGATCGGTGCCGTACTGGTGGCGCTCCTATGCTGGCTTTCGGCGCTAGGGCTTGTGTTCCACCGAGCAATTCCGATCTGGTTCTGGCTGCTTGTTTGGTTGGCCATTGCCGTGACTATACTTTCTTTCGCAAGCAGGAGCACCACGAGCGAGTGGCTCAGAGACCAGTTGCGTTCAGCGGGCCTAGCTGCGCCTCTAGCCGCTCTCGCCTATGTTGCCGCGATTGCCCATTTTGGCACCCATTCCAAAGTTGAATTCCCTCTGTTCTTCGACGTGCCATTGGCCGTCGCGGCAGTGTTTGTTGTGGTGCTGTGGTACCAAGCCGGGCGACCCAAGAGGTAATGCGGAAGTCATGAAGGGGGTATGCGCTTTGCCTTCAACCGCTTGCGCTCCTCAGCCAACCGCCGGTCAGTCTCGGTCTTCGGGACCGAGAAGACGCGGCGGGCTACGCGCTCAAACTTGCCGAAGCTACACTATTGACCATAGTTATGCTCGTTTCAGACCTCAAGCCAATGATTGCGCCTGCATTGCAATTAGGGCCAGGTAGCAATGAACCGTAACCTCGAAGAAGCTCGACGAAGTCGGCTTCCGCAAGCCCCGCACCGTGATATGATTTCAGGGCTTGTCCGCCGAAGCCCCTGCCCGTCGGGCCTTGGCAGGCGGGTCGGCGTAGGGGGGATGGCGAAGCTCCGCTTCTTGTCCCCCGCAGCTTTAGCGTAGGGGATATGAAGAATTTACACACAGAATGAGGTAACATCTATCTTGTCGGGAGTCGCTAAGATTCAACTACGGAGGTAAGTACCATGAGCCAAGCACGAGAACGCTTCAGGGCCATTCTCTCCAGGAACACCTGCACCCCTGCCGCCTCCATCTTTGACCCTCTGTCCGCCCGCATCGCCGACATGATGGAATGGGAGGCGTGCAAACTGGCCGGTTCCGTGGCGAAGGCGGCCGACATGGCTGTCCCCGACAGCGTACCGTTCACGAACATGTCTGACCTGGTAGACGTGTGCCGCCGCATCACCCGAGCCGCCAATCTACCGCTGATAGTTGACGCCGACGACGGCGGCGCCACACCGGTGAACGTCTTTCGTACCGTTAGAGAGCTGGAGGCCGCCGGTGTATCATGCATTGAGATCGAGGACAACCAGGTCCCACCTCGGCTGGACACGGCAGCGGGTCGGCACGCCTTGATGATCCCAAAAGAGGAGCAAGTGGGGAAGCTCAGGGCTGCGGTAGCGGCCCGCACCGATCCAACCACAGTCATTGCGGCCCGGACCACCGTCCTCGAGCAGAAGCTACCCTTGGAGGAAGCCTTGGAGCGTATCAGGGCATACTCCCAGACAGGAGTAGACGCCATCATGCTTCCTGGAGGTAGCGTTACCCGCGCCGACGTCGAAGCCGCGCACCGGGCTACATCGCTGCCCATTATCGTCACCACCTCACCGCCCAATCTCAGCCTCAAGGACTCTCCGTTCCTGCTGGCTCACGGGGTAAAGGTCATTTATCTGGGCGTTGGCCTAGGCCAGCCTCCTTTCGCCATGGCGGTCAAAGCCATATACGACGCCCTGAAGCACTTGAAGGATGGAGGTGCGGCAGAGGACCTGAAAGCCCGTCAGGCCAGCCCGGAGCTTATGAGGGCAGTGATCCGGACTGACGAATTCCTGAAGTGGGAGCGCGATTACACTCCTCATTGATTCAGGTCATACAACGTTCACAGGAGTGTCCCGCTCATGGTGGGAGCGCGTGAGCGAATTGTCATTGCGAGCAATCTGGGGCTGGGACGCCCTAACAGCCTGCTGAGAAAGGGGAGTCCAGGGGGGCGAAGCCCCCTTGGCGGGGGAACTGGGGGTGTCCCCCAGGCTCAATTTCACCCCCTTCCTGGCCAGAGCTCCGACTTTGTCGAGAGTTCCGATAAATCGAGAATGCTCGACGGTAGTCGGACCTGTCCTGAGTATGGCGAAGGAAAGGGGGACAGGGGGATGGTCGAAAGAGTTGGTGTGCAACCCATCGCTACCTTGCCGGCAGCAGCGAGCTACTTATCCGAGGCCGCTGCTTCCGTGCCAGGGTTAGCTGGATGCGTGCCTCTTCAACGACTGATAGGCTGCGTTGATCTCCTTCATGCGTTGCTCCGCCAGCTCACGGAACTCCGGCCCCAGGTCAGCCACCTTGTCGGGATGGTACTGTTGCACCAGCCGCCGGTACGCCGCCGAGATCTCCTCCTGCGATGCGCCGGGGTGGACCCCTAGCACCTCATGAGGCGAACGGTGTCGCTGCGATGGGTTGTCCCTCGGGCCTTGCTCCTGGTTCCGTTGGTCTTGTCCCCAGGGCCCTGGACTCCCTGTGTACGTGCCGGTACGGGCCCGCTGGGCTGCCTTCATCACCGCGCGCAGCAAGAACGCCACGATCCATCCCACGAAGATTACCAGCCCCAGGCGTTGCAACATAGTTCTGCGTCCCTCTCCAATAGCGCCTCTAGATTGTACCACCTTCCACAGGTCGAGGCTCGCGGACAAAGGATGCTGTTCTGCTTGCCACATATGGGGCGGTACATGATTTACCGTTTCGGTTAGCTTGTATGAGCCAAGGGAACTAAAGGGGGCCTTAGAACGAGCCCAGAGGGACACTGGACCTGGCGCTCCAGATTGGTTGCATTTTGGTAAAGCCAGATTTACCATGCTCCCAACGGAATGGTCGCTATAGCCCAAGGTTAGAGAGATTATTACCCCGGAGTAGCACAAGTGTCACTTGACAGCAGTGCCTGGGACTCGTACGTTAGTTGCGGTCAATAGTAAGTCCTTCGCGGGACTATTCTGGCGGGACGGATCTGGTGACTCCCAGAGAAACCCGCACGTAGATATTCATTCAACCGCTGTCTCCTCAGAGCAGTTTCGCCGGCAGGCGCTCTGGGTAGGACAGGTGCACTGCGCGGGATAGCTTCTAGGCGTGCTTGGGCCGCCTGGGGTTCTTGATCGTTGCTAGCCGCAGCCAGCCACCAGGCTCGACGTGTTACCTTTGCCAGGGGCCAGGTGCTTGACTCTGAGGCCATTCGGACTTGTCCATTTGTCCATCAGGTGAGTGGGTTCCGTATTGAAGCGGGGAGGTTTTGGCATTGAACTCCGATAAAGCAGAGCTAACTATTATCAGCGATGGGAATATCAAGCTTGACGGCGGAGCGATGTTTGGCCAGGTGCCTAAAGTCTTGTGGGAGCAGAAAACGCTGCCCGACCGGAGGAATAGGATATCCCTGGGGCTGAACTGCCTTCTAATCAGGAACGGCGGTCATTGTACCCTGGTAGACACTGGAGTAGGCAGCAAGGAACCCGATAAGATAAAAGACCGGTATGGCCTGGGCAGCAGCCAGTTGGCCAAGGAGCTCCGGAACCGGGGACTGACTCCCAAAGATATTACCGGGGTCATTTTGACCCACCTCCACTTCGACCATGCCGGAGGCAGCACCCGTCTGGACCGTGCCGGTGAGGCGGTGCCCACTTTCCCCGCCGCCAAATACTATATCCAAAAAGCCGATTGGGAGGAGGCTATTTCTCCCAACGAACGGTCCAAGGGGTCCTACCACAGCGACGATTTCCTGCCCCTGGAAGAGCGAGGGCAACTGATTCTGCTGGAGGGTGACTCGGAGGTTGCCCCAGGCGTGCACGTGAGGGTCACAGGCGGTCACTCCCAAGGCCACCAGATGGTGTTGGTGAACTACGGGGGTGAGCGGGTAGCCTTCATGGGCGACCTGGTTCCAACGCCCCATCACCTCCGGTTGCCGTATGTTACCTCCTATGACCGGTTTCCTGAAGACACGCTGGAGAAAAAACGAGCCTTGCTAGAGGAGGCCGAAAGGTGCGGATGGCTTATCGTTTTTTGTCACGGCTCCAAAGAGCGTGCCGGATACATTGAACGACGGAACGGTGCGCTGAGCTTTCGTCCAGTAGAGCTATAGGCTGCTGAAAAAGGAAAGTCCAGAGGGGCGAAGCCCCTTTGGTGGGGGACTGGGGGTATCCCCCAGATATGCTTTTCACCCCCTTCCTGGCCAGGAAGGGGGTCATGGGGATGGTCGAAGGAGTTTTTCATCACCCTGATAAGCTGCTGAGCAGGATCATCCAGGGGGACCACGTCGAGCGGGTCCTTCTAGTAGAGCACACTGCTGGGGCGCAACCCCGCTCCTGAAAGGATGGATTACTCTTCCCCAGACTACCTCTCTCTCCTGATGCTCCATCACCACGGGAGTGATGCGGTTGTGCAGAGGCTCTGTTGACCACGTGGCCACTCGCACATAGCTGTCAGTGAGGCCCGCCCACACCTGGTCGCCCGCCACCGAACGACTGGTTTCCCACAAAACCGGGCATATGGTGCCCATGAGCGTTTGCCGGTAGCGGCGAGCTTGCCCCCTCGCCTGAGCTAGCATTACGTCCATCCTGTGCCGCTTTTCTGGTTCTGCCACATTCAGGCTTAGGTGCGCCGCGGAGGTGCCGGGGCGCTGCGAGTATGGGAAGGCGTTTAGCCCCGAAAACTCCACATTCCGGCACAGGTCATGGGTCTCCTGGAACTGTTGCGCTGTCTCTCCAGGAAAGCCCACAATAATATCGGTGGTGATGGCGGCCCGGGCCACCCGCTGCCGGATACTTTCCGCCGCCTGAACGTACTGCCTGGGCGAGTAGCGCCGGTGCATGGCCTTCAGCACCTCCGCGGAGCCGCTCTGGAGGGGCAGGTGAAAATGCGGGCATAGCCTAGGGTTTTCCCACAGCGCCAGCAGCTCATCGCTTATCTCCTGGGGCTGTAGAGATGAGACCCGCAGCCGTGGCACTGATGTCTTCTCCAAGAGCCGCCGGATAAGGCCTGTCAAGGATGCGCCAGGGAGATCGAATCCGTAGGTACCGAGTTGCGTCCCTGTAAGCACCACCTCCTGGTAGCCTTCGGCTGCGAGACGCTGTATCTGGGCTACCAAAGCATCCGGGTGCAGGCTTCTCTCCCTGCCCCGCACCTTGGGCACTATGCAATAGGCGCAGACCTGGTTGCACCCCTCTTGTATCTTCACCGTGGCACGCGTGTGCCCCGGAGCCGGGGCCTGTTCATGCAAAATGGTGTCTGTGGAGCGAGGCCCACTAGCAATAATCCCGCTCATCCTGAGCCTGTCGAAGGAGATGAGCGGGGCTAGGCCCACAAGCCTGTTCACCTGCTCTAAGAGATTATCCTTCTGGGTGTTGCCCAGCACCAGTCCAACCCCTTCCACCTGGGCCAGTCGCTCTGGCGCTCGCTGGGCGTAGCAGCCCGTGGCCACCAACAGCGCGCCTGGATTGGCGCGGTGCACGGCGCTCAGGGCACGGCGAGCCTTGCGGTCGGCCACGTGGGTCACCGTGCAGGTGTTGACCACGCATACGTCCGCCTGGGCTGGGTCATCCACCATCCGATACCCTGCCTCCGCAAAACGTCGCGCCAGGGCCTGGGAGTCTGCCTGGTTGAGCTTGCAGCCGTGGGTCTCTATGTAAACGAGTGTCATCGTCCTTGCCGTGTCCACCGCTGTATCTCCCTGGCCACCTTTGCTACCACTGGCTCAATGTCGCCAGAGGTATCCACCGATATATGGTCACGTTTAATTGGTTCCTGGAGCGGGCGCATCCGCTGGTACACGCCCCAATCGGCATCGGAATGGTCCTGGCGCAAAGGCGTTTTGCCTCGTACATCCAGGCGCTGGCGGACTACCTGGGGCGGCGCTTCCACAAGCACCAACATCATTTTGGCATTGTGCCGCTCCGCCAGCCGGTACAGTGGCTCGCGGTGGGCCTCGGCCAGGCTGGTGGCATCCAGCAGCACAGATAGTCGTTGTCCCAGCAGGAGGTCAATGACCTCATGGATTGCCTGGAACAACCTGGCGCTCTCCTTTGCGGTATGGATGGGAGATGGCGTCAGGACTTTTCGCATGGCATCGCTCTCCAGCACCGTCAGGGGCGCTTGCTGGGCCAGGCGCTGGCTGAAGTAACTTTTGCCCGTACCAGGCAGCCCGCTGACCACTACCAGCACGGTTTGAAGCATAGGCTCCGGCAGCAAGCCGTCTAAGCTTCGCAGAAGCCGCCGAGCGTCGCGGGACGCGGCTGTAGCGGCCTGCCCTTCATGGGTGGAGCGGGTATTGTGGAATCGGTTCATAGATGCCAAGCTAGTTCAAGTGTGGAGTCAATTATAGAGCATAGCCCATCCGCCTCCAAACTGGTCAGACGTTGAAGGTCACTACTGCATAGCCTATAATCGAAAGACGTTATGGAGGTAACAATCCTGTGCTGAAAACCATCGCTTGTGGCGAACTGAGAAGCAACCACGTGGGCAAAACCGTAACCCTGGCGGGCTGGGTGCACAAACGCCGCGACCACGGCGGCCTGATATTCATTGACCTGCGCGACAGCCGGGGCCTGGTCCAAGTGGTGTTCAACCCTGAGCGGTCTCCCCAGGCTCACCAGGTGGCGGAAAACTTCCGCTCCGAGTGGGTGGTGCTGGTGGAAGGAGAGGTGGCCTTGCGACCGGCAGGCACCCTGAACCCGCACATGCCCACGGGCGACGTCGAGGTCTACGCCTCGCGCGCCGAGGTGTTGAATCCATCCAAAACGCCCCCATTTGACATATCTGAAGACGGCCAGGTGGACGAGCTTCTCCGTATGCAATACCGCTACCTGGACCTCAGAACCGCCCGGATGCACGACAACCTGGTCCTGCGTCACCGGGTGGTGAAGTACATCCGCGACTTCCTGGATGCCCGCGGCTTCATCGAAATCGAAACCCCCATCCTTATCAAGAGCACACCCGAGGGTGCCCGCGACTACCTGGTGCCCAGCCGCATCTACCCTGGCAGCTTCTACGCCCTTCCACAGTCGCCTCAGCAGCTCAAGCAGCTACTCATGGTGGCGGGTTACGAGAAGTACTTCCAAATAGCCCGCTGCTTCCGCGACGAAGATCTTAGAGGCGACCGCCAGCCAGAGCATACCCAGCTTGACCTGGAGATGAGCTTTGTGAATGAGGAGGATGTTCTGGGTCTCATCGAGGAGCTATTCACAGACATCGTGGAGAAGGTTGCCTCCAACCGAAAACTGGTGAAACCTTTCGCACGCCTTCGCTACGACGACGTTATGGCACGCTACGGCACCGACAAGCCCGACCTCCGTTTCGGCCTGGAGCTGGCGGACCTGACAGAGGTTGCCAAAGCTACGGAGAGCCACGTATTGCGCCAGGCCGTGGACGGTGGCGGCATAGTCAAGGGTTTTGCCGCTCCGGGCTGTGGCGGCTACTCGCGGCGCCAGGTTGATGAGCTGACCGCCTTCGCCCAGACCCGGGGAGCGCGCGGGTTGATAACCATTAGCCTGGAAGGGGAGGGGACTTCCCTGGATAGCTTGGGCATGGACCAGGTGCGCTCCACCTTAGCCAGGTTCCTCACCCTGGAGCAGGTGAAGCAGATAGCGCAGCGCACTAAAGCCAAGCCAGGCGACCTTATACTCATCGTGGCCGGCCCCGCCAAAGTGGCCAACACTGCCCTCTCGCAGCTCCGCAATGAAATTGGGCAGCGGCTAAAGCTGACCGACCCCACCCAGATGGTCTTTGCGTTCGTCACCGACTTCCCGCTATTTGCCTGGAACGAAGAGACCAAAGCGTGGGAGCCTGAGCATCACCTGTTCACCGCCCCCGCCGAGGAGCATTGGCCCCTGCTGGAAACCGATCCTGGCAGCATGAGGGCCAGGCACTACGACCTGGTATGCAACGGCATGGAGCTGGCCAGTGGAAGCATCCGGAACCACAATAGAGAGAAGCAGGAGCGCATCATGCGGTTCCTGGGATATACGTCTGAGCAGATAGAAGATAGGTTCGGCCAGTTGCTGGGCGCTCTGGAGTACGGAGCGCCGCCTCACGGCGGCATCGCGCCAGGCATTGACCGGTTCCTGTATCTCCTGTCGGACCACGCTGACTCCATCAGGGATGTCATTGCCTTTCCCAAGACCCAGAACGCCGTGGACCCATTGTTCCATACACCTGCCCCGGTCACTCCTGAGCACCTGCGGGAGTTGCACATTCGCATTGAGGAATAGCAGAAACAGGTTATGGTTGCTTGGCAGGAATGTCCAGTCCTCCGACTAGGTGGCTGCTGAGAAATGGGAGTCCAGATGGGCGAAGCCCCGGAGCTCCGACAGGTCGAGAGTCTCGACGAAGTCGGACCTGCCCTGAACGAAGTGAAGGGGTGGGGGTCTGGGGGATGGTCGTAGATGTTTTTCGTCACCCTGACAGGATGGTTACTCCAACCTGCATGCGTCATGCTATAATTTCATTTTGAGAACAGCGGCGGGCACAATAGCCTCCGCCTGCAAGAACGGCACCCCTGGTGCCACTTTTCGTTGAGTGGAGCGTTAGTTGAAGATTACAAGAGAAGACCTTCCCCAGCGTGAAGTCCTGCTGAATATCGAGGTAGAAGCGGATGACCTGGTCCCCTATATGGACCGTGCCTACCAGCGGGTGGTGCAGCGGGTCAACATCCCAGGGTTCCGCAAGGGCAAGGCCCCGCGGGCCGTGCTAGAACGGTTCGTGGGCCATGAAGCCCTTCTGGATGAGGCGGTGGACTTCCTGGTTCCAGAGCTGGTGGAGCGGGCCGTCAAGCAGGAGCAAATAGAGCAGGGTGGCATCCCCAGCGTTGAGGTGGTGCAGAAAGACCCGGTTACACTCAAGGCCACCGTTCCCCTGGCTCCCAAGGTGTTGCTGGACGCCTACCGCGACATTCGGGTCGAGCCGGAGGCCGTGGAGGTGGCGGAGCAAGAGGTGGAGACGACCCTCCAGCGGCTACGCTCGGAGCTAGCCCCCTGGGAACCAGTTGAGCGCCCCGTAGCCGAGGGCGACCAGGCAACCCTGGACGTGCGGGCGCTGGTGGGCAAGAGGGAGGTGGCCAACCAGAAGGGTGTGGTCTACTCGGTCGCTCTGGACAATCCCAACCCCGTACTCGGCTTTGCCCAGGCGCTAATAGGAGCGCAGGCGGAGGAACGCAAGGAGTTTACCCTCCCTGTTCCGGATAACTACGTGGACCGCAGGCTGGCTGGCGGCGAGTGCCTGTTTCAGGTCGCCGTTCACCAGGTGAAGGAGAAGCGCCTTCCAGACCTGAATGACGAGTTCGCCAAGGGCGTTGGCGAAGGTTTCGACACCCTGGAAGCGCTGAAGCAACAAGTACGCACCGATATACTTGCCCAGAAGGAGCGAGATGTCCGGCTCAGGTATCAGGAGAAGGTGGTCGAGGAGTTAGTGGCCAGGACCAATGTGGAGCTATCTCCCATGCTGGTCGAACACGAGGCCGCCCATCTCCTGTCGGACGAACAGGAAGCGTTGAAACGCCAGCAGGTCAGCGTGGAAGATTACCTCCGAACAGCGGGCAGGAGCGAGGAGCAACATGTGGAGGAGGCCCGCGCCGCAGCCACACAAAGGTTGACCCGCTCCTACGCTCTGCTCAAGGTGGCTGAGCTGGAGGGGTTGAGCGCCGCGCCTGAGGAGGTAGAGAAAGACCTCAACTCCCTGCTGGAAAGCGCGGGGCCCCAGGCCAGCGCATTGCGCCGGAGTTTGGATACCGTAGAGGGCCGTGCATCCATGACGCGGGGGGTTCTCAATCGCAAGGTGATGGACAGGCTTGTGCAGATTGCCAGGGGGGAAAACCCTGGCTCAGGGGAGGCCGCCCCTCAAGAGGCGGCGCAAGATGAAAGTTCAGGAGGGACGCAAGATGCTGGAACTGCCGGATAGGTTCAAGAACATCATTCCAATGGTCGTTGAAAGCTCATCGCGAGGCGAGCGTGCCTTTGACATATACTCCTTGCTTCTCAGGGAGCGCATCGTGTTCCTGGGCACCGCCATTACCGATCCCGTGGCCAACCTGGTTATGGCACAGCTACTCTACCTGGAGCGGGAGGACCCGGAGAAGGACATCAACCTGTATGTCAACAGCCCAGGAGGCGTCATCAGCTCCGGCCTGGCTATCTACGACACCATGCAACTGATTCGCCCCAACGTCTCCACCATCTGCGTGGGCATGGCTGCCAGCATGGCCACTGTGCTGCTGTCCGCCGGCGCCAGGGGCAAACGGTACGCATTGCCCAACGCCACCGTACACATGCACCAGCCCATGGGCGGTGCTCAGGGCCAGGCTGCGGACATAGAGATCGCAGCCCGCGAGATACTAAGGCTCCAGGACAGAATCCGCACCATACTGTCCGAACATACAGGCCAGCCGTACGAGAAGATCGCCCGCGACAGCGACCGTGACTACTACCTGAATGCGGAGCAGGCCAAAGAGTATGGCCTTGTGGACGAAATCTTGACTAGCAAACAGGTTCCGGCGGAGATCAAGGGGACATAGCTAGAGGGTGGTTTCAAGAATCGCCTTACGCACGGGTGGGGAACATGCTAACAGCGAGAGCCTGGCCTGATTACACCGAAGGAGTTCATGTCTGGCGTCTAAGGGGGTATTCTGGCTTTGCACAAGAATCCAGGAGGATACAAGGAACCAAGGTTCCTTGTCGGGGGTTTGGGGGTGTCCCCCAAGAACCTCTTCTTCCCCCCTCTCCCTTGCCAAGGGAGAGAGGGGGACTGAGGGGGTAAGGGTTGGGGGGTGGGGTAGCACCCCGCGGCATCGAGCGCGGGCTGTCAACAGACCCGAGTAGCTTCTGGGAGGCTGATGCAGTGAACACTCTGGGCAAAGGTGGCCGGATGGACATCCACTGCTCCTTCTGTGGCAAGGCACAGGCGCAGGTAAAGCAGCTCATCGCCGGGCAGAACAAGGCTTTCATATGCGATGAGTGCATAGCCCTCTGCCAGCAGATCGTCGCCGATCAGGCAGAAGCCAGGCCCGTGCCCGCATCGGCTGCCAAGCCCGCCCGTCTGCCAGTACCCAGAGAAGTCAACCGCTTGCTGGGTGAGTACGTCATCGGCCAAGAGCGGGCCAAGAAAACACTCAGCGTGGCCGTGTACAACCACTACAAGCGGATAACCCAGACCGGCCACTCCGCCGACGTAGAGGTACAAAAAAGCAACGTGCTCCTCATTGGCCCCACAGGGTCCGGGAAAACCCTCCTGGCCCAAACCCTCGCCCGCATCCTGGACGTGCCGTTCTGCATCTCCGACGCCACCTCCCTGACAGAGGCGGGGTACGTCGGCGAAGATGTGGAGAACATTCTCCTCCGTCTCATCCAGGCTGCCGACTACGACATCCCCAGGGCGGAGCGGGGCATAATCTACCTGGACGAGATCGACAAGATAGCCCGCAAGGGTCCCAACCCTTCCATCACCCGGGATGTATCAGGCGAAGGCGTGCAGCAGGGCCTGCTCAAGATCATTGAGGGCACCATAGCCAACGTGCCGCCTCAGGGAGGCCGGAAGCACCCCCAGCAGGAGTTCATCAAAATCCAGACGGAAGGCATACTCTTTATCTGTGGCGGAAGCTTTGAAGGGTTGGACAAGATCATTGAGAAGCGCGTCTCCTGGGGCAAGCGCTCCCTGGGATTCCGTGCCCAAGGGTCTGAAGAGCAGGAGGATGACGTTGCAGAGGTCCTGAAGTTAGTCTCCACAGACGACCTCCTTCAGTACGGGTTCATTCCAGAGCTGATAGGACGCCTTCCCGTAATGGTGACCCTGGAACCGCTAGACAAGGCGGCGCTGGTCCAGGTGCTCACGGAGCCAAAGAACGCCCTGGTCAAGCAGTACCGGCACCTGCTCAGCCTGGACGGCGTGGCCCTAGAGTTCACCCCCGCCGGCCTGGACGCCGTGGCGGAGGAGGCGCTCAAGCGCAAGACCGGCGCCAGGGCGTTGCGCACCATCATTGAAGAGACACTCCTGGATGTCATGTTCGAGCTGCCATCACTCCAGGGCGTTGAGCGGTGCGTCATAGATGCGGATACCATCCGTGAAAAGAAGCGGCCCACCCTGCTCACCGCATCCGGCCAGCCGCTGGAAGACTGGTCAGCCTCCCAGCAAAAACGGGAGGTCGCGTAAGGGCGGCTGGTGTGCCAGGGACATCCTGGACTCCCTCAGAATGACATAAAAAGAGGAAGGCCCCTGGAAATTTCCAGGGGCCTTCCTCTGTGCAATCCTGGTAGCGGGGGCAGGACTCGAACCTGCGACCTTCGGGTTATGAGCCCGACGAGCTGCCACTGCTCCACCCCGCGATGATGAGATGGCCCTCATCCCCCTGCCCTCTTCTCCATGCGGAGAAGGGAGAGAGAACGGATCTGGGGGATACCCCCAGACCCCCACCAGAATCCCGACCAGTCGGGACTCTGGACTCCCCCAGGGAGGAGGTTTCACGCTATTACAAGGGAACATTTGGGAACTGCAATGTTCTGTACGAGACTTAATGTGGGTCAAGCCCTCGGCCGATTAGTACCGCTAAGCTTAAACCCTTACAGGTCTTCCACTCGCGGCCTATCAAACAGGTAGTCTTCCTGTGGCCTTACTCCTTCCCCTGCGGGAAGGATGGGAGATCTAATCTTGGAGTGGGCTTCGCGCTTAGATGCTTTCAGCGCTTATCTCGACCAGACGTGGCTACCCGGCACTGCTCCTGGCGGAACAACCGGCACACCAGAGGTCCGTCCCTCCCGGTCCTCTCGTACTAGGGAGAGCCCTCCTCAAATCTCCTGCGCCCACGACGGATAGAGACCGAACTGTCTCACGACGTTCTGAACCCAGCTCGCGTGCCGCTTTAACCGGCGAACAGCCGGACCCTTGGGACCTTCTTCAGCCCCAGGATGCGACGAGCCGACATCGAGGTGCCAAACCTTGCCGTCGATATGAACTCTTGGGCAAGATCAGCCTGTTATCCCCGGGGTAGCTTTTATCCGATAAGCCACGGCCCTTCCTCACAGAACCGTAGGATCACTTTGCCCTGCTTTCGCACCTGCTCGACTTGTTGGTCTCGCAGTCAAGCCCCCTTATGCCAATGCACTCCACAGGCGATTTCCATCCGCCTTGAGGGGACCTTTGGGCGCCTCCGTTACATTTTGGGAGGCGACCGCCCCAGTCAAACTGCCCACCAGGCACTGTTTCCTGGCCTATCCAGGGTTAGGGCCAGAAGAAGAGAAGAGTGGTATTTCACCGTTGGCTCCACCCCGACTAGCGCCGGGGCTTCAAAGCCTCCCACCTATCCTACACATCCCTGTTTCCAGTCCAATGCCAAGATGCAGTAAAGCTCCACGGGGTCTTTTTGTCCGGTCGCGGGTAGCCCGCATCTTCACGGGCAGTGCAACTTCGCCGAGTCTCTCGTTGAGACAGCGCTCAAGTCGTTAGGCCATTCGTGCGGGTCGGAACTTACCCGACAAGGGACTTCGCTACCTTAGGACCGTTATAGTTACGGCCGCCGTTCACCGGGGCTTCAGTTCAGGGCTTTGGTCTCTCTTGCGAGATTCCTAACTCCTCCCCTTAACCTACCGGCACTGGGCAGGCATCAGCCCCTATACTTAGAGTTTCCTCTTTGCAGAGACCTGTGTTTTTGTTAAACAGCCGCTTGAGCCAATTTGCTGAGACCCACGCAGGCTCCACCCGGCTAGCGGGTTTCACCCTATGGGCACCCCTTATCCCGAAGTTACGGGGTCCTTTTGCCGAGTTCCTTAACGAGAGTTCTCTCGACCGCCTTGGGACGTTTATCCCTGTCTACCAGTGTCGGTTTACGGTACGGTCACCCATACCCCATAGCAACGACGCTTTTCTTGACAGTATAGGATCAGTGGAATCCCCCAGGGAGACCCTGGAGTTTCCTCCCCCCTCAGCTCGTAGCGCCAGAGTGGATTTGCCTGCTCTGGCATGGCCTACAGGGTAGGACGCACCATGTCCAATGGGTGCGCTCCACCTACCTTCCCGCGTTCCGCCTTTGCTTTAAGCGAGATACAGGTGGTGTAGGAATCTTGACCTACTGTCCATCGCCTGCGCCTTGCGGCCTCGGCTTAGGACCGACTAACCCTACGTCGAAGGACGTTGCGTAGGAAACCTTGGACTTTCGGCGTGCAGAATTTTCATCTGCATATACGCTACTCATACCGGGATTCTCACTTCTGCGCGCTCCACCCCACCTTACGGTGAAGCTTCGCTGCACGCAGGACGCTCCCCTACCAATCCCGCTTGCGCGAGATTCCACGGCTTCGGCGGCAGGCTTGAGCCCCGTTACGTTGTCGGCGCAGGACCCCTCGACCAGTGAGCTGTTACGCACTCTTCAAAGGATGGCTGCTTCTAAGCCAACCTCCTGGCTGTTTTAGCGGTCCTACTTCCTTGCACACTAAGCCTGCACTTGGGGGCCTTAGCCGGTGGTCTGGGCTGTTTCCCTCTCGACGACGGAGCTTATCCCCCGCCGTCTCACTCCTGGAGTGCGATCTTGTGGCATTCGTGGTTTGGTTGGGTTTGGTAAGCTCACGCCCCCTAGCCCATCCAGTGCCCTACCTCCGCAAGTCAACTCCAAGGCTGCACCTAAATGCATTTCGGGGAGAACCAGCTATCTCTGGGTTCGTTTGGCATTTCACCGCTACCCACAGCTCATCCCGTATTTTTGTACTAATAATGGGTTCGGGCCTCCACCCCGATATTATCGGGGCTTCACCCTGGCCATGGGTAGATCACCCAGTTTCGGGTCTACCAGACGCAACTATTCGCCCTATTCGGACTCGCTTTCGCTACGGCTCCTCTGCTGAGCAGATTAACCTTGCTACGCCTGAGTAACTCCCCGGTTCATTCTTCAATAGGCACGCCGTCATCCCGATTTGCATCGGGACTCCGACGGGTTGTAGGCTCACGGTTTCAGGTCTATTTCACTCCCCTCCCGGGGTGCTTTTCACCTTTCCCTCACGGTACTAGTTCACTATCGGTCGCCAAGGGTATTTAGCCTTGGAGGGTGGTCCCCCCAGGTTCCCGCAGGATTCCACGTGTCCCGCGGTACTTAAGAACACCATCAGGAGCCTTCTCTCTTTCGCCTACGGGATTCTCACCCTCTACGATGGCCCGTTCCAGAGACCTTCAGCTAGAGAAGAGGTTTCTTACTCCTTGTCCCGACTGGGGTCGGAACCGATGAGTCTTGCAACACCTGAAAGACATGGGCCCCCAGGCCGTGAAGCCTCTCAGGTTTAGGCTGTTCCCCGTTCGTTCGCCACTACTAGGGGAATCTCGGTTGATTTATTTTCCTCAGGGTACTGAGATGTTTCAGTTCTCCCACTTACCCCCCCTGGCTTAAGGGTTCGGCCAGGGGTCATCGACCTTTGGTCGAAGGGGTTTCCCCATTCGGGCATCCCCGGCTACGCCAGCTAGACGGCTCACCGAGGCTTATCGCAGTCTTGCCACGCCCTTCTTCGGCCCTTGGCGCCAAGGCATCCACCGTGAGCCCTTAGTAGCTTGACCCACACTAAGGCTCGGACAGAACCTTGCACTATTTCCCCAAATATTCCCTTGTTAAAGTACAAGAAGCGGCGGCCAGGTTTCCCAGGCCGCCGCCTTGGATATCACTGGCCGATGCTCCTACGTTCAGGTCTGGAAGCTCACCAAAGACACTCTCCTTTAACCTGCCTTGGTACTATACCAAGCCAGCACACCCCTAGTCAAGGGGGTATACCCACCAATCATCCGTCCCGTTTGCGTCGCATGGGCGGGGACGAATGACGTTGAGTATGCCCCGCTCCTCCATGCCCTTGACCCTCCGCTGTCGCCTCCATATAATGCGCTCTGACGGCCCGGTATTCGAGCCCAGGGCATTGCCTACCCTTGATTGGAGGCCAACCCCTGGGAATAGGGAAGCGTAACAGGAGGGCATATGACCTCTCAGCAAGCAATCCTCAGTCCCGCAGCGATGATCCAAGAGTTCAAGAAGAACGGCGTCACCCACGTGGTATGCCT
Source organism: Dehalococcoidia bacterium (assembly GCA_030651175.1). GTDB lineage: Bacteria > Chloroflexota > Dehalococcoidia > Lucifugimonadales > SHYF01 > SHYF01. The sequence goes on from JAUSCR010000029.1 coordinate 26,238, forward strand.
GCCCGACAGCGAAACCAACTATCTGTACGAGATGATGGAGGCCGATCCTAGCCTGGACATTGTGCCTGTGGCCCGGGAGGGCGAGACTATGGCCATAGCCGCTGGCCTCCTCGTGGGAGGCAAGCTTCCCGTCTGCCTCATCCAGAACACCGGCATGCTTGAGTCCGGCGACTCCATACGGGGGCTGGCGCTGGACCTAAACCTTCCTATGGTGCTAATAATCGGCTACCGAGGCTGGACTCGCCACGGTGTCACCCCTGACTCTGCGGCACGCTTCACGGAGCCATTCTTGCAGGCTTTGAACATAAACTACTACCTGGTGGAAACCGACGAAGATGCGCCTCGCATCTCCACCGCCTTCCAGGAAGCCAAGGCCAACAACCGCCCAGTGGCAGTGCTCATAGGCGATGAGTACCACGGGTTTAACCGGCCAACTGAGTGGCCGGCTAGACCCAAAGGAAGAGGCTAGCCCAATCGCACACCCGTAGAAAAAGTTTTGTCGCTCCAGGCGGGAGGTGGAAGCGACAGGAGGAGCGGGCCTACACGTAGTATTACCCTTTGCCACCACCAAGCGGATAGCGTCAAGTCAAGAGGAGGTTGAACCATGATAAACCAGCGAGACATGATGGCAGTCCTGAACAAGCACCGCGGCAATGCCGTAGTGATCCCTACCATGAGCGCCGGCGCAGCGTGGCTGGATTCTAGCCACCTACCGGCACGTGATGTAGCCATTAGCGGAGCCATGGGAAAGGCCTCCTCTTTCGCCTTGGGAGTGGCCTTGTCCAGGCCCGACCTCAAGGTCATCATAATGGACGGCGATGGCAGCCTGGAAATGAACCTGGGATCCATGGCCACCATTGCTGGGAAGCATCCTGAGAACTTCTACCATTTCGTCCTGGAGAACGGCGTGTACGCCATTACTGGGGGCCAGCCTATTCCTGCCTCAGGCACAATTTCCTTCTCTAAGATAGCCCTGGGTGCGGGATACGCTGCGGCCTACGAGTTCGACGAGTTGGAGGATTTCAGCCTGCGCATCGGGGACATCCTGAAGCAGAAAGGCCCCGTCTTCGTGACCGTCAAGGTCGTGCCAGAAATCCAGAACGAGCCCATAGGTCGCAGGCCCAGGGGCACTGGCCGCACCATCCAAGTGGCCATGCGCGATCTGCATGAGTCCCTGAAATCGTGATACCCAGCCCCATAGGTTCGCCGCCAGAGATTTCCGAATCGCCTCTTGCAGGTTGCGGAAAAGGGAAGTCCAGAGGGGCGAAGCCCCGGAGCCTGCCCTGAGCAAAGCCGAATGGGTGGGGGTCCGGGGGTATCCCCCAGATATAACTTTTGCCCCCTTCCTGGCCAGGCCTGTCCTGAGTAGGCCGAAGGAACTGGGCCAGGGGGATGGTCGAAAGAGTTCTTCATCACCCTGCTAAGGATAACTATGATTCCATCGCTGGAAGCAGTCAAAGCCATTCATGCCCACCGCCAGAAGGCCCTGGTGGTGGCCACCATGACCGCCCGCGAGGAGTGGGACGCCATTTCCCAGGACCGCTCGCTGGACTTCCCGCTGTTTGGCTGCATGGGCAAGGCCTCCTCCTTTGGACTGGGCCTTGCGCTGGCGCAGCCAAAGCGGAAGGTGCTGGTGATAGACGGCGACGGCAGCCTGCTGATGAACCTGGGTTCGCTGGCAACGGTGGCCAACAAAGCGCCGGCCAACTACTACCACTTTGTCTTTGAAGACGGCGTATACACCACCACGGGTGGCCAGCCCATACCGGCGGCAGGCAAGGTATCCTTTGCCGGCATGGCCCGGGCCGCTGGGTACGCCGCAGCCTACGAGTTCGATAATCTAGAGGAACTGGTGACCGAGGTAGGACGCATCCTTCAGCAACAAGGCCCCGTGTTGGTCTGCCTGAAGGTGCGCCACGGGGAGATACCCAAGTCTGCGCCTCGCACCATCCAGCAAGCGGTCAAGGAGCTGCGAGATCTGCTGGCGAGAGCGTGACGGGGCCGCTAGCTTAGCGATGAACAGGCATCAGCTTTGTAAGAGCCGCACGGGTAGGACTGCGAGTTCATAGGCCCCGCAATGGTTCATCCGTGGAATCTCAAGATACGCGTATCAGATGCCACCCCGCCCTAAAACCCCGGCGGCGTGTCCACCGGCGTCACCCAACCCTCCAACCGCTGTCCACGGCGCAGCGCGGCAAACTGCAAATCCTTGCCAACGCTTCCGCCCGTCAGCAGCCGGTGAACATGGTCTATGGTGGGAGTCGGCTGGCCATCAAGCTGGATGAGGAGGTCGCCCTGCTGGATGCCCGCCTTCTCCGCTGGACCGCCCGACGCCACGGCGGAGATGAGAACACCGCTCTGCTGGCCGTCCACTCCTCCGCCTAGCTGCCCCTGCCCGTTGGCGGGTTGCAAGCGCATCGTCTGGGCGGCGATGCCCAGGTATCCGCGAGAGACATGTCCCTGCTTCATGAGGGCTGTGCTCACCCACTTGGCCGTGTTGATGGGCACGGAGAAACATATCCCCTGAGCGTGCTGGATTACGGCTGTGTTCATGCCTATGACATGGCCCAGGGTGTTGACCAGTGGCCCGCCGCTGCTGCCGGGGTTCAACGCCGCATCCGTCTGGATAATGTTGTCTATCAGCCGCCCTGTCTGGCTGCGCAGGGACCTTCCCAGGGCGCTCACAACGCCCGCCGTGACTGTGGCCTGAAGTCCGAACGGATTGCCGATGGCTATTACAAGCTCGCCGACCCGCAGGGCGTCGGAGTCCCCCAGATCAAGCATTGGAAGGCCCGACGCGCCCACCCGCAACACAGCGATGTCGGTATCAGGGTCGTCGCCCACCACCTCGGCCCCGTAGGTAGCGCCGTTGGGAAAGGCCACATCCAGATGGGGCATCCCGTGAGCAACGTGGCTGTTAGTCAAGACGAAGCCATCGGGAGCAATGACGAAGCCGGAAGCGGAGCCCTGGAGCTGCCAGGGTTCATGGCCACGACGGCGCGGAGGCTCCTGGCGCTGAAAGTTGATGCTCACCACCCCCGCCCCCACCCGCTCCACCAGGTCGGCCAGCGCCTGCGAGTAGGCCCGTAGAACCTCTCTTCCTTCCTGCATGCGGTACTCCTGGCAGGTTGCTGAACCCCGACACGTCGTGGCGACTATCCCCTGTGCCAGTTCCTGGGGGCTTGTCCCAAAAGAGCTTGACCTCACCCCCTGTGTCCCCCTCTCCGCGTCGGAGAGGGGGAGTTTTGAATCTGGGGGATACCCCCAGACCCCCAGAGGGAACCGAGGTTCCCTGCACCCTCCTGACTTTTCAGGCGGCTCCGCCTACCGCTGTCCCTTGCCCAGCCTTACGGTTATCTTCCTGCCCTGGCCCTCGCCGGTGCTCTCAGTGGTAACGTAAGGGTGATTGGCCAGAGCCATGTGAATTATCCTTCGTTCTGACGCCGACATAGGCTCCAACGTGACAGACCGGCCGCTGGACACCACCCGCTCGGCTACGCGGCTGGCCAGGGTCTGGAGGGCCTGGCTGCGTCGTTCCTTGTATTGCTCCACGTCTATGATCACGGGGAGATGTCCCCGGCTCTTCTGATTGAGGACCAGATTTACCAGGAACTGGAACGCATTGAGCGTTTCACCCCGCTTGCCTATAAGCAGGCCGGAGTCCTCGCCATCAATGTCAATGGTGGGCCCGATCTCTGCGTCGCCAGAGGAACGGACGGTAGCCACGGCGGACACTTCAAGGTGCGAAAGCACAGTGTTGACCGCTTCTATGGCCTGAGAGGCCAGACTTTCGGTAGGCGAGAGCCGAGTTACCCGGACCCTGGCATCCTCACCACCTATGCCAAAGAAGCCCGGGCGGCCCTGGCTAACTACCTCGATGGCGACTTCCGCGCGTTCGGCGTCGAGCTCCTTTAGGGCGAGTTCGACGGCTTCCTCTAGTGTCTTGGCGCTCATCTCTACTTTGTCCATTGCTCACTGTCTCCTCGTCTTGGGTAGAATCTGGGTTATCTTGAGCTGCGCCCACGCCCGCAGCCACGGCAACTGGTTTGGTTCGGGAAGGTATAAGGCCTGCCCAGCCCGTTACAAAGTACTGGATAACTATGCCAATAAGGTTGGATACGAACCAGTAGATCGGCAGTCCACTGGGCAATGTAAGTGTGAAGAAACCGAACATGAAAGGCATCATCCAAAGCATCATCTGGTTGGTGGAGCGTTGGCGAGGGTCCGCGGACAGCGGCGTGCTCATTTTTTGCATTACCCACATGGACGCGCCTACCAGGAAAGCAACTGCATAGTTCAGTGGAGGTGCGCCTGGGGTCGAAAGGTCCAAACCCAGGAACATGCTATTCAAAGGCACAACCTTGTGAACCACGGGTATCCAAGAGTAGAGATGGCTGGCAAGGCCCGCCAGAGACTCCGGGTTGGTGGGAAGCACCTGGACTATAGCCAGGTAAAGGCCAATCCATATTGGGAACTGGATCACCATCGGGCCCAGACACCCAATGGGGTTCACCCCTGCTTCCTTGTAAAGACGCATTGTCTCCTGAGAGAGGCGCGCCTTGTCTTTGGCATACCGTTTCTGTGCGGCCTGAAGCTTGGGCTGGATCGCCGACATCTTCTGGGTGGAGCGTATCTGTCGCAGGGCCAGGGGCAGTGTAACCAGACGTATAAGAATCGTGAACAGTATGATGGTTATGCCGAAGTTGCGGCCGGTCACTGCGTACAACAGCACCAGCCCATTCAACATGGGGTCGAATATCAGTCCATTCCAAAGCAGCGAGATGAATTCCATGAGTTTTAGCCTGGCCCTACTCTTTTGTGACGGTACTGATCTCCCACACCTTCTCCTGTCTACCTGTCACCCGCCAGGCCCACACCCTATTGTCCATGGCATTGATGTAGACTATCCCATCCCGGGCCGTCAGCGGCGCTCTGACCTGCGCCCCAACATTGAAACTACTGACCTGCGCCCCCGTCTCGGCGGAAAGGACCTGAATGAAGCCGGCGTCCGAGGTGACAACTATCTTGTCTCCCACCAGCACAGGAGCAGAAATGGTGGAGCTACCCAGGCTAAACTCCCACCGCTTGGCGCCGCTTCTCATATCCAGGGCATACACCTTGCCATCCGTGGCGGCGGCGTAAACACGCTTGCCGTCTGTGACCGGATTGCTCCAGAACCAGGCACTCCCCTGAAAGCGCCACGCCTCTTTGCCCGTGGCGGCGTCCACGGCGTAGAAGACGCGATCAAAGGAGCCAAAGAACACCTTGCCATCCGCAACCAGGGGTGATGCGACTATGGCTCCACCTGCCTCAAAAGGGGCTGACCACTTGGGCTTCCCATTGGCCAGGGAGAGCGCATAGACGTGGTGGCCCAAGGAACCCACGTATACTGTGTCCCCCACCACTGTGGGCGTGGACCACACCATGCCTTCTGTCGCGAACTCCCACTCCTGTACGCCCTTATCTTTCAGTAGTGCCCTCAAATGTTTATCTGAGGAGCCGAAGATAACCAGGTCGCCGGCCACAGTGGGTCCGCCGACTATCTGGCCGATCTTGCTCTCATCCTGAGGATACTGCCACCGCTTATTGAGGTTCGTTGCGTCCAGGGCGTATAGCTTGCCCTGGTAGTCCCCCACGAACAGAATGCCATCGGCCAGCGCAGGAGTACCGTAGATACCCTTCAGCGACTCCTTCTCATCAGCAGGGAAACTGACCCGCCGGTTTCCTGTGGTAGCGTCCATGGCAAGCAGCTTGCCCTCCCGGGAGCCCAGATACACCGTCTCGCCGGAAACCAGAGGCGCTGCCCAACCCCCCGTGGCGGCAAACTGGCTACTACCTATGCAACCTACGAGGAGTAACGAGCTAAAGGCTACCAAAAGAAGCAGAGAGGATGCTTTCATTTACACCTGCGTACAAAATGGGATTGCCTTACAAACCGGCCATCCCCATGTTCTTTCTAGCAATGACGCTCCAGGAAACTCTTCACGCTACCGAACAGTTTTCCCCAATAGCCAGGTCTTCAGGGTCTATGGAGCTGTTAACCTGAGCACCCGGACGGGGAAGGTGTTCCAGATTGGGGACAGGATCATAGCCGGAACCTCCCAGAGGCCGGCAACGCGCAAGCCGCCGCAACGCCAGCCAACCACCCTTCCAAACACCGTAGCGCAGGACAGCTTCATAGGCGTAGTCAGAACAGGTGGGTGAGTAGCGACACGCGGCGGGCCAGTAGGGTGAAAACGCCCGTTGGTACAACCGAATAAGGGCAAGAGCAGGCTGCTTCATTCGGATTCCTTCATATCGTCGCACAGCACCCGTGCCCTCCGCAGCAGTTCGTACGCAGCTCCCTGCGCCTGATTGAAGTCTGCCTGAGCCACTGGCCCGCGAGCAATGAACACCATGTCCCAGCCATCCTGCAAATCCGCCTGGCGAACGACCTCTCTTAGTCTACGTTTCACGCGGTTCCGTATCACAGCGTTGCCCACCCGCTTGCTAATGGAGAATCCTACCCGGCTGGTGGGCATCCCATTTGGCCGCGCCTTCAGCACTAGCAACCGGTTGGCCCAACTCTTGCCTTCACTCAGAAGAACCTGAAAGTCTGCCCTCTTCCTGAGCCGGCGGTCTTGGCCCCAAGGGTGGCGTATGGATGGGTGGGAGGCACGCTGTACGGGACGCAGCGGACTATACCGTCAGCCGGTGCCGACCCTTAAAGCGCCTTCGGTGCAGCACCTCACGCCCTCCTGCGGTCTGCATTCGGGAGCGAAAGCCGTGCACGCGTGCTCGATGGCGTCTGTGGGGTTGGTAGGTTCGCTTAGGCATCTACGTAACTTGTCCAGTGCAGCCATTATACGTAGCCGCCTTCGGAGTGTCAAACGGGCCATCATCCCAGTTTGGGCAGGTTATATGGACACCTGAGCGACAGTAGCGCCAAGAGGGCGTTAGAGGTAACATCTTGTGCAAAGCTGGTTGGAACCAGAAGCCATCCTAGGTAAGTGCCATGCCACGCCCAGACAAAAAAGCGAGAATTGACCTGCTGCTGGTGGAACGCGGCCAGGCGGAGAGCCAGCAGCGGGCCCAGGCTCTCTTAATGGCTGGACAGGTCACGGTGGACGGCCGCCTGGTGGATAAGGCAGGTGCCCTGGTCAGCCGAGGCGCCAAAGTGGAAGTGGAGATGCCGCCGCTCTACGTAGGCCGGGGCGGCATCAAGCTAGCCCACGCTCTTCAGACGTTCGCCTTGAAGGTGGAAGGGGCGACAGCGTTAGACGTAGGATCCTCCACGGGCGGCTTCACCGATTGCCTCCTTCAGCACGGCGCTTCCCGTGTCTACGCATTGGACGTGGGCTATGGCCAACTCGACCTGCGTCTGCGGCAGGACCTCAGAGTCGTAGTGAAGGAGCGGGTGAACGCCCGATACTCATTTGAACTGCCTGAGATGGTAGACCTGGCCACTGTGGACGTCTCCTTCATCTCGCTGGCCAAGGTGTTGCCTTCGGTGGCGGAACACGTGAAGAGCGGCGGGCACATGATAGTTTTGGCGAAGCCCCAATTCGAGGCGCAACGCCGCCAGGTGGGCAAAGGGGGCGTGGTGCGCGACCCCGCCATCCATGCGGATGTGTTGGCGCGGCTGATTGTGTGGGCCACGCACCACCGTTTCAGGCTGCGGGGATTGACGCCCTCGCCCTTGCTGGGAGACGCAGGCAACCGGGAGTTCTTCTTGCTGCTGGAGACATAGCAGGGCGATGAACAACTCCCTCGACCATCCCCCTGGCCCCCTTCCTGGCCAGGAAGGGGGGTGAGAAGTATATCTGGGAGATACCCCCAGTCCCCCACCAAAGGGGCTTCGCCCCTCTGGACTCCGATTTTTGAGCAGCCGGTTCGTTTGACCCTCCATGAATGGCGGGGTATAATAATCACGCAATTTGCCCGGGGGTGATGTTTGACGCCGTTTGCAGAACCCCAAAAAAGGGCGGAGACGGTGGAAGACGACTCCCTCCACGAGGCCTGTGGCATAGTCGGCGTGTATGCTCCAGGGCAGAACGTAGCCCAGGTCGCTTTCTACGGCCTCTACGCCTTGCAGCATCGAGGCCAGGAGAGCGCGGGAATTGCTACAGCCACGGGCAAACGCATCCACCACTACACATCCATGGGCCTGGTGTCCCAGGCGTTCCGCGAAAGCGACCTGAAGCGCCTGGAAGGGCACATCGCCATAGGCCACACGCGCTACTCCACTACCGGGTCCACCCGTATCCAGAACGCCCAGCCTATTATGGTACGCAACGGTGAAACTGAGCTGGCCCTGGCCCATAACGGCAACGTCATCAACGCCCAGGAGCTCCGCAGAGAGCTAAGCGAAATGGGCTGCAACTTCACCTCCAGCACCGACTCGGAGGTCCTGGCCTGCCTTCTGGCCTACGCGCCCAGCGAGGAGTGGCCAGAAAAGGTCGGCTACATGATGCGCCGAGCACGAGGGGCCTACTCCCTGGCGGTCTTGACGAAGGACACCCTCGTGGGCATTCGCGACCCATACGGCGTCCGCCCCCTCTGCCTGGGCAAGCTGGACGGCGGCTGGGTTATCGCGTCGGAGAGCTGCGCCCTGGACCACCTGGGTGCCCAGTATTTGCGCGAGGTGGACCCAGGCGAAACCGTTATCATAGATGAGAGGGGCCTCACCTCCGTGCCATATCGTGGCGAGCTTCCTCCTCCGGCTCCCTGCGTTTTCGAGTACATCTACTTCGCCCGCCCGGATAGCCTTTTGGGGGGCAATCTGACATACCTGTCCCGTCGAGCCATGGGCAGGCAGCTTGCTCGGGAGCACCCGGTAGAGGCGGACGTAGTTATTGGTATTCCTGATTCGGCTACAGCCGCCGCCGTGGGCTTCGCCCAGGAGTCCGGCATTCCCTACAGCGATGGCCTGGTGAGGAACCGGTACGTGGGCCGCACGTTCATTGAACCTGACCAGCGGTTCCGGGAGCTGGGCGTTCGGATGAAGTTCAACCCTCTGCCAGAGGTGATCAGCGGCAAACGCGTCGTGATTGTGGACGACAGCATAGTCCGGGGCACCACAACCCCCCATGTGGTGGGCATGGTGCGCAAGGCCGGCGCTACGGAAATACACATGCGCGTCTGCGCGCCGCCTATCCGTTTCCCTTGCCATTTCGGTGTGGACATGGCCACCCGGCGGGAGCTCATAGCCGCCAACATGACTATCGATGAGATACGCCAGTTCATCGGCGCCGACAGCCTGGGCTACCTGAGCGTGGAGGGATTGCTGAAGACCGTAGGGAGTAATGGCAACACCTTCTGCTCCGCCTGCTTCACCGGCAAGTACCCCATCCCCGTGCAACTGGAAATGGACAAGCTGGCCCTGGAGCGTCCGTAAAAGCTATCTCTTTCCCATGCATGGAGTGCCGCACCATCCTTGAATCAGGGTGCAGGGGGCGAAGCCCCCGCTGGGGGTCTGGGGTCCGATGATGCTCTGCTCATCGAGATGCCGACTCCGTCGAGCGCCGACCTTGTCGAGCGTCCTCGACGGAGTCGGCATCTCGACAAAGCCGGAGGTATCCCCCAGATCCTTATTTCTCATTGCCTGATTGCAGCGCCCACGCGCTATGGGTATACTTTGTGTGAAATATTGTGGGACACGAGGTAATGAGATGCGAACCCACCTTATCCTCCCAGAAGAGATGGTAAAGGAAGTAGACGCTTTGGTCGGGAAGCGTAAACGGAGCCAATTTGTGGGGGAAGCGGTGCGGGAGAAGCTGAGGCGAGAGAATCTACTGGCGGCTCTGGCGGCGACGGCAGGTATCCTCTCTGCTGAGGATTATCCCGAATGGGCTACTTCTGAAGAGGTCGCTGCTTGGGTGCATGACATGCGCCAGCGGGATGACGAACGTTTGGAGAGGTGAAGCAGTGACTCAGTACCTTCTGGACACTACAGCCATCGTCGACCATCTTCGCGGACGGCGAAGTGTAATTGACTTGCTGACCTCTCTAGGGCAAGCCGGTCATCGGCTTGGCGTCTGTTGCATCAGCATTGCAGAAGCGTACGCTGGCCTTCGTCCGCAGGATAGGGCCAAGGCCGACCTTCTCATTCACGGTTTGGAATTCTCCAACATTAGCAGCGAGGCCGCCAAAACCGCTGGTAGGCTAAGATATGACTGGGCCAGGAGTGGAGTGACCCTACATATCACCGACGCCTTAATTGCCTCGGTAGCTATTGAAGAAAGGGCTACCTTGATTACTGCCAATGTGAAAGATTTCCCCATGCAAGAAGTTCATATCATGCCCCAACCTTAATGAATGCTTGCGGACATAACTTCAAGGAAGCTACGTTATGACCACCTACCGCGCCGCCGGCGTTGACCTGGACGCAGCGGCTCACGTCAAGGAACTGTTCAAGCCCCACGTGCGCTCCACCTTTGGCCCACAGGTGCTGGGCGACATTGGCTTCTTCGGCGGGCTGTTCCACTTGCAGGGGTACCGCGACCCCGTGCTGGTGGCGACTACCGACGGCGTTGGCACCAAGGTGAAGCTGGCCATCTGGATGGACCGGTTCGACACCCTGGGCTACGACGTGGTCAACCAGAGTGTCAACGATGTCCTGGCCACAGGCGCTAGGCCCCTGTTCTTTCTGGACTACATCGCCGTGGAGACGCTGGTGCCCCACCAGATGGAGGCCATCGTCAAGAGCATCGCCGAGGCGTGCCGCCAGGTGGGATGCGCGCTCCTGGGCGGCGAGACGGCCCAGATGCGCGGCGTCTACCTCCCAGGCACCTTTGACCTGGCGGGATTCATGGTAGGAGCGGCGGAGCGGGACAAGCTGCTGGACCCTTCCACCGTGCGGGAAGGGGATACCCTCTTGGCCCTGCCATCCAGCGGGCTGCACACCAACGGCTACTCCCTGGTGCGCGCCGCCTTCGGCCTGGAAGAGGACCAATCTTCGCTGAAGGCGTACCATCGGGAGCTGGGCCGCACCCTGGGTGAGGCGTTGCTGGAGCCGCACCGGGCCTACTGGCCGCTGCTAGAACCCGTGCTGCCCCTCATAAAGACCATGGCCCACATCACCGGCGGAGGCCTGTCTGACAACCTGGCGCGGGCCATGCCCAAGGGGCTGGCGGGCCACATAGACCGCGGCTCTTGGGAGGTGCCTGCGATTTTCCGTATAATCCAGGAGCGAGGCGAGATACCAGACCAGGAGATGGAGCGCGTGTTCAATATGGGCGTGGGCATGGTGCTGATGTGTGCTCCGGAGCACGCCGCAGAGGTGCGACGCCTGCTCCCGCAGGCGTGGGTGGTGGGGGAGGTGGTAAGTGTGTCCGCCCATGTTTGACACTGTAAGCTTGAGAAAGAGATAGGGAATGCCAACTCATCCACTTGCCGAGGTTTTCGGGTTTCCCACTGACAACCTCTCGAGAGAGGCGGCCAGATACCGGAGGAGTAAACTTTGCCCGTTCAACAACAAGGTGCCAAACTGCACAAAGGACAAAGCTAACGATCCTCTCGGAGTATGTAGCATTTACGATGACGATGAGGTTGTAATCACCTGTCCGATCAGGTTTCGCCAGGAATGGATCATTGCAGAAGATGCCGCCACTTTCCTCTTTCCTGCTGGGGCAACATGGACCTCGTTGACCGAAGTTCGGCTGAAGGACAAATACGGGAAGACTGCTGGCAACATTGACATTGTGTTGGTGGCCTACAACGATCAGGGGCGAGTTGTTGACTTCGGCGCGCTTGAAATACAAGGTGTCTACATTACTGGCAATGTACGCCGTCCTTTCCAGCACTACATGGAGGATCCAGCTAGACGTAGTAACATGGATTGGACGCAGCAAACAAACTACCCGCGCCCAGACTATCTTTCATCGTCTCGAAAGCGGCTCGCTCCGCAGTTGATCTACAAGGGGGGCATCCTCAACGCATGGAACAAGAAAATAGCAGTGGCGCTCAATAGAGGATTTTACGACACCCTTCCGGTACTAGAAGAAACTGATGAAGCAGGGGCGGATATAGCCTGGCTAATCTATGACTTGAGACGAGACGGCAGACAAAACAGATACCTACTCCACCACCACAAAACAGTTTACACTCAGTTTGAAGCTTCTCTCAACCTGATCACCAGATCGGAACCAGGAGAACAGCAAGACTTTATCGATCAGCTTCAGAATAAGCTTGATGATAAGCTAGAAGGCGAAAATCCCCCAGATGCACCAACGATAGACATCCTTCTATAGGCTATAAATCAATGGTTCAACTATCTCTTCCCAGTTACCAAGAAAACGAAAGCATTGTGAACGTGGCCTCTGTGCCACAGCGCAGTCCATTCCGCTATCCAGGCGGCAAAACTTGGCTAGTTCCACATATCCGAAAATGGCTTATCAGCCGCCCGACCAAACCAAGCGAACTGATAGAACCTTTTGCTGGCGGCGCTATTGTTGGTCTGACAGTCGCCTTTGAAAACCTAGCCCAGGTGGTCACTCTGGTAGAGTTGGATGATGAGGTAGCAGCTCTGTGGAAAACTATTCTCGCAGGCGACGTAGAATGGTTGACCCATAGGATCACCACGTTTGATGTCAATCCAGAATCCGTCCAGGTAGAGTTGGTCAAGACCAACCTTGATAAGAAAGATAAAGCCTTCCAAACACTTCTACGAAACAGGGTCAACCACGGCGGAATCATGGCTCCTGGAAGCGGAGTTATCAAATACGGAGAAAACGGGAAAGGAATAAAGTCGCGCTGGTATCCTGACACATTGAAAAAGCGCATTCTCCGAATAGTAGCCATCAAGGACAGGATACGGTTTATCGAAGGCGATGGGCTGGAGGTGTTGAAGGAGAATGCACAACGCTCGGATGCCGTGTTTTTCATAGATCCTCCTTATACTGCGGCGGGCAAGAAAGCGGGGACACGACTCTATCGGCACCACAAACTAGACCACGAAGAGTTATTCAGAATCGCCGAAACACTCACTGGTGACTTTTTGATGACCTACGATAATACGGAAGATGTGCAGATATTAGCCCAGCGGCATGGCTTCGATACGCGGGCGATTCCAATGAAGAACACACACCATGCAAAGATGACCGAGCTTCTCATAAGTCGTAATCTGGACTGGGCACGAGAGGAGTTTTCCGTTGAAAGCACTAATTAGCGTCTACGACAAGACCGGCGTTGTGGAGTTCGCGCGGGGCCTGGTCGGCCTGGGCTACGAGCTGGTAAGTACAGGCGGCACCTACAGCGAACTTGCCAAGGCCAAGCTGTCCGTCCAGCAGGTGTCCGACCTCACCGGCTTCCCGGAGATCATGGGTGGACGGGTCAAGACACTCCACCCCAAAATCCACGGTGGCATCCTGGCACGGCGTGAGAACGTGGGAGACCGCGCAGAGCTGACCAAGCACGGAATAGACACCATTGACCTGGTGGCAGGCAACCTGTACCCCTTCCGGGAGACGGTTCGCAAGGCTGGCGTCACCCTGGAAGATGCCCTGGAAAACATTGACATTGGCGGCCCCAGCTTCATACGAGCGGCGGCCAAGAACTTCCCCCACGTTGTGGTCGTGGTGGAACCCGCGGACTATTCGTCGGTAGTGGAGAGACTGCGCGCCGGCTCACTGAGCATGAATGACCGCCAGCGCCTGGCCCGCAAGGCATTCCAGCACGTGGCCCTCTACGACACTGCCATCGCCCACTACCTATCCAGCGCCGAGACCTCGGTATTCCCGCAAGAGTTGACCTTCGGCCTGGAGAAGCTGTACGAGACCCGCTACGGCGAGAACCCGCACCAGAAGGGCGCCCTCTACGCCCCGGTGACCGGCGCGTGGGGCATGACCGCTGCCCGGCAGCTCCAGGGACAGGAGATGTCATTCAACAACTGGGTGGATGCCAGCGCCGCCTGGGCCGCTGTCCAGGAGTTCAAGGAACCAGCCGTCGCCGTCATCAAGCACACCAACCCCTGCGGCCTGGCCATACACCAGGACATAGCTGAGGCCTATCGCCGCGCCTACCAGGGCGACCCAGTATCCGCCTATGGTGGCATCGTCTCCTTCAACAGGACGGTCACGGAAGAGGCGGCGAAGGCTCTGTCACCGATCTTTTATGAGGTGGTGATAGCGCCAGACTTCCAGGCCGAGGCGCTGGCTGTGCTCAAGCGAAAGCGCAACCTGCGAGTGCTGGCTGTCCCCGATGTCCAACGCCTGCCCGGGACCCGACTGGATGTCCGGCAGGTCGTGGGCGGCCTCCTGGTGCAGACCCCCGACGAGCTTGAGGAAAACCCTGCCGCCTGGAAGGTTGTGACGGAACGCCATCCCACACCACAGCAGTTAGAGGACATGGCCTTTGCCTGGAAGGTCTGCAAACACGTGAAGTCCAACGCCATCGTCATTGCCAGGGACAATAGGCTGCTGGGCATGGGCGCGGGCCAGCCCAACCGGGTGACCAGCGTGCGGCTGGCGGCCCAGGCAGCCGGGGAACATGCGCAGGGTGCAGTGCTGGCCTCGGACGCCATGTTCCCATTCGCCGACAACGTGGAGGCCGCAGCAGCCGCGGGCGTCAGCGCTGTGGTCCAGCCTGGCGGCTCCATACGGGACGAAGAGGTCATAGCCGCCGCCGACAAGCTGGGGCTGGCAATGGTGTTCACCGGGGTGCGGCATTTCAGGCATTAGGGCAAGAGGGCCGAAGGCTGATGTTCTTGGGGTTCTAATCCTGACGGAGCACGACGCGAGCGGCCCACCAATTCATACTTAGGAGCGTGTTATGACCAAGCAGTTCATCAACCCTGACTCCCTTTCCCGGCCCGCGGGCTACACCCACGTGGTGAAGGCGGGCAACCTTGTGTTCATAGCCGGGCAGGTGGGAGTGGACGGGAACGGTAGCGTGGCAGGCGGAGACGTGCTGGCCCAGGCCCGGCAGGTGCTGGCCAATCTGGATGCGGCCATAAAGGCGGCAGGAGGCTCCAAGAAAGACATAATGTCCATCACCATGTACGTGGTGGACACGGTGAGCCGGGACCAGATGCCCGCCCTGCGTGCGATGCGGGGCGAGTTCTTCGGCGACAGGCCGCCTGCATCTACCCTGGTATTCGTGTCAGGCCTGGCCCGCCCGGAGCTGCTGATAGAGATCGAGGCCAGGGCGGTGGTGGGGGAGTAGACCTCGCTTATGCGGTTCGACAGGCTCAGAGCTTGTGAACAAGTCCTGGACTCGGCTTGCGAGGAAACCCCACCCCAGATTGCCACGCCCCGATGAATCGGGGCTCGCAATGACGGTTCCCTCACAAGCTCTCACCATGAGTGGGAAGTAACATGACCACGCCGCTGCCGCAAGCCAAAGGTTCCGGTCCCATAGCCAAGCTGCGTCTGCTGCTGGCCTCAATACGCTTCGAACACTCCTTATTCGCTCTGCCCTTCGCCTACATGGGCATGGTGCTGGCGGCAAGGGGCCTGCCCACATGGTGGCAGCTTCTGTGGATCACCGTGGCTATGGTGGCGGCCCGCACCCTGGCCATGAGCGCCAACCGAGTCATAGACATTCGACAGGACCGGCTGAACCCTCGCACAGCATCCCGCGCGCTGGTCACAGGCGCTCTGAATAGGAAGGAGATGGTGGCCATGGCCACCGTATCTCTGGCGGTCTTTGTTATTGCCGCGGGCATGCTGAACACCCTGGCCCTGGCGCTGGCGCCGGTGGCCGCTGTGGCGGTGGTGGGCTACTCCTACGTGAAGCGGTTTACCTGGCTTACCCATTTTGCCCTGGGCTGGGCCGATGCCATAGCCCCTGCCGGGGGATGGATAGGCGTCAGCGGCACATTGCCTTTGGAGGGAGTGGTGCTGGCCTTCGCCGTGGCCATGTGGGTGGGCGGGTTCGACCTTTTCTACGCCTGCCAGGACATCGAGTTCGACCGTACTCATGGAGTCCACTCCATTCCGCGGCGGTTCGGGCCTGGAATGGCCTTCTGGGTGGCCCGGGCCATGCACCTGGCCACATCTCTGTCGCTGCTGGCCCTGGGGCTGTGGATGGGACTTGGCTTCCCCTACTACGTAGGCTGGGCGCTGGCTTCTGCGCTGCTTATCTACGAGCACACCATCATATCGCCCAGAGACCTCTCCCGGTTGAACACCGCCTTTTTCAATGTCAATGGGTACATCGGAGTGGTGGTGTTAGCGTTTGCCCTGGTGGCTCTGTACGTATAGCTGGAAACGGGCCAAGCCGGGACTTCTGGTATACTAACCCTCACTATCCTGGAGTAGCTGCGGCTTATGTACAACGTTTTGCTGATAACTGCCGAAAGAGAGCCCAATGCTGCGCTCCTTCAGAGGCTGGCGGAGGAGGAAATCTCTTATACCCTTGCCTCCAACATGGAATCGCTGCCAGACACCGGTCCTGCTAGCTCCCTGGACGCGGTCTTAGTAGACCTGGGTACGGACGATCGGAGTACGCTGCTTCCAGCGGCGGAGCGATGCCAGGGGCTTCACCTGCCCCTACTTTGCGGCCTACCAGTTGACCGCCTGGCCAAGTACACCACCTCCTGGGGCGCTGCCGACTTCTTTGTTGTGCCTCCTGTCGCGGGCGAAGTTACCGCCAGGATCCGGCAGGCCAGACAACGCGCCAGCCCGGATGTGGTAGAGGAGGGAGAGAACATTGAGGCGGGGGACTTGCGCATCAACCTGGACAGGTACGAGGTGTTCAACCGAGGGAAAAAGGTTCTCTTGACATTCAAAGAGTACCAGCTCCTCTGCACCCTGGCCTCCAACCCTGGGCGTGTCTTTACCAGAGAGCAACTGCTGAACCAGATATGGGAGTACGACTACTTTGGGGGCACCCGTACGGTGGATGTCCACGTAAGGCGGTTGCGTAGCAAGATTGAAGACACCGGCCTGACCTACATTGAGACTGTGTGGAACGTAGGGTATCGGTTCCGTCCCCAGGATGCGCCAGCCCGGCAGGCATAGCCCGGCCAGGCTCCGCACCTATTGTGATTCTTGTAACAAGTAGTTAACCTCTCCGCAACATGCCGGTAACACTTGGCATTCAAACTAACCCCCATACCATATTCATGGACTGGGAAACGGGAGGTAGCTATGCTTACCTGTTACCAGAAGGGAGTGAGATATGATTGACACCGGCGACAATGCTTGGATTCTGACTTCGTCGGCGATGGTGCTCTTGATGACGCCTGGCCTAGCCTTTTTCTACGCTGGGCTGGCAGGACGCACCAACGTCGTGGCCACCATCATGCACAGCTTCATAATAGTGGCGCTGATAAGCGTTGTGTGGGTCTTGTGGGGATACAGCCTGGCCTTTGGGCCGGACCTCGGCCACATTATCGGCAACTTTAGCTGGTTCGGCCTGAAAGACGTGGGCGTAGACCCCAACACCGACTACGCTGGCACCATCCCTCATCTTACATTCATGTCCTTCCAGATGATGTTCGCAATCATCACACCTGCCCTGGTCACCGGCGCGCTGGTGGGACGGCTCAAGTTCAGGACATTCCTGGTGTTCATTGTCCTTTGGTCAACGTTGGTATATGTACCCATAGCCCACTGGGTCTGGGGAATCGGTGGCTGGCTGGGCAACTTGAACCTCATTGGGCTTGGAGTCGACCCGGCAAACATACCGGCGGGCTACGCCAACAAGGCACTGGACTACGCCGGCGGCACAGTTGTCCACATTAGCTCTGGTGTCAGCGCCCTGGCTGCGGCCCTGGTGTTGGGGAAGCGGCGCAGCTTTGGGCAAGAGCCGGATGTGCCGCACAACATCCCCTTTGTGGTGTTGGGTGTGGGCCTTCTCTGGTTCGGTTGGTTCGGCTTCAACGCTGGCAGCGCGCTGGCCGCCAATGGCGCTGCCGCCAACGCCTTCGTCACCACCAATACTGCCGCTGCTGCCGCTGCTCTTGCATGGATGACCATGAGCTGGTGGCGGGGGGGTGCCCCCAGCCTGGTTGGGGCCGCCTCCGGCGCCGTGGTAGGCCTGGTGGCCATTACCCCCGCCGCCGGGTGGGTATCGCCAATGTCTGCCATTCTCATCGGCATAGGAGCGGGGGTATTCTGCTACCTGGCTGCCCGGCTGCGCCAACGGGCGAAAGTGGACGATTCTCTGGATGTGTGGGCGTGTCACGGTGTCGGTGGAACATGGGGCGCTCTGGCCACGGGCCTGTTTGCAACCGCGGCCGTAGGTGGAGTGAATGGCCTTTTCTACGGGAACCCCGGCCAGTTGGTGAACCAGATTGTGGCCGTGTTAGCTAGCTGGGTCTGGGCCTTTGTGGTAACCTTCATCATTCTCAAAGTATTGGACAAGACAATGGGGCTTCGCGTTTCAGAGCAGCAAGAGGCTGTGGGGCTGGACATCAGCCAGCACGGCGAACCGGCCTACACACC
>JAUSCR010000032.1 GCA_030651175.1 Dehalococcoidia bacterium
GGAGGCGAAAAACCATCTGAACGCCCCTAACGTCAGCGCCGCTCCCAGAACAACGGACAGGCGGCGGCCTACCAGCAGCAAGCCGTGCAACCGGCTACGCGCAGTGACCACCAGCAGAACGCCCAGGGCGGCGAGGAAGACAAAAGCTAGATAGTCCAGGGCAAAATCGGTCATAGCAGTGCTGTGAAGTCGCCCTCCCTTAGGCTGAACATTAGACGCTCTGGCAGCTAGCAGCGTGCTGAAGAACTCCCCCTGACCCCTTCCTGGCCAGGAAAGGGGGTCAGGGGGATGGTCGGAAGGGTTTTTCATCACCCTGCTAGCTGCCAGAGCGGCTCATGTTCAGCCTAAGGAAGGGAAGCCTCACAGCACTGCTATGACCAATTTTGCCCTGGACTATCTAGCTTTTGTCTTCCTCTCCGCCGTGGGCGTTCTGCTGGTGGTCACCGCGCATAGCCGGCTGCACGGCTTGCTGCTGGTGGGCCGCCGCCTGTCCATTCTCCTGGGTGCGGCGCTGACCGTGGTGGCGTTCACCTGGTTTTTCACATCCAAGCCCAGGAACCTGCCGGATACCGGAGGCGGGCTTGATGGCAACGAGCAGACCCTGCTGTTCGCCGTTAGTGCAGGAGCAGCCCTGGCCCTGGTACTTATTCTCTCCTCAGTGCGCAACTGGTCCCTGGGAGCCAACGCCGCCGGAAATGGTGTGGAGGCGTTGCGGAGTTCCAGCTATCTACGCCTTCTATTCAAGGGGATGAAGGACCGTTGGAAACATTGGAACGGGCGGATGAAACAGCATTCCTCTGGTTGAACTCATGGGTAGGCCACTTTCCCTGGCTGGACACCATAGTCCAGTGGGTGGTCAGCGACTACCTTGTTCCTGTAATGCTCGCACTGGCGCTTGTGGGGCTATGGTTTCATGGCGCCACAGCCACCGCAAGGGAGCGCAACCAGCGGGGTGTTATGACGGCAGTCCTGGGGCTAGCCCTTGCCAACCTGGCCATAGAGGTGATAGACCACATTCTCCCTTTTCGGCCACGGCCATTTAGCACTTTGCCCACATCCCTCCTGTTTTACAAGCCGGTGGACTCCTCTTTCCCTGCCAACCCAGCCGCCGTGGGCTTCGCCATTGGCGTGGCGGTGGCGCTGTATAATCGCAAAATAGGTGTGGCTCTTCTGGCCATCGCTACCGTCTTTTCCCTGTCCAGAGTCTACGCTGGGGTGTTCTACCCATTGGACATCTTGGGAGGCGCAGCCGTTGGAGCCACGGGAAGCCTGCTGGGGGCATTGCTGCTGCGGTGGGCCGAACCATTGCCGAGCATGTTCCTAAAGCTGGCCCGGTCGGTGTATCTGGCCTAGCAGGGTGCTGAACCCCGACACGTCGGGGCGACCATCCCCCTTTCCTTCGGCTTCCCCATTCGCTTCGCTCAGGGCTTCGGCTCACTCAGGGCAGGCTCCAGGGCTTCGTCCCTCTGCACTCCCCATTTTTCCGCAGCCTGCTAGAGTCCTGAGTTGTTAATCCTTCTAATAAGTCCAGGCCGTTGCGCCCCAACCTCATAACCTTGCTTATGGCGGATACCTCACCCCTAGCCCCTCTCCTGCAGGAGAGGGGGGAGAAGAAAGATTCCGGGGACACCCCAGGCCCCGGCGGGGGCTATACCCCCTGCACCCCCATGGAGTTATTCTGCGAATCTCTGACTCATGACACTAGAGTCTGTTCGGAAAACCCTTGTGGTTGATCGCTCTCAACCCCATCCCAGACTTATGTGCCATGCGAATTTGGCACAGGCATATACGCCTCGGTTGTTCAAGCAGGGAATCTGCCCCAAAAGCATCATTTTGGGGATAGGCTCAGCTAACAAAACGGGCTGCTAAGGATTCGTCGGCGCCACCACCTCTAGCTGGAAAGAGGCGGGCAGTGTGGTGTAGTCCGCCACTCCCGCCACTACCAGGATGGCACGCTTCACGCGGTCTCCAAGCCCGTCAATGGTGAAGGTGGCAGCCTGGTTTTCGTCCAGGGAGATGGTCCTGACCCGTGTCTCGGCGCCCTGTTCGATGAGCCGCACCACGTAGGACTGGGGCACACGGTTGTTGGTTTGGATGAACCCGCGGGCGTCCCATGCGCCGTCTTCATCCGCGGCTCCGGGAGAGAGGCCAGCCTCCGGAATGGTGATGCCTGTCACGCATAGGCCAGGCCCGTGGATGGATTCATCTGTCACGTACTCAAACCTAAGGAGCGCCTCTTTCCCCGCGTATGGCGTCAGGTCCACCCTGTCACTAAGCCAGCCGCCGCTGCTGCCGGTGTATCCCGGGCCGTAGGCGTTGATGCCTGTATCTTTCGGGGAGGTGTGCTCTCCCTGCAAGAGGTCCCAGGTGACGCCGTTGTCCGCCGAGACCTCCACGTAAGCGAAGTCCCACCCTTTCTCAAGGCTGTACCACACGAAGTAGTCCAGAGTGAGGCGGCTTACCGATGGGAGCTTGAGGCGACGGGTGAGAGTCGTGTCTATGGAGTCCCCACCATTGCTCCACCAGCATGAGCCGGCGACTGGCGGGTCCTGGGCAAAGAGAGGGACCTCTTTCTGCCCCTGGAACCGCATGGTGACGCGTGGGGTCTGCGTAGGCATGTCCAGGTAGATGGCGCTGTACTGGGGCACTTGGCGGGTGGCGATTCCCAC
The DNA here is from genome assembly GCA_030651175.1 of Dehalococcoidia bacterium. Classification (GTDB taxonomy): domain Bacteria; phylum Chloroflexota; class Dehalococcoidia; order Lucifugimonadales; family SHYF01; genus SHYF01. Next base: position 2,670 of record JAUSCR010000032.1, read on the forward strand.
TGGATTCACCACCTCGCCGACTGCCACCCGCACACCCCTTGACGGGTAGCTGAAGATACCACCGGCTGGGTCATCCAGGTAGTTGGCCACGACCCAGTCGGCGAAGATGCTTTGGAAGCTGTTGCCTGCGTCCACCTTTGCCAGGTAGGCATCCACGCCCCTGGCGCCGTTGGCGGGTTCCTCCATGAGAAAGCGCAGGCTATCGGCTCCGTACCGGCCGGCCAGGTAGTCCATGAACAGGCTGGCAGCGCCGTAGTGGACTGCGGTACCGGCCAAGACCACTGGCCAGACAGTGAGGGAGGTTTGAGGGGACTCCAGGAAGCTCCTTTCAAAGGCAGGAGGGTATCCTGCAATCATTCTTCCAAACTCAGCGAGTCCTTCGTTGACCCAGGTCTCTTCCGTGGGGTCAGCCCAGAACTGGAGGGAGTGAGTGAATTCGTGGGCCAGTGTCCCCAGGTAGCTGTCGCTGCCCAGAGCAAGGGCGGCGGTGTCCATATAGAGCATCTCTCTTTCATTGCTGTAGGGATGCACCTGCTTGGGGTATGCATCTGATGCAGAGTAGTAGCCAGCCACTCCTCGCAACGGCGTGTGAAGAATGGTGAGCCGAGTGCTACTGCCCGCCTCAGAAGCATTGTAGTTGCCCAGGGCCTGAGTGATCCTTGGGCGTATCTTCTCTTCAAAGACCTTGGCAGAGCCAGTCAACGCCTTTATGTCGAATGTGACGTTGTCGTCCACGTACCAGTAGGCATGATTGGTCACAAGACGCAGCGTGGCGTTTACCTGGTATACCCTGCCTGCCGCAATATCCGTAACGTTGAACGTATCCCTGCTTCCCTCCTTGTAGCTCTCTGTTGGTATGGGAAGTACCCGTGGAATAGGCTCCCGGGTCTTCAACACCAGCCGCTGCGCCAAGGCGTACAGGTCCAGGTCTGGGGGCAATGAGCGGTCTATCTTAGGCGTGGGCGTTGCCGTAGCCGTGGGTGTGGCCGTTGGTGTGCCAGTGGGGGTGGGCGCAACGGCAGCAGTCGCCGTAGCTGTGGGTATGGGCGTGGGCGTAGGAGCAAAGGTAACAGTCGGCGTTGCCGTTTGGAAGGCCGGAGCGGTAGCTGAAGGCGTGGCGATGCTTGCCTGCTCTGGCCCGCAGGCAAGCATCGCCACCATGATGACCAGGATTGCGGCAACGTGGAGTTTCATCAACCTATCTCAAAATCCCTGCTTGTGTTTGTACCGCAGCCATGGTTATCAAGGTAATAAGTTGGAACCTACTCCGCTCGTATGGTTCGACAGGCTCACCACGAGCGGAGTAATAACCCCCCTCATCCTAGCCTTCTCCCGCCAGGGGAGAAGGGATTTGCACAATCTTTCCTAACGTGGACACCATTTTGGGATGATTGCACCTAGTTGAACTCGTTCATGGCCGACTCCACGCCATGTTGGAGAGTCCATACCACCGCTTCCGCAGCCCGCTCCATCGCCTCGCGCATCACCTCCGCCTCCTGGCGTGTGAAAGTTCCCAGCACAAATGAGATGGCGCCCTGCTCCTGGGGGCGGCCAATGCCAATGCGCAGGCGTGGAAACTGCTGGGTCCCCAGTTCGGCGATGATGGAGTTGAGGCCGTTGTGTCCCCCGGAGCTTCCCTCCGCCCGTATGCGCAGCTTCCCCAGCGGAAGGTCCATGTCATCGCATACCACCAGCAACTCCTGCGGGCGTATGTGGAAGCGGTCCACCAGGTACCTGGCCGCCACACCGCTAAGGTTCATGTATGTGCGGGGCCGCGCAAGGACCACATCTTTCTCCAAGATATGGCCTTGCCCCAACACCACGTGTCGAAGGCGCTTGTCCTGGGGAATGCCATGCTGGCGGCCTACTCTCTCCACGCACCAAAAGCCTACGTTATGCCTGCTTTTGGCGTAAGAACGTCCTGGGTTGCCCAGCCCTAAGAGTATCATCATGGCCCCTTCAGGACCTCCCGCAGAAACGCCACAATCTGGTCGTCCAGGACCTGCACCAGTCCAGAGACGTTGCTAGCCTGCACCATATTGATGAATCGCGCCATGTGGCTGTTCATGGGCCCGCGAAGAATGCGATGGACTACCAGTGCGCTCAGTCGCCGGTTCTGCTCCTTCAGCGCGCCCTCAATCTCCTGGACTACGGAGGCTATCTCCTCCGAGGGTGGTTGCTGGCCCAGCACCAATCCACAGCCACGGCACCGGGGAGTTCTTCCCAAAGAGAGCCTGTTGGGTGGTCTGGGACAGGGGGTCAAGCCGGCCGTCAGGCGATGGAACTGCTCCAGCGCCCCTGCTCCCAGGGGTTCCCCTAGCTCAGGAATGGAGTTCAGCCGTTCCAGAGCATTGACCTCTGTGGCGGTGTCATGAAGCCTACGGAGCATGGCTGCCAGCGTGTGGCGGTGGCCATCGTGTTGGCTGATGTAGGCCCGCTGGTACTCTTCCAAGAAGCTGTCTATCGTCTCACGTATCGCCTGGGCCGAGAAGGCGGCGGTCAGTTCACTCATGTGAAGCATGGCCTGGAGGGTCTGGCGTTGCATGGACAGGCTCCGAAGCTCATCCGGGACATGCGCCTGCTGGAGATAGCGCGCAGTAGTTGCCAGGAGGCTGGACATCCAGGCGGCCTGGCGCAGTGGCCTGTACCTGGTGATGGACTGCGCCAACCCCTGGGGTGATCCGAAGAGCTGCCGCGCCCTTTGAAGGGCATCCTCCGCTGTCCTGGCCCGGCTCAGGCGGCGGAAGCGGTTCACTAGCTCTGCGGACTCTCTGGGCATCTCTTCTCCAAGGGCCATCGCCAGGCGCTCCATGCCCCTTTCCACCTGCTGCACGTCACTTTGAAGAGTTTCCAGCGTCTCCATAAGCCGCAGGGCCAGCACCTGTTCCTCTGCCTGCTCATCCGATGCCAGAGAAGGCTCCAAGGCGGAGAAGTAGAGGGATATGGTGTTCCACGACGCCGGCGTGGCGTAACGGACCAGTTGGGCTTCAATGTCCAGCCGGGGCACAAAATCCAGCCCGC
>JAUSCR010000033.1 GCA_030651175.1 Dehalococcoidia bacterium
TTATCCTCTGTGAGCTGAACCGGGTGGCCAGCCATCTGCTGTTCTACGGCACCTTCGGCCTGGATGCCGGTGCCATGACCCCTGTTATGTACGCTTTCCGGGACCGGGAACGCATCCAGTCCCTCTTCGAGGCGGTCAGCGGAGCGCGCATGATGCACAACTACTTCCGAGTCGGCGGCGTCAAGGACGACGTTCCCTCGGACTTCTCGGAGCGCATACGCTGGCTGCTGGGGGAGATCCGCGAGGGCGTAGAAGAGGCTGACCGCCTGCTCACATTCAGCGAGGTGCTCCTGGCCAGGACCAGGGACGTTGGCACCATAGATGCCAAGACAGCTATCGGCCTGGGACTCACAGGCCCCAACCTGCGCGCGACCGGCGTCCCCTACGACGTTCGCCGTGCAGAGCCTTACCTGGTGTACGACCGCCTGGAGTTCGATATACCGGTGGGGGACCGCGGCGACTGCTGGGACCGCTACTACGTCCGCATCCAGGAGATGTACCAGTCCCTGCGCATCATCGAGCAGGCCCTGGAGAAGATGCCCCAGGGGCCTACCATGGCGCAGGTGCGCCGCATTGCCCGTCCCCCCAAAGGTGAGCTGTTTGTCCATGCCGAAAACCCACGGGGGGACTTTGGCGTCTACCTGGTAAGCGATGGTGGGGAAAAGCCTTACCGGGTGAAGATACGTCCGCCCTCCTTCTGCAATTTAATGGCCTTGAGGCATATGATGCGCGACTGCTATGTAGCCGACAGCGTGATGATCCTGGGCTCCCTGGATATAGTCCTGGGGGAGGTGGACCGATGAAGGGGCTGGACCTGCTGGTAGTAGCCATCCAGATCCTTGGACTCCTCACAGCTCTATCCGTGGTCGTACTGTCGCTGGTCTGGTTTGAGCGGAAGCTGCTGGGCCGCATTCAGCGGCGCATGGGCCCCATGCGCGTGGGGTTCCACGGGGTGCTGCAACCAGTGGCCGACGCCGTGAAGCTCATACTGAAGGAGGACCTGGTCCCAGGTTTGGCAGACAAGGCCGTCTTCTGGGTGGCTCCTCTGCTCGTCTTCGCTCCATCCTTCATCATCTGGATCACCATTCCCCTGGCCAGGGATGTTGTTATCCGCAACATGCCTATGGGCCTCCTCTTCATCATCGCCTTTTCTGTCTTGGGCATAACGGGCTTGATCCTGGCGGGCTGGAGCTCCGCCAACAAGTACGCCATTCTGGGGGGCCTTCGGTCGGCTGCCCAACTTGTGAGCTATGAGATTCCAGTGATCCTGGCGGTGGTTGCCGTGGCAATGCTTGCGCAGTCCATGGACCTGGTCACCATCGTTGAAGGCCAGCGGACCATTCCCTACGCAGCGCTTCAACCCCTGGGCTTGGCCATCTTCCTGACGGCTGGCATCGCCGAGGTGGGGCGCACACCCTTCGACATCTACTTCGCCGAGTCGGAGATAGTGGGGGGGCCGTTTGTGGAGTACAGCGGAGCACACTGGGCAGTGTTCTTCCTGGCGGAGTATATCAACACCTTTGCCATAGGCGCTCTGGTGGCCATCCTGTATCTGGGTGGCTGGGTCTTCCCTCTAATGCCGGACGTTTGGTGGCTGGGTTTCCTATGGGTGGTGGCCAAGACCTACCTGGTGGTGTTCGTCATGTTCTGGTTCCGTGGGACATTCCCGCGGATGCGGGTGGACCAGCTCATGTCCTTCAGTTGGAAGCTGCTGATCCCACTCTCCTTCCTGAACATCGGCATCACCGCCGTGTACCTGTTCTACGGCTGGCCCAAGTGGTCTTTGACGGCGTTGTCGCTGGTGGTGACTTTCGCGGTCGGATACAGTATCTACCGGCAGTTCATGCAGCCCGCCAAGGCCACGGCGGAGGAACGGTTGGCCCGGGCCAGGGCGTACCGGAGGACGGAGGTGCCCGATGCTAGGTAACTTGAAGGGGCTGATGACAACGCTGGCGGAGTTCTTTCGCCCGGTGGTAACGGCCCAATACCCCAAGGAGCATTTGCCTGTGGCTCCGCGGTTCATGGGGTTCCCCGTGCTGACCTGGGATGAGAAGGTGGGCGAGCCTTACTGTACTGGTTGCATGGTGTGCGTCCGCTACTGCCCCACCCAGTGCATGAGCGCCACCATGATTGACAACCCCCTGTTCAAAGAGGGGAAGAGCAAGCGGCGCAAGATTGTGGAGGAGTTCGAGATAAACTTTGGCCGGTGCATTGTATGCGGCATCTGCGTGGACGTATGCAACTTCGACGCCATTCTGATGAGCCACGAGCATGAGCTTTCAGTGGTCTCCCGCGCAGGTAACCGCGCCAACAGAGAGCAGCTTCTGAAGATGGGCAGGGAGTACCAGCAGCAGTCAGGCTGGAAACCGGCCGCGGATGCTGCGGATGCGGCCAAACAAGAGGTGCCCGCATGACGTCTCTGGTGCTGTTCTACCTGGCTGGCGCTCTGACGTTGGGCGGGGCGGTGGGGGTGGTTGGCACCAGGAACATTGTACATGCGGCGCTGTTTCTTCTGGTTTCGCTGATGGGTGTGGCCGGCATCTATCTCCTGGTATTCGCCGAGTTCCTGGCCCTAGTGCAGGTCCTCATCTATGGTGGCGCTATCGTCATCGTGGTGCTGTTTGCGCTAATGCTTACCCGTCTCCAGGAGTTCCGAGGCCCCATGGAGAATCCCCAGTGGCCACTGGCGGCGATAGCGGCGGTGGCCCTCTTCGGCGTCATCGCCGCCGCCATTGTCCGGACTGGAACACCCGCTGGCGCAGAGCGCCAGGGCCCCGGTGTGCAGGAGATAGGCCAGTCCCTGTTCACCCAGTGGGCCATCCCTTTTGAGGTGGCATCAGTGCTGCTCCTGGTGGCCCTCATAGGCGCTATCGTCATAGCCCGGGCGGGAGGTAGAGATTGATCACCCTGGTGCATCTTCAGGTGCTGAGCGCGGGCCTCTTCTGCATTGGTCTGTACGGTGTGCTGGCGCGGCGCAGCGCCGTGCTTATCCTTCTGGCCATTGAGCTGATGCTGAATGCGGTGAACGTGAACCTTGTCGGGCTGGCCGCCTTTGTGGACCACGGGCAGTTCATGGGGCAAATTATAGCTATCTTTGTCATCACGGTAGCGGCAGCGGAGGTGGGCCTGGCCCTGGCCATAATCCTGCGGCTGTACAGGAACCGCGGCTCCGTTAACGTGGACCAATTGAACATGATGAAATGGTGAAATGGTATGGAATTGGCATGGCTGGCGCCGGCCTTTAGCTTCGCGGCCTTTGGCCTGATAGTGCTCCTGGGCAGGTATCTGCCTGGCAAGGGCGCTTTCCTGGCCATCCTGGCCATTGGCGGCGCTTTTGCTGTGTTCTGGTTGGTGCTGGCTGGCTTTCTGGGCCAGGGCGTGGGAACCTATCCCTTCGACCGCACCTGGTTTGAGATAGGCGACGCCTCCGGCGCCAAAGCCATCCAGTTGGGCATGACTATTGACCCGCTGTCGGTGGTCATGCTGGGCCTTGTCAGCTTCGTAGCCCTGCTCGTCCAGCTCTACTCCGTGGGATACATGGCCGGCGAGGAGCGATTCGGGTGGTACTTTGCTGCCCACGCCCTGTTCGCCGCCGCCATGCTGACACTGGTGCTGGCCGACAACTTCCTGCTCCTGTACATCGCGTGGGAGCTGGTGGGCCTGGGTTCCTATCTGCTCATTGGTTTTTGGTACGAGCGCCGCTCCGCTGCTGAAGCGGCCAAGAAAGCCTTCATTACTACCCGCATCGGCGATGTGGGCCTGCTTATAGGCATCCTCATCCTGTTCAAGGCCACTGGCACCTTCCAGATGTCGGCTATATTTGCCGAGGCTGACAAGCTGGTTGCAGGGGAGCCTAGCTTGCTCACCCACTCCAGCGCTACCCTCTCGGCCATTCTCATATTCATAGGGGCCATGGGCAAGTCGGCGCAGTTCCCACTCCATGTGTGGCTGCCCGACGCCATGGAAGGCCCTACGCCCGTCAGCGCGCTGATCCACGCCGCAACGATGGTGGCAGCCGGGGTGTACCTGGTGGCCCGGGCCTTCCCGCTCTTTGAGGCAGCCCCCGCAGCGTTGCTGGTGGTGACAATCATCGGCCTTATCACCGCTGGCATAGCGGCCACCATGGCCCTGGTGATGACAGACCTCAAACGGGTGTTGGCATACTCCACCATCAGCCATTTGGGGTTCATGATGCTGGCCCTGGGTGCGGGAAGCGTAGGCGCAGCCATATTCCACCTATTGGTCCACGCCTTCGCCAAGGCGCTGCTGTTTCTGGGTGCGGGCAGCGTTATGCACGGTGCTAACAAGACAGACATCCGGGAGATGGGCGGGCTACGCCACCGGATGCCAATTACGGCCTACACCTTCGCTATTGGAGCATTGTCCCTGGCAGGATTCCCGTTCCTCAGCGGCTTCTTCAGCAAGGACGAGGTGCTGCTGGCTGTGCTCCACGGGCGCAGCCCTATCTTCCTGGTAGTCACATTGGGGATTGTGTTCCTCAGCGCTTTGTACATGGCGCGGGCCACGTTGTTGGTGTTCTGGGGCGAGCTGAAGCACGAGAACGAGCACGCCCACGAGGCGCCGAGGTCAATGACACTGCCCCTGCTTGTGCTGGCTGTGGGGGCCGTCGGCGTGGGGTACATAGCACTGAGCGTGGGTAGCTACGAAGGATTCATCTCTTTCCTGACGATGGGTAAGCACAAGTTCGAGCTGAATCTAGGACTGACCGCCGTCTCGGTGGTCATCGCCTTGGGCGGGCTTGGCCTGGGATACGCCATCTACGGGCGACGCGCCATATCCACTGAGCCGCTGATCCAGCGGTTCGGGGCCTTGCACCGCCTGCTGGTCAACAAGTACTACCTGGACAGCGTCTACCAGTGGGCCATAGACAGGGTGGTGCTTGCCTTCTCCGGCCTGGTGGCGCTGTTCGACCGAGTAGTCATAAACGATGGCGCCGTCAACGGCACGGCCTACACCGTCCGGAACGCGGGGTTCCGCATCCGCTATCTGGAGTCCGGGATGCTGTACAACTACGCCCTGGCTATGGTTCTGGGCGTGGTGCTGGTAGCCCTGTTCTGGTGGCTGGTCATTCCTAAGATTATCTAGCGAGGTGCCGAGAAAAATAGGAGTCCAGAGTCCCGACCTGTCGGGACTCTGGCGGGGGACTGGGGGTGTCCCCCAGATATTATCTTAGACCCCCTTCCTGGCAGGAAGGGGGCAGGGGGATGGTCGATTGAACGACTGGGTCTTGTTCATCCTGATAGCCTTGCCCCTGGTGGGTGGGGTGGGGCTGATGTTCGTCCCAGGGCTTCGGCATGGCCTCATCCGCGGGTGCGCCACCGGGGTGGCCGCCCTATCCTGTCTCCTGGCGGTCTACACCTTTATCTCATACGACCACCATGCCGGCGGCTTTCAGTTCACCCAGCAGTTCGAATGGCTGCCCGTGCTGGGCATCAGCTACAGCCTGGGCGTGGACGGCATCTCTGTCCTCATGGTGCTGCTCACGGGTATCGTCTTCATCTGCGGAGTCCTGGTGTCGTGGAACATTGCTCACCGCCCCAAGGATTTCTTTGTCCTGTACCTCCTTCTGGTGGCAGGGGTCTTCGGCGTATTTGTGTCGCAAGACCTGTTTTTCTTCTTCTTTTTCTACGAGCTGGCGGTGGTCCCCATGTACCTGCTCATTGGCGTATGGGGAAGCTCCTCCGACTTCGGCAC